>JBBRDQ010000122.1:0-14771 GCA_038203695.1 Chitinophagales bacterium
ACTGCACCGACGGGTCGATGTTGTACCGGAAGCGGCCCAGCGACTTGCTGGCCGAACCCAGCCCTGGTTGATACGACGCGGGGCCATCGCCACCCCAGATAAAGAAACTGCCGCTGCGGCCGAAATTGAAATTGGTATTCAAACCCAGCGTCAGGCGGTTGGTAACGCGGTAGCGGATATTGGGCGTGATGCGGCCGTATCGGCTGTATGTTGCGCGGTTGTAACTATCGCGGATCAGTCCGTAAGCGCCCAGCACCAGGTCAACTTTACCGATTTTGCGGCGGTGTGCGATACTGAAGCCCGATTCATAGGGTTGCGCCAGGCCGGATGTATCGCGTCCCCACCACTGTTTAGCCGCATCTTTGGGCGCGCCCCAGGTTCTGCCAAAAACCGAAGCCTCGGTTTCCGGCTGGTCGGTAGCGTAGCCGGTGCGGATATTGATAATGCCGTTCATGGCCGAGGAACCGTACAGTGCCGAAGCCGCGCCTTTCAGCACTTCGATCTGACTGATATTCTCGACCGCGATATCGTCCCAGTTGGGGAACCCGGCGTCCGCCTGCAAGGCCGGAATATCGTCGACCAGCAGCAGTACGCGGGTGCCGGCACCGTACGAAAATCCGGATCCGCCGCGGATATTGATCTGCCCGTCGATTACATTTACGCCCGGTACTTTGCCGAGTACATCATCGACAGAAGTCGCATTGGTGCTGGCGATGAGTTTCGGCTTCAGCACATCCAGCGAGACGGTGACTTCGCCCAGCGGTTTTTCAAATTTGCCGGAGGTAACTGTCGCGGTTTGCAGTAAATTATCTGCGTCGCTCAAGCTGATATCCAGCGTCAGCGATTGCCCATCGGCCAGTCGAACGCTTTGGGTTTTAACCGCATATCCAACGATCGAAAACGTAATATCATAACGTCCCGGAGGCAGCGCAATACTGTACTTCCCGTCGGCATCGGTGGCGGCGCCGGTTCCGTTACCGGCATTGATGGTGGCACCGATGAGTGGTTCGCCGGTCGCCGCGTCGCTAATTACGCCGGTAACAGTGGCGTTTTGGGCGAAGGCGAGTTGCAGCAAAAATGAAAAGAGGAGGGTAAATTGTAGTTTCATAATCTGTAGCGCGTTTTGAATGTGTGGGTTTATGGGCTGGGAAGGCATGGGTCTGCTCTTGCGTCCCGGCAAGAGAACCGCATTTCACGGGGCAAATAAAAAACCCATTGACGAGAGTTGCGCTGTTTTGCACGTAAAAATACGGAAGCAACCGAAATGTGTACCTTTGCGCCCCAATACTGGTCTCTTTTGCAAATTGTCCCGACCAATTCTATCGTCCATCGTTTCCTATCCACTGCAAAACTGTGAATTTTTTAACTTTAGAGAACATCACCAAGACCTACGGAGAGAAGGTGTTGTTTAAAAATATCAACCTCTACATTGACAAGGGGCAGAAAATCGGCCTGATCGCCAAAAATGGCACCGGTAAGTCTACGCTCATGCGCGTGATCGCCGGCAAGGAAGGCTCGGAAGGCGAACAAGCCAAGATTATTATTCGCAAGGATATCCGCATCGGCTGGCTGGACCAGGAACCTAATTTTCACCCGGAACTCGATGTGCTGAGTGCCGTGCTCGATCCGGAAAATCCGCTCGTACGCATCATGCAGCGCTACGAACACGCGGTGGCCCATCCGGAAAACACCCATGAATTGCAGGAGGCCATGGCCGATATGGATGAGCACCAAGCCTGGTCGTTCGAAGCCAAAGTGAAAGAAATGCTCTTCCAGTTCCGCATGGATAATTTTGACCTGAAAATCAAAAACCTCTCCGGCGGACAGCAAAAACGCCTCGCCCTGGTCAAGGTATTGCTCGACGAACCCGATTTCCTGATTCTCGACGAGCCGACCAACCACCTGGATGTGGAGATGATCGAATGGCTGGAAGAATACCTGCAACAGCCGGGCATCACACTGTTCATGGTAACGCACGACCGGTACTTCCTGGAAAATGTCTGCGACAGTATTATCGAGTTGGAAGGCGGACAACTGCGCCGGTACTCGGGCAGTTACGCGGATTATTTAGAGAAAAAGGCCACGCTGGAAGAAGTGCAGGCTACTACTTACGAGAAACAGAATAAACTGCTCAAAAACGAACTCGACTGGGTACGCCGGAGTCCGCAGGCCCGTACTACCAAGGCGAAGGCCCGGGTCGATGCCTATTTCGACCGCCGGGAAAACAACGATGCGCTGAAGGTGCGCAAGGACGAAATGAGCCTGCAGATCAAGGAAAACTGGCTCGGAGGGAAAATCGTCGAATGCCACAACGTGAGCAAGCGCTACGGCGACAAAAACCTGATCGAAGGTTTTACCTATAAGTTCAAACGCAAGGAACGCATTGGCATCGTGGGACAAAATGGTGCCGGAAAATCCACTTTTTTGCAATTGATCACCGGCACGCTGGCACCCGACACTGGTAAAGTGGTAGTGGGTGAAACGGTTATTTTCGGCCATTACAAACAGGAGGGTATCCAGATGACCGAAGATAAACGGGTTATCGATGCGGTGCGCGACATCGCCGAAGTAATTCCGCTGGAAAAAGGCAAGGAACTGTCGGCCGCGCAATTGCTGGAGCGCTTTCTGTTCACGCGCTCGCAACAACAAGTCTACGTCTCGCAACTTTCCGGGGGCGAACGGCGGCGATTGTACCTGCTGATGGTGCTGATGAAAAATCCCAATTTCCTGATTCTGGACGAACCGACCAACGACCTGGACGTCCTCACCTTGCAGGTTTTGGAAGACTTTCTGGAAGAGTACCCGGGCTGTCTGGTGGTCGTTACCCACGACCGTTATTTCATGGATCGCCTCGTCGATCACCTGTTTATCTTTGAGGGCGACGGAAAAGTCAAGGATTTTAACGGTACCTACGCCGAATACCGCGCCATCAAACGGGCCAATGAACAGGAGAAAAAAGCCCTGGAACGCTCCGGCGTGAGTGCCCCGGTGGTTCAAGCCGCTCCAAAAGTCGGTTTGAGCGGCGCGGAGCGCAACGAATTAAAGAAGCTGGAAAAGGATATGGAGAACCTGGAAAAACGGAAAAAAGAAATACTTAACCGCTTCAATGACATGGATTTAAGTGCTGCGGACTCCGCTAAACTATCCACCGAACTGGGTACTATTCAGGATAGCATGGATACCAAGGAAATGCGCTGGCTGGAACTATCGGAGCAATAAATGCGGCAATTTTAAATTTTCTTGACTTTTTTAAGGGGTAAACATTTACCTTTGCGTCTGCTTTTTTGAAAACGATACTTTTTGTGTCTAAAAATTTGATTTTCAACTAATTACAGTAAAATGGCTTTAATCGGAACGATTCGGAAAAATGGCTGGTTGCTCACTGCGGCAATGGTTTTGGCCTTGGGTAGCTTCATTATTCAGGTGTATTGGGATAACGCAAATAGCGGAAATTCAGATAGAACAACCCTTGGCAAAGTAAATGGTACGACAATTCGGTACGACGATTTTGATCGTTACCAGAAACTGATCTATTCCAATGCCGACGGCGAACAAATCTTCGGTGCCCGCGATAAAGCGTGGGATTATTTTGTAAAACGTGCGCTGGTATCCGGCGAAGCCGAAAAAATCGGCCTTGGATATGCCGATGATCTGGGCAACTACGGTATCAGCGAAGGGGAATTGAACGAAATCCAGTTCGGTAATCCCGGTAATATCAGCCCGATCCTGCGCGAACGGTATGCCCGCAACGGACAAATGGACATGGGTTATCTCAATCAGGTAAAACAGGCCCTCGACGGCGGACAGCTGGAATCGGCCCAGCCGCAGTTCTTCTTTACCTGGAAAGAACAGGAAAAAGAAGTCGTGGCGCGCCGCCTGGAAGACAAAATTGTCAACATGGTCACCAAAGGCATGTACACCCCTTCATGGCAGGCCGAAATGGGCTTCAAGGAAAGCAACGAACGCCTTGACTTCAAATATGTACGTGTTCCTTACGACAAAGTAGCCGATGCAGACGCAGCCGTTACCGATGCGGACTACGAAAAATACCTCAGCGAAAATCCACGGTTGTACAGCCAGATGGAGGAAACCCGCGTGATCAGTTTTGTAGCGTTCAATGTGGTGCCAACTACAGGCGATACGGCTGCTTCCCGTGAAACCGTACTCAAACTGGTCCCAAGTTTCCGCGAGTCGAAAAATGACTCGTTGTTTATGCTGACCAACGGCGGCACATACGAAGAGAAGTACAAACTTAAATCTGCCCTTCCAGCCAAAGCAGCCGATTCACTGCTGCAAAAACCACTGGGAACGGTAGTCGGCCCTTATCTCGACAATGGCGTTTGGGCGATTGCCAAAATCCTCGACCGCAAAGTAATGCCGGACTCGGTCAGCGCCCGCCATATCCTGCTTAAAACCGGTACCCCCGGCGCAGAGCAGAAAATAGACAGTTTCATGAACCTTATCAAAACGGGTAAAGCCCGTTTTGACTCCCTGGCAATCAGAAACAGCGAAGATGGATCGGCCGTTAAAGGCGGCAGCCTCGGCACGTTTGCCGAAGGTGCCATGGTGCCGGAATTCAACGCGATCTGTTTCTATAAGGGAGAAGTAGGTGTTTTGTACAAGGTGCAAACCCAGTTCGGCTGGCACTTGATCGAAATTACCAACAAGAAATTCATCAAGAATGAAACCGGCGTGAAAGCGCTGTTCTTCACCCAGGCGGTTGAGCCGAGCAAAGCAACCCAGCGCAGCTACCGCGAGCGAGCACAGACGATGATGCAAACCGCTAAAAATGTCGACGAACTGACGGCACTGGCCACCCAGCAGGGTCCCGGTGTAGCCGTACAAAGCACCAAGCCGCTGAAATCCAGCGACTTTGATATGGGTATGCCTCTGACGGCCGGCAACGATGCGCGGGCAATCATTAAATGGGCTTTTGAAGACAATGTCAAAGTAGGTACAGTCAATAAGGAACTGTTCATTTTCCGCGACGGTTCCGTTGGTTTCTACGACAACCGGTACGTAGTGGCGGGTCTGAAAAGCATCGTACCAAGCGGGAAAGCCAACGTGGCCACGCTGAAATCGCTGCCTGATGCAGTGGCAAAAGTGCTGCAAATCAAAAAAGCGGAGATTATCAAAAGTAAACTACAGAATCCTACCGACCTCGATGCGATCGCGATGCAATGGGAAACGAAAGTTGATACAGCCCGTGGTACCAGCATGATGCAGGGAGGAAGCGAAGGCCGGGTCATCGGTACTGCCTTTGCACTGGCTAAAGATGCCGTAAGTGCACCGATTGCGGGTACAGGTGGCGTTTATATCCTTTCGCCGATCTCTGACAAAACTGCTGCGCAAGTCCCGGCTGACCTCACGATGTTCCGTCGCCAGATGAGTTCTAGTGCAGTGGTAAGCGTACAGACGAATCTGATCAACGCCATGAAAAAAGCAGCGAATGTGAAGGACAACCGCATCAAGTTCTTCTAGCAAACCAGACCCACGGTCTCATACTATTTAAAGAGATCCCTTCGAAGCATTCGCCTCGAAGGGATCTCTTTATTAATCCCCAACCAAAAACTCAAAACTTTTCTTCAAACTTCGCCATCACCTCCCGGTAAACCACCCCTGTGCTTTCTTCCGGCAGGATCAACTGCCCTGCAATACCCAGTGCCAGTGCCGGTAGATTCAGTGCTTGCCGGCCCAACATAACCGCACCCACCGCCGAAGCATCTGCCGCAGCTGCATCGGGCAGAAAGACCGGTTTTTCAAAAATGTCGGCCAGCATCTGCACCCACAACTTGTTTTTACTGAATCCGCCGGAAGCCATTACCCGATCTGTCGCCGGAAACTCCGGCAATAGTTCGGCAATCAGTCGCAAGTTTAAGATCACGCCCTCCATTACTGCCCGGATAAAATGCGCCTTGCCATGTTGGCTGGTGATGTTGTGAAAACTTCCCGTCGCAGCGGCATCCCAGAGCGGCGCACGCTCGCCATAAATATGTGGAAGAAACAGTAATCCATCGGCTCCGGCCGGTACTTGACCCGCTATATTGGCAAACGTTTCCGGCGATTCGGGCGCACAAAAAACGACCTCCCGCAGCCAGGCCAGTACATTGGCCCCATTGTTGGACGCGCCCCCGCAGACATATTTTTCGGCTTCGAGTAAATAACAAAAAGTCCGCTGTCCGGCCAGCGCCGGTTTGTGGGGCGTAGTCACCCGCACCGCTGCGCTGGTGCCGATCGTGACGACTAGCGTATCGGGCCGTGCAGCGCCGCTGCCGAGATTGGCCAGCGTACCATCGCTGGCGCCGATAACAAACGGCGTACCGATCGGCAAACCGCATCTTGCCGCCTGTTCGGCATTCAATCGCTCCGTATACTGCGGCGGTACCAGCGCGGGCAACTGCGCTTCGATGCAACCCGCGTCGGCCAGACTCTGGGCAAACCATCGCGTGGTGGCCGTATCCATCAAGCCTGTAGCCGAAGCGATGGAGTAGTCGCACACGTAGGTTCCAAAGATACGCGACCATATAAATTCCTTGATACCCAGTAATTTATGGGTGCGTTGCAGCAGATTGGGTTCATTTTCCCGCAGCCACCTGATCTTGAAAAACGGCGACATCGGGTGGAGTGGGGTGCCGGTATGGTACGCCTGCGCAACTGAATGTGGCAGGT
This sequence comes from Chitinophagales bacterium, assembly GCA_038203695.1. Lineage (GTDB taxonomy): Bacteria > Bacteroidota > Bacteroidia > Chitinophagales > Saprospiraceae > M3007. The sequence goes on from JBBRDQ010000122.1 coordinate 6,670, forward strand.
GCCGATAGGCCGTTACCAGCTCGGCCGCCCGCCGGTCCGACCATAATAACACCTGCGTCAGCGGAGTTCCCTGTGCGTCTACCGCGATCAGACTGTGCATGGCGGCGGAAAATGCAACGCCTTCCAATACACCGCCCGCTGCCAAACAATCTGCATACGTTGCCCGCAGTACGGACAGCATATCCTGAAACAACAATTCCGGGTTTTGCTCGCTGCGATCCGGTGCCGGATGGGAAGTCCGGTTCGTCCGTTCGTGTTGGGCTAGTACCTGACCCCGCTCATCCAGTGCGACTGCTTTTACGTTGGTGGTGCCGATATCAATGCCGATGAAAAAGGAAGTTTTAATAAGGAAAATAGTTGGGCGTGAATGATAAATAAGGGCTAATGTATTGAAATTAAAGTAGTTGCAGACTATAGAATAAATAAATGGGAGCTTGCCCAACCTTTTTAGCCCGTTGTCCTGTCTTTTGGGTATTAACTTTTAAACATAGAACTATGAAACTTTCAAAATTGCTTTTGCAAGCCATTCTCGTGGGCGCTACTATTGGCGCCACTACCACTGCCTGTACCAAATCCAATGACCTGGAAGAGGCAGATGCCAAAAAATCGATTGAAAAAAACACGGACCACCACGGCGGCACGTACGGCGAATGTCCCGCTTGCGGGATGGGTTAATCTTGATCCGGCATGTCCAAAATCCTTTCCGCGCTGGCTTGTAACCTGGATGCTAATATCCTGCTGGCGTCGCTCCCGCTGTTAGAAGCCGAAAAAGTACAGGCGATTGAATGGTCTTTTGATACCCTTTTTCAAGGGCGAGAAGTACCGCCCTGGTTCATTGAATTATTGCAGGAATTTGGAAACGCCAATCGCTTGGTCGGACATGGCGTGTTTTTCTCCCTGTTTTCGGGCAGGTGGTCAGAAAAGCAACAGAAATGGCTGGATGAATTGACGCGGCTGGCAAACGAATTTCATTTCGATCATGTGACTGAACATTTCGGGTTTATGACCGGCGAGGATTTTCATAAAGGCGCGCCGATCAGCATTCCCTGGACAACACAGACCTTGGCGATTGGCCAGGACCGGCTGAAAAGGATTTACAATGCCTGTCAGTGTCCGGTGGGACTGGAAAATCTGGCGTTTTCCTATTCGCTGGAAGAAGTAAAACGGCACGGCGATTTTTTGGCACAGTTGATCGAACCGGTCAACGGCTTTATTATCCTGGATCTGCACAATCTCTATTGTCAGTTGCACAATTTCGACCTGGATTTTGCCGCGCTTATCAACTTGTATCCGCTGGATCGCGTGCGGGAAATTCATATTTCCGGCGGCAGTTGGGAGGAATCAAGCCTGAATCCGGACCGGAAAATCCGGCGCGATACCCACGATGATGCAGTACCGGAAGCGGTATTTCAATTATTGGCAAAGACGATTCCACGGTGTCCAAATTTGAAATACGTAGTGCTGGAGCAATTAGGGAATGGTCTTCATACACCCGAAAGCCGGCACTTGTTTCAGCGGGATTTTCTGCGCATGGATGAAATTGTGCAGACTGCCGACCTTGAAAAAGACAATCGCGTAATTAATTCCTTCCTTCCGACGGGCGTGTTTGAACTGCATAAACCGCTGGAAGACAATTTATTATACGCGCAGCAACTGGAACTATCGAATATTCTGGAAACCGCGACCGACTACCTGGATGCCCGTGACCGCCTGCAAGTATCCAGTTTGGCCCAGACGGAATGGGAAACGGAACAATGGGCACCACACATGCTGGAAACGGTGATCCGGATCGCTCAAAAATGGAAAAATGGCTTTGCCTGATATGTAGGGATTCTACAACAAACAAGTACACACACAACTAACTACTGCTACTGGAGGCTGATTGGCTGGACACGATGAGGATGCGTTCGTTGCCGGTGCCGGGATCCCCGCCGGCAACGAAATTCTTTTTAATGGTTAATGTATAATGGTTAACGGTTAATGGTTAACGTATAATGGTTAACGCTTAATACGATATAGACGGGCTTTGCAATCAACTTAGCATCAAGGGTTTATTTGCCAGACTTTGTGTCTTACCGCTTTGCTACTACCAATTCCTTTACGCCTGGTGTGTGGAAGTAAAATCCTTCGCCGCTTTTAACGCCTAGTTTTCCAGCCATCACCATATTCACCAGCAGCGGACAAGGGGCGTATTTAGGGTTGCCAAAACCGTCGTGCAGCACCCGCAGAATGGATAAACACACATCCAGTCCGATAAAATCGGCCAGTTGTAGTGGGCCCATCGGATGCGCCATACCCAGTTTCATCACCGTATCAATACCTTCAACATCGCTTACGCCTTCGTACAGCGCATAGATCGCTTCATTGATCATCGGCATCAGGATGCGATTGGCAATAAAACCCGGATAATCGTTGACTTCCACGGGTACTTTTTGCAGATTGCGCGAAAGATCCATGATTGTGGTCGTCACTGCATCGGAAGTTGCGTATCCGCGGATCACTTCTACCAATTTCATCACCGGTACCGGGTTCATAAAGTGCATACCGATCACCTGCGCCGGACGCTGGGTAGCCGCTGCAATCTGGGTAATACTGATGCTCGAAGTATTGGTGGCTAAAATGGCATGCGCCGGCGCATACTGGTCCATCTGTGCAAAAATCTTGCTTTTTAAAGCGCTATGCTCCGTCGCGGCTTCTACGACCAGATCTGCATGCGCCACGCCTTCCGCCAGGTCGTTTACCGGCTGAATACGCCCCAATGTCGCGGCCTTTTCGGTCTCGGTCAATGTGCCTTTTTTGATCTGGCGATCCAGGTTGCCGCTAATCATGCCCATCGCTTTGTCCAGTGCCGTTTGCGCTACATCCACCAGCGTCACCTTATATCCAAATTGGGCAAAAACGTGTGCGATCCCATTGCCCATCGTACCGCCGCCAATTACTGTTATGTTTTGCATTTTTTTAATTACAAGTTTATTTATGAGTTATTTGTGATAATCTATTGACAATGCTTTGGTTATGATATAACCCATAACTCATAACTTCCTCCAGCTTATCATCGCCGAAGGGGTCAGCCCCAGGCTTGGGTGCCATTCGCTGCCTACATCGAGCGTCAGGCCATTTTTGAGGTGTAGACCTGCGCCAAAGCCGATCCGCGCAGCACTGCCGGAGCGGGCACCGATGCGCAGTGCCAGCACTTCCGTTGGACGGTATTCGATACCGCCTTTGATTTGCGCGGTGCGATCGAGGTCTTTTTCCACCTCGCCGAGCAGGTAGAGCAGGGGCGAAGCGTGCCAGGTGGCGCCGATACGCAAGAGGGTAGGGGTTTCGTAGTCGCCGAGTTTTTGCTGAATCGGGTTTTGTAGAGAAGCCGCCAACCATATTTTGGGCAGGGGTTGGGTCAGCAAACTAATACCGGCGGTGATGCCACTGGTGGAGCCGTACTCCTGGGCAGCGATGCGCGTCAGGCCGATATTGCCGCCGAGATAGAATTTTTCGCCCAGCCGTCGTCCGTATAACAAGCGAAACCGTTGTTCCTGCAACGCTTCGATGCCGGCATAATGCGCATCCAGGCCGATACCGCTTTGTTTATCCAACCGGCTAAATGCCTGTAGCTGCGCCACTTGCCAGCCGCTGATACCGTATGGAATGGCCGAACTGGCATACACGCCGCGTTTTTCTCCCAGGCCCAACTGCCCTTCATTGGTCAGCCCGTTGGCCAGACCCGGATAAGCCACCGTCGCGCCACCCAATGACAGGGTAGGCGTATTATCGAACGGTCGCATAAAAACCTGCGCAGTGGTGTGCAAAACACCGCAACAAAACAGCGTAAGGGTAAAGATTAAACGCATGTGCAAAGTATTTTTATCAATCAATGAAGCGCAAAATGTTGACAATCATATTTTCAAAACTCAAAACTCAAAACTCCTAATTCATAACTCCTTCATCGTATCAAGCCCATTTTCCTGCACCACGTTTTCAAAAAATAACCCGGCCTCTGTCATGGTCCGTTCCATAGTTTCAAAATCGACGTGTACCAGGCCAAAGCGGTAGGTTGGGCCCAGGTGCCATTCGAAATTGTCCCAGGTACTCCAGTGAATATATCCCTGCAAGTCCACGCCGTCCTGAATGGCATCGTGACAGACTTTTAAGTAATCCCGAATCGCACCAATCCGCAATTGCTGATCGTCGGTACAGTAACCGTTTTCGGTGATAAAGATGGGTTTTTTGTATTTTTTATGAAAATGACGCAGGATCATGCCCAGTCCTTCTGGCCGGTAACCCCACATTTTATCGTGCGGAATACCGTGTTTTTCGAGCGCTGGAAGCCGATCCATTGCATCGATCGGCAACGGATCGAATGGTATGTAGGCGTAATAACTCAATCCCCAGAAATCGCATTTGACAAAAGGCCGGGCGGCGCGGCGCATAAACCACCAGCGCATAAAGGCCGCCACCGTTTTACCGGGGAGATTGGTGCCCTCGAACAGAGCGGTGTTCAGGGAAATGCCGATCGGTGCGTCCGATTTTTCGCGCAGCATCGTCACCGCGATGTCGTGCGCCTTGCCCATATTGTCGAGTACGCGATTGGCGGTGCGATACCGGCGTTTTTTGCGGGGCGGGAAATTGCCCAGCATATACGCATTCAATGCGTAGACATTCGGTTCATTGAAGGTGTTCCAATATTGCGCGTACAAACCAAAATGCTTCAGGCATTGGCGCACATAGTCAACATAATAGGGAATATTATCTTCCGAGGTCCAGCCGCCGGCTGCTTCAAACCAGTTGGGATGGGCAAAATGGTGCAGTACCAGCATGAGGCCCATGCCTTTTTGCTGTAACTGGTCAAAAAAGTTGCGGTATTCGCGTACCACCTTCGGATCGAACTTTTGAAAAGGGGTCGGCTGCAAACGGCCCCAATCCACACTGCAACGGTAGATGCTGCCGAAGCGCGCAATATATTCCACATCCGCTTCGCGGTGCAGTTCGTGGTCGGTGGTGCGCTCAAACGTATACCCATCGCGGGCGCGCATCCCACGCCAGGGGTGGTTGGTAGCCGTTTCTATCTGCGCGGCTGCCGTAGAGGTGCCCCAGACGAAATTATTGGGAAAATTGATGCGCATGCTTTTGTCGGTTGGCTCCAGTCAGGGTTGAAATCGTCGAGATTACAAGACTACTGAATGGCCGGACAAACGTACAGAAAAACCTGGTTTGGTGGATGATTGGTGGACTGGTTTATTGGTTAATGGTGGATTGGATGACTGGTTCATCGATAAGCCAGTCATCCAATCACGCGCTTACTACTTTTCCTTCAGGGTCAATCGGGCCCGTTTCTCCTGCTCGATGACCTTGCGATAGAGTTGCGGGTCTTCGATGATCTGTTGCAGGGTTTTGTCCCACAGTGGATCTTTACCGTTGAGCCCGGTAATTTTTATTTCGGTACGGCGGTTCATTTGTTGTTCATTTTCGGAGCAGGTAATGCCGTCGTCGCAGCGGTTTACCAATTGTGATTCGCCGTATCCTTTAGCCGTAATCATTTCATGGTCAATACCTTGCGTTGATACCAGGTAATCGACGGCGGCTTTGGCGCGTTTGTCGGACAGGTTCAGGTTGTATTCATCGGCACCCCGGGCATCGGTGTGCGAGCCGAGTTCTACCGTAATGCCTGCGTTGTCCTTCAGGAACACGGCCAGGTTGTCGAGCGTCGCGGCGGCTTCCGGGCGGATCGTCCATTTGTCGAAGTCGTAATAGATATTTTTCAACTGGAACCGTTTGCCAATTTCGATGGAATCCAGGTCGATCGCCCCTAAAAAGTAGCCCAATTCATTGCGGTGCGACATCAGCGGCACGACATCGGGTTCCGAAATGCCCATTCCATCGACGCACAGAATACAGCCGTTGATGTTGACGAATAACTCGATCCGGCGGTTCAGGTAACCGGGTTTGCGCACCAGCAAGGTGTAGTGATTGCCTTCTTCGAAGGGGAAATTGAAGGTGGATTTGGCCAGTTTTTCCAGCGCCAGTTCCTGTGTATGCGTGGTGTTATTGTAAATTTCAACCTTGCAATCGCGCAAGGTGTTGATCGGATTGTGTACCTGTGCCTTGTCAAAAATGGTCATGTCAAAAATATAGGCAGGTTTGTGGGCCAATACAAAATCGGCGGAAATCCGGCCATTTTCCACGGTACAGATCACTTCCTGATCGAAATAAGTGGCTTTTTGGGTCTTGATGCTGTAGCGTTCCAGCGCGGGGGCTTTGGTGTTATAATTACCCTGTGCATCGGTTGTAACCGTGGTAATTACTTCCTTGAGCATATCGTTCCAGACACTTACTTGCACGCCTGCCATCGGCTTTTGGGTCAGGTCTTCGCGGATGGTGCCGGTTATCGGGATGGTCAATGCCGATTGTGGGTAGCGATTGATGTTACCCTGGGCGTGCAGCAGCACCGGAAAAAGCAGGGCAATAAAAGGGATTAAAATTTTGGAATAGGACATGAGCAATCAAATTTTGATTAGGTGGAAAAAGACTTGAAACACGGCGCTGATTGTGGGCCGGCTCCGGTAGATCGCAATTGAAATATAAAATTAAACTTCATGCAAACCCACAGGTAGACTTGCGAACGGTATGCCAGTATCTAAAAAAGGGTAGTTGTTAACATATTATTCGCACTTGTACTATTTTATTTGCAAATTGGGTGCCGTATTTAGACCTTTTTAGACTAACCATCGCAAAAGCAGATGATTTGCACATTCGCATATTTCTACCGGGAAAGTATAGGGTCGAGCCGCGAACTAGTTTTACTTTTGTCCTGAAAAATGCTGCTCCCGTGAATTTTTTTGCCCGAATGCTCCGCCGCTGGTACCGCTCCATCCCCCGTGATGTATCGGGTAAACTATTGTGGGGCCGCTATTTTACGCGGCTCGCGATCAAAATAGCGTTGTGGTTTTTCGGACTCTCGATCGGGTTGACGATTTTATATGGTTTTCTACCCATTCCGCTGACTCCATTGATGTTGCAGCGGTGCTGGGAGCAAACTTGGGATAGCGAGCGCTCCCTTACGTTGCAGCACGATTGGGTGCCCATGTCGGAATTGTCGCCGCACCTGCAATTAGCCGTGGTCTGCGCGGAAGACCAGGATTTTCTGGAGCACGAAGGGTTTGATTTTGAAGCCATTGAAAAGGCGTATAAGTATAATCAGACGCATAAAAAGAAACGCGGTGCCAGCACAATCAGTCAGCAAACCGCTAAAAACATCTTTTTGTGGCCCAGCCGTTCCTGGCTGCGCAAAGGACTGGAAGTGTATTTTACGTTTTTGATCGAGACGATCTGGAGCAAAGAACGTATTATGACCGCCTATCTCAACAGCATCGAATACGGCGATGGCATCTACGGTGCGGAAGCCGCCGCGCAACATTTTTACCATAAAACCGCCAAAAATCTCAATCGTCAGGAAGCCGCCATGTTGGCATCTTCCTTGCGCAATCCCCTGATTTTCCGGGTAGATGCCCCGAATAAAGACATGCGCGAACGACAGCAATGGATCCTCAGTCAGATGCGTATGTGGGGTGGAAAGATTGACTACGAGGATCCGAATACGCCGAAAAAGGCAAACTGAGGTTTAATTACGAATTAGGAATAAAAATTACGAATTACGAATTATCCGCGATGATCAGCAGCAGCATCGAGGAGGTCCGGGTCGCCTCCTGCACCCCGGCGATCAGGTCACGCCAGGTCAGGGTGCGGTAGATCACCGCGGCGATGAACAGCGCGTAGAGCGTGCCGGTGCCCGCCGCCTCGGTCGCGGTGAAGACGCCCATGTAGATGCCGCCGAGGACGAAGACCGGCAGGGTCAGCGACCAGCCGGCGCGGGCCATGACGGGGCCGATCGCCTCGGGCGGCGGATCGCCCTCGGGCACCACGGCGCGGCGTTCGGTCAATGCGATATAGATCGCGAACATCAGCGCCATGCCGAGCCCTGGCACCAACCCGGCCAGGAACAGCGCGCCGACACTGGTTTCGGTGACATATGCGTAGAGCACCATCGGCGCCGACGGCGGGATCAGGATGCCCAATGTCCCGCCCCCGGCGACGACGCCAAACGCCCC
>JBBRDQ010000123.1:0-14710 GCA_038203695.1 Chitinophagales bacterium
TTACACCGCGACATTTGCAGAGCTGGGGGATGCGGTGAAAAACGAGATCAGTCACCGGGCCAAGGCTACACGGAAATTTGTGGCGCAATTACCTTAAAGGAAACCGGAGATACCATAAGACACCCTATTTTCACGCCTTCACTTTTCCTCTTTCCCATCCTCCGCACTCCCCTCCCCTTTCGGGTGCGCCTGCTCATATACTTTTTTCAGTCGCTCGATACTATTGTGCATGTAAATCTGCGTGGCAGCCAGGTTGCTGTGTCCCAGTAATTCCTTGATCGCATTGAGGTCGGCGCCGTTATTGGATAAATGCGTGGCAAAGGAGTGGCGTAGTACGTGGGGACTGCGTTGTTCGATAGTAGTGACCACTGACAGATGCTTGCGCACCAGCGCATAGATGCTTTCCGGCGACAGCTGTTCACCTTTGCGGTTGAGCAACAGCCAAGATTCACGAATGCCCGGGAATGTGCTTTTACGCGTATCCAGGAAAGATTCCAGCAGGTCGGATAAGTAGCGGGCAAAAGGCATATTGCGTTGTTTATTGCCTTTGCCGATAATGCGTAGTACCGAGCGACCAAAATCTATATCCGTAGTTTTTAAATTACTGGCCTCGCTGCGGCGAATCCCGGTGGCGTACAACAATTCGAGGATCAGGCGATCCTGTTTGCCGGCAAAATCATCGCCAAACGTGACGTGGGTGAACAAGGCGACCATCTGTGCTTCCTGCACGAATACTGGCAGGCGCGTGCCCGTCTTGGGACTGACCACTTTCAGCATCGGATCCTTGGTGATATGCTCCCTTTTTTTCAAAAAATGAAAATAGGTTTTCAGGCACGACAAGCGGCGATTGATGGTGCGCGGACTTTCACCGGACTGCATGCGAGCCACTATCCAAGCCCGTACATGCAGATGCCTCACCCCGGTAGCCGAGGTGAGGCATTGTTGCTCCGTTGCATGAGCAATAAAATTACTTAAATCGCTGCGGTAGGCGGTTAACGTATGTGAAGAGAACCGACGCTCAAGCGACAAATATTCATAAAACGATGCTTCGTAAAACATAATGGAAGGCGAAAGATACGATCCTTCCGGTAGTTTTTACGCGAATCAGTCGTTCTTGTTACCGTACATATCTTCTTTGTAAACGGCTTTCAGAACTTCCGTACGACGGGTAACTGAAGGCTTTACAAATGCTTTGCGGCGACGCAGTTGTTTCAGCGTACCGGCTTTTTCAAATTTGCGTTTGTACTTCTTAAGTACCTTATCAATGACTTCGCCGTCTTTTACCTCAATAATGAGCATGAATTGCTGTGTTTTTGTTGAAAAAATGAGTTGTTTTGTTTCGGGCTGCAAAGATAAGATGGTTTTATGTAAAAATATAAATCAAAACAAAAAAATTAAAAAAACACTTCCTGCGCAACACGGAATGTATTGGCGTGTGCTTCTACGATATCGGCAATCCGCGGGGAATAACCGCCGCCCATACAAACCACTACCGGGAGTCGATAGCGGCGGCATAATTCCAGCACGATGCGATCGCGGGTCCGGCAACCTTCGCGGCTGATCTCCAACCGGCCCAGTTTATCGGAAGCAAGGATGTCTACGCCACTGAGATAAAACACAAAATCCGGTTGAAACTCGTCGAACAAACGCGGTAAGGTTTCTTGTAAGATGCGTAGGTAAGGTTCGTCCGTCATGCCGTCGGGCAAACCAATATCCAAATCCGATTGTTCTTTGCGCAATGGGTAATTGCGCTCGCCGTGCATCGAAAAGGTAAAAACACGGGGTTCGTCCTGGAAAATGGAGGCCGTGCCGTTGCCTTGGTGTACATCCAGATCCACGATTAGAATACGCTCCGCTAACTGGTTGTGTAACATGTAATTAGCCGCCACGGCCTGGTCGTTCAGGCAGCAATACCCTTCGCCCCGGTCGGCAAAAGCATGGTGCGTGCCGCCGGCAATATTCATCGCTACGCCGTGTTGAAATGCGAACGCTGCACACTGAATCGTGCCGTTGGCAATATGACGCCCGCGCCAGACAAATTTCTCATTGATCGGAAACCCAATGGCGCGTTCCTCTTTGGCGGACAGCGTTACCTGGTTGAGTTTATCCCAATACGTTTTGGTGTGCGTCAGCAGTGCCGTTGCTTCGGGCAGTGGATCGGGGTGAAAGAAATTAGCATCCGATACGGCACCTTCGTACAGGAGTTGCTCGGGTATCAGCTCGTATTTCACCATCGGAAAGCGATGGCCTTCTGGTAATTCGTATTTATAAATCGGCGAAAACGCAATTTTCAACATATATACAGGTGCAACAGGTGGCTTATTTCACTTTTCACGTTTGCACAGTTCACTCCATCCCTAAAACACCGACTCCCCTACCCTGTTCAAAAAAAAATCGGCCGGTAGCGGTATCATGCGTTGCGGTGTGCCTACATTTGCCCTGCGAAAAACAAGATAAAACAACTCCATTCCACCTAATTTTATAAACATGGACACAATTGGCATACTGGGCGCAGGTGCGATGGGTAGCGGGATCGCTCAGGTAGCGGCGGCAGCAGGACACAAGGTTATTATATGCGATACGCATACACTGGCACTTTCCAAGTCTGGTAAAAACATTCAGGCATCGCTAAAAATGTTGACCGAGAAAGGGAAAATGGATGATGCGGAGGCTTATTCCTTGTTTAGTCGGCTGCAATTTACCGATCACATGAGCGCATTTCGCAACTGTTCGCTTATCATTGAGGCCATTGTGGAAGATATCGAGGCCAAACAGATCGCTTTTAAAAGTATGGAGGCCATCACGGAAGAAGGCGCTATCCTGGCCAGTAATACCTCGTCGCTGTCCATCTCCGCGATGGGTGCACATTTAAAACATCCGGAACGGATTATCGGCGTACATTTTTTTAACCCGGCGCCCCTGATGCGGCTGGTGGAAATTATTCCAGCCATTCAGACCGATCCTGCCGTCGTAGAACGGGCCAAAACCATCGTCGATGGTTGGGGCAAAACAACGGTATTGGCCAAAGATACCCCCGGATTTATTGTAAACCGCGTCGCCAGACCTTATTATGGAGAAGCGCTGCGCATGTTCGACGAAGGTATCGCCGATATTGCTACGATTGACTGGGCGATGCGCGACGTAGCCGGTTTTCGGATGGGACCGTTCGAATTGATGGATTTTATCGGGAACGATATCAATTATGCCGTAACCGAAATCGTGTTTCAGAATTTTTACTTCGATCCGCGCTACCGTCCGTCATTTACGCAAAAGCGCCTGGTCGACGCCCACTATTTTGGTCGTAAAAGCGGTCGCGGCTTCTATGACTACCGTGAAAATGCCGAAAAACCAGAACCCAATAAGGATGTGGCATTGGGCAAAGAAATCGTGGAACGCATTGTCGCCATGCTGATTAACGAGGCGGCAGACGTCTTTTTTTTACGGATTGCGACCCGCGACGATATTGATCTGGCGATGACGCAGGGCGTAAATTACCCCAAAGGATTGCTGGCCTGGGCCGATGAAATCGGCCTTGAAAATATCGTCGCCCGCCTGGATTCTCTCTATGTGGAATACTTGGAAGACCGGTATCGCTGCTGCCCTTTATTGCGCAAAATGGTCCGGGAGGGGCGCAGTTTTTACTAGCGCAGGGTTCTGTCTTATCGAGATGGCTGCTTATCCGATGGTTACCGTTCGTTGAAGTAATTTAGCCGTTGGTTAATTTTGTTCGTTTTGGACGATTAAAACAAGACCCCAACAAAACAAAGTTTTTTTTATGCTGTTCTTGCTGCAAACAAGAAACATGAAAAAAATTTTCACAATCCTACTTTGCAGCACATTATTTGCCGGCACGCTTTCTGCTCAGCAAGTCGCCAGTGTAAGCGGTGTACTCACCGACGCGCAAACCGGCGAGACGCTGATCGGCGCCTCCGTCGAAGTGCTAAGTCTCGGCAAAGGGAATGTCAGCAATGAATATGGCTTTTACTCCTTCTCCTTCCCTATTGGTACCGATTCTGTTGCCCTGCGTTTTACCTACATCGGCTTCGCTACGGAAATTCGCACTATCAAACCCGGCGGAAATATCAGACTAAACGTAGCCCTGCGCCCCGAAGGCTCGGTGTTGCAGGAAGTGGTAATCAAAGCCAACGTATTGCAGGAAAAACTGAAAAGTACCGAGATGTCGGTAGCTACACTGACCACCAAAGAAATAAAAGCGCTGCCTGCCTTGTTTGGCGAAGTGGACATCATCAAAATTCTGCAACTCAAACCGGGTTTTAATGCCGGTTCGGAAGGTACAACCGGGTTGTTTGTACGCGGCGGCGGCGGCGATCAGAACCTGATTGTTTTGGATGAAGCGGTGGTGTACAATGCTAATCACCTGTTCGGTTTTTTCAGCACCTTCAATTCGGATGCGGTGAAAGATTTGAAGGTGTACAAGGGTGGATTTCCGGCACAATACGGCGGGCGTTTATCGTCGGTCATCGATGTGCGCATGAAGGAAGGAAACAACCAAAAATTCAGCGGTTCGGGTGGTTTAGGCTTGATTTCCAGTCGCCTCACGCTGGAAGGACCGATCCAGAAAGATAAATCCTCGTTCATTGTCAGTGGTCGCCGGACCTATGCCGATATCATTACCCGGCAGATCAATAAGGCCAACCAAGGCAAGGAAGATTACAACCCGATTCCGGATTATTACTTCTACGATCTGAATACCAAGGTCAATTTCACCCTCTCGCCGCGCGACCACCTGTATTTGAGCGGTTATTTTGGTCGTGATGTTTTCGGGTTTAAAAATGAAACCTTCAACTTTCGCTTCGACTGGGGTAATGCGACCGGGACGGCGCGCTGGAACCACGTTTTTGGTCCGAGATTGTTTGCCAATACCACTTTTGCCTATTCCGACTATCAGTACAACATCAAAAATATCCTGCAAGGGTTTTTCTTCAACCTGGATTCCAAGGTGCGGGATATCAATACCAAGGTGGACTTTTACTATCAGCCTTCCAATCGCCACACCATGCGATTCGGGTTGAGCAGCACTTTCCATGATTTTGTCGCCGCGCGCTTAAAAGCCGGCAGTGATGATGGCAGGGTGAGTTTCAACTCCGGCCAGACCTTCGATGGCATGGAATACGGCGGTTATTTTGCGGATGAATGGGCGATCAATCCGCGGCTTAAGTTTAATTATGGTGCCCGGTTATCCGCCTGGCAAAATGAGCCGGCTTTTTATGTGAATTTTGAACCGCGTGCCGCTGCCAATTTTACCTTGCAAAAAAATTGGTCAGTAAAAGCCTCTTACGCTCGCATGAACCAGTACGTACACTTACTGGCCAGTAGCGGACTCTCCCTGCCGACCGATATCTGGTACCCGAGTACGGAGAAAGTAAAACCGGAGATCAGTGATCAGGTCGCACTGGGCACTACTTATCTGATCAACGATAAAGTGCTGATCACCTGGGAGGCATGGTACAAATGGCTACAGAATCAGGTCGATTTCATCGATGGCGCCGAGCTGTTCGGCAATGACAACCTCGAAAGCCAGTTGGCCATTGGACGCGGTTATGCTTTTAGTCCGCTGGAATTGGAGATCGAGAAAAAAGAGGGAAAATTGACCGGTTGGATCGGTTATACGCTGGCTTGGGTGAAACGCGGACAGTTTCGCGACATCAACAACGGCAAGTATTTTTCTCCACGTTTCGATACCCGCCACAACCTGAGCGTGGTCGCATTGTACAATCTTAGTTCTCGCTGGCAGATTACCGCCACCTGGGTGTATACATCGGGCAACATCGCCTGGCTGCCCGTGGGGCGGCTTAGTATTCAGGGTATTCCGGGCGAGCAGTTTCAGCCGGTGGTACCGGTCTACAGCGAGCGCAATACCTTTCGTTATCCGGCATATACCCGCGCGGACCTGGGCATTGTGCGCAAATTCCGTTACAAAAAATGGGAAAGCGACCTGACGCTCAGTGTTTATAATGCGACCGATCGCCGCAATCCGTATTTCATTTTCCTGGAACCGGAACTAAAAGACACGGATTTCCCAGGTGTACAAATTCCGGAAAAAATAACCGCCAAGCAAGTATCACTGTTTCCAATTCTCCCCTCACTTACCTGGAATTTTAAATTTTAAAGCCATGAAAATCAATAACTTGCATATACTTTTGGCGCTGCTTGCGCTGTTTGCCACTTCGTGTAATCTCACCAAAGAAGTCGACATCAAATTGCCGGATTACGAGCGTCAACCCGTCGTGGAGTGTTACCTGGAGCCGGGCAAACCATTCCGCCTGCTGCTCACCCAGAGTTATTCCTTCTTCGATCCGTTCGGACTGGATTCTACTTTCCTGGATAAAACCTTGTTAAGCGGTGCTGCAGTGACCATCTCTTACAATGGGCAAACTGATACGTTGTCTAATAACCTTTCTGTTGATTTTTCGCCCTTGAAATTATTTAATTACACCGGACAAAATATCGTCCCGGCTACCCCGGGCATAGACTACACCCTTAATATCCGGCTGGCCAATGGCACCGCCATTACCGGTACGACTACGATGTTGCAATTGGTGCCGATCGATAGTGTCGTGATCCAGTTTAGTCCTGATATTGATACGCTTGCGCGTGCGTTGACCTACATTACCGACGATCAATCTACCGATAATTATTATCGTAGATTATTGAATTACAGCTCATTGGATAGTTTTCCAGAGCAGGATTTTCTGGTCTCAGACCGCGTGGTGACTTCGAAAATTATCGCTTTTGGCACTGGCTACGAATTAACCGAAGGTGATACTGTCTTTAATACCATTTATCACATTACACCGGCTTATTACGATTATGTCGAAAGTTATCAACTGGCGATCAGCGGGAATGCCAATCCATTTGCCCAGCCTTCTCCGATCAAAAGTAATGTCAGCGGGTCAGCCAATCCTTTAGGCATCTTTACCTGCCTGGTCTATCAACGGGATACGACGTTTGTACGGCGATAAATTATGCCATTTTGATCATTCTGTGTTGCGATGAGCGTGATATGATCGGGAAACAATACTTTTGGTCTCCATAAAGTATGGTCCGAATTTACTTACATCATCTTTGTCTGCACACATGAAACAAATCCTTCCGCTGCTTTTGCTGTGGCTTTGCCTTGGCTATGCCCATGCCCAGCAAGTTCAACCCGTTCATTTTGTCTGGGGAACTGAAATTTTCCCGCCAAACTTTTCTGCCATCCGGCAAACACCGGCTATTGCGGCGGCGGAAATTGTCAATGGTCGTTATGTGCGTTATATTCAGTGCAAACAGATTCCGACAGCCGCTGAACGCGCCGTACTGGAAAATGCCGGTGTGCAGTTTATGGCGTATATCCAATTTGGCGCTTACCTGGTAAGTATTCCGCAAGCCTTTGATCTTGGACAATTCGAAAAATTACAGGTTTTAAGTATAATTCCGGTTAAAAACGACTGGAAAATTGCCCAAAACCTGAAAGAGCAGCCTTATGGTGCTTGGGCTGTGCACGGCGATCAAATCGACGTAAATATCCAATTGTATCCGCAGGTCGATTTAAAGACCGGTGCCGAATTATGCCGCAAAAACGGTCTGACGGTCCTGCTGGAAGGCAACCAAAACGGTTTTCTGCAAGTGCGGATGTTACAAGAAAATCTGGATGCCGTTGCCGCACTGCCTTATATCCGGCACCTCGAATTAGTGCCGCCGCCCGGTAAACCGGAAGATACCAAAGGGCGTTCGCTGCATCGTTCGAACCTGGTCGACAGCGATCACGCATTGGGCAATCATTACAATGGCGATGGCGTAACCGTGCTCGTCCGCGACGATGGCATCCTTGGACCGCACATCGATTTCACCGGCCGGCTTACCAATTTATCGGGCGTGAACACCGGTAATCATGGTGACGGCGTGGGGGGCATTATCGGCGGCGCGGGTAATATCGATCCTGCCAAAAAAGGAATGGCCGCCGGTACGAAGATTTTCGCCATTGACTATACCGCTCAGTTTCAGGATCAAACCCTGCCACTGCATCTCAATGAAAATGTTACCATAACCAATAGTTCTTACTCGGATGGATGCAATGATGGATACACGTTAGCCACCCAAACAGTGGACCGGCAACTCTTTGAATATCCGACCCTCATGCACGTTTTTTCTGCCGGCAACTCCAATCCTTCCGATTGCGACTACGGTGCCGGCGCAAGTTGGGGTAATATCACCGGTGGGCATAAACAAGCCAAAAATGCCATTGCGACGGCAAATTTGCAGGCCGACGCTACTTTAACCGTCAGTTCCAGTCGCGGCCCGGCGCACGATGGCCGGTTGAAACCAGATATATCAGCCAACGGAACGGCACAGAACTCTACCGATACCGACAATAGTTACCAGGTGTTTGGTGGCACTTCCGCCGCTGCGCCCGGTATCGCCGGCTGTCTGGCACAATTAACCCAGGCCTTCAAGTCGCAACACAACGGTCAGCAGCCGGAAGCGGCATTGCTGAAAGCCGCGATCCTGAATACGGCCAACGATCTGGGCAATATCGGCCCGGATTACAAATTTGGCTGGGGGCACGTCAATGCTTACCGGGCATTGCGGCTCTTGCAACAAAGCCGCCACCTGGCGGGGGCAATTGAACAAAGCGGGAAAACCAATTACACCCTCCAGATTCCGGCCAATACCAAACAAGTCCGCATTATGCTGTATTGGGCGGATGCGCCCGCCGATCCGGGCGCATCCCGTGCGTTGCTTAATGATCTTGATTTAACGGTAACCGGACCAAATAATCTAGTAAATTATCCCTGGAAACTTGATCCTACCCCGGATCCGTTTATTCTCGATACGCCCGCCGGGTATGGCCGCGATTCGCTCAATAACGTGGAACAGGTAGCCATAGATAATCCGGGTACCGGCTCTTATACGATAACGGTAAAGGGATTCGAGGTCCCTTTTGGTCCTCAACCGTATTATATTGTCTGGGAATTCCGGACGGAGGAAATTAAAATAACGTATCCCAACGGTGGCGAGGGGTTCGTTCCTGGCGAAACCGAGCGTATTCACTGGGATGCCCAAGGGGATAACGGCAATTTTACGTTGGAATATTCTATAAATGACGGCGTAAACTGGCAATCCTTAACGCAATTAGACGGCGCAAAGCGTATGTACGACTGGACCGTTCCGAATACCATTAGTGGCAAGGTCCGGCTGCAGTTGACGCGGGCCGACCAGCGTGATACGTCTGATTACGCATTTACCATTGCGCCATTGCCACAATCGATTGGTTTTAAGCAAATTTGCCCGGATTCTATGACGCTGGCCTGGGTAAAAACAATCGATACCTTGCGCACGGATGTGTATTTGCTGGGCAATAAATACATGGAATTGAAAGGCACTTCGGACACTACTTTTTACACGTTTCCTTTTGCCAACGACGGCAATCCTGCCTGGGTGTCCGTTCGCAGCAGCCACGCCAACGGCTTGGCCGGCCGACGTGCTTTGGCCGTGCAATGGACTGGTGGATTGCTGTATTGTCCACAGCAGTATGATGCGGGTGTGCAAGCACTGCTATTGCCGGCCGGCGGTGCGATTGTTGCCTGTGATGCCAGTACGCAGCAAGTCAAAGTACGGGTCGTCAATGAAGCACTCAATCCGATCAACGCTGCCACATTGTCGTATCGGGTCAATAATGCCGTACCGGTGACGGAGCCATTGCCGCAAATACCCGTTGGCGATACGCTCGATTATCTATTTACAGTACCCATTGCGTTGCTCACGAACGGAGTCATCAATCTGAAAATCTGGGTCAATTATCTGCAGGATCTGGTACGTTACAACGATACGCTCGCGCTGCGTTTCCCAGTTATTGTCAATGCGGTATCGGGAACGTTCATAGAGCCTTTTAACAGTGGTTTATCGCTGCCACTCGGCTGGACGGTTATTAATCTGGATAATGCCATCACTTGGCGTATGAGCGATGTAGCAGTAATTAATGCGGACGGGAATGAAGCGAGCGTGCCATTTATCCCTTGTTACAATTATGAAGAGCGCGGGCAGGAAGATGTTTTACAGATGATCCCGGTAGATTTAACCGGTATCGAGGATCCTGGATTGACCTTCAGCCTGGCGCATGCCGGTTACAGTGGTGATTATTCCGATGCACTACGGGTTGAAGTGTTTTCGGATTGTGACCTGGGAGCGGCTCCGATCGTAGTCTGGCAGAAGAATGATCCGGAACTGGCTACTATCACACTCAGTACGGCTTATTACGTTCCAGGCGACGCTGCCGACTGGAAACTTGAACAGGTTGACTTACAGCAGTTTGCCAATAAAAAGATCGTCGTTCGTTTCGTTTCCACCAATGATTACGGCAATAATATATACTTGGATAATATCGGCATTGCCCAGATAAATACGACACCGGCGGATGCCGTTTTCTTCCCGTCAGTCGATAGTCTTTGCCGGCTGGATACGGTTTATTATACGTTGGCCAATCCCCAGGTTGCCACCACCTTCGCCTGGAGTTTCGGCGCGCAGGCCCAGCCTTCCACTGCGACAGGTCTGGGTCCGCACGCGGTCCGTTATATTACCGCCGGGGCAAAATCAGTCCGGCTGATCGCCTCCAACAACATTAGTGCCGATACGGTGACCCGCGTTGTTCAGGTACTGCCTTTCCCGATTCCAAACTTCACCGCAGTACTGAACGCGCAGACCATTACGCTGACCAATACCAGCCAAAACGCCAGCGCTTATGTCTGGAATTTTGGCGACGGCGAGGTCAGTACCGAAACAAGCCCAACCCACACTTATGCGAATCCCGGTACTTTTACCGTGAAACTGACTGCATCGAGCAAGTGTTCGGCGGTTAAATCCACAACCTATACCCTGACCGTCGGCATTACGGAAATCGCCGGGCAAATTGGGGTTCAAATTCTGCCCAACCCGACCGCCGGCGATTTTGTGGTATCCATGCATAGTCGTACTACAGCGCAATCCGTCGTGCTGCGCCTTTTTGATACGCAGGGCCGGTTGGTAAAAACGATCGAGTCGACGGCGCGCCAAGGCTCCAACAAGGTCGCTTTTGAAAATCTCAACCTACCGAAAGGTATTTATCAGTTGCAGATTCAGACCGAAAGCGGCGGGGAAACATTTCCGGTAATTGTGCAGTAATCGGCAATCGGCAATCAATTTAAAAATGCAAGAAACCCGCACAACCTCAGCCACCATTTTGAAAAATATCATCATTCTCACCGGTGCCGGCATTTCGGCAGAAAGCGGCATCAGTACTTTCCGCGACAGCAACGGACTGTGGGAAAACCACCGTATCGAAGACGTAGCCACGCCTGAAGGCTGGCGCCGCAACCCGGAACTGGTGCAGCAGTTCTATAACCAGCGCCGCGCCCAACTCAACAGCGTAGAACCAAATGCAGGACACCGCGCACTGGCTGACCTGGAAGACCGCTACAACGTCTATGTCATTACCCAGAATGTCGACGATCTGCACGAGCGTGCGGGCAGTACGCAGGTAGTGCACTTGCACGGCGAACTGCGCAAAGTGCGCTCGGTGCGCTACCCGGAACTGGTATATGATTGGAATAAGGACCTGCACATGGGCGATTTTTGCGCAAAGGGCGCGCAGTTGCGCCCGCACATCGTCTGGTTTGGCGAAGCCGTGCCGTTGCTGGAACGCGCTGCCGAATTAGCCAGCATGGCGGATATATTTATTATTGTCGGCACGTCGTTACAGGTGTACCCGGCGGCCGGTTTGATGGTCTATGCGCCGGCCCATATCCCGTTTATCTACGTCGATCCGCATCCACAGGTCAACCACGAACTGGCGCGGATGAAAAATTTGACCATTGTGGCTGAACCGGCAGCAAGCGCGTTACCCCGTATTGTGGCGGGGTTGTAATATTGCCTAATCCTGCTATAAAATGCCTCTATATGGCTTATAAGCACTAAAGTTAACAGGGGCAAAAAGCACGTGTCTCAAAAGTCAATATTTTGCCTTTTGAGACACGTGCTTTTACATGGCATTTATACGAGGAAAAACCACGCCGCCTGTATCGTGCGGATGACTAAAACGCTGCAGGTAATCGTGCCAGCGCGGCAGATCCAGCTTATCGCTTTTGACGGGATAATGATAATTGTGGGTTGGGAAGTTCGCGAGCAGGTAATTAGCCAGCGCAGGTTCCGTATTTTTCAACATATTCGAAAAGAGGTACACCGTTTCCTCGTCTGTCAACGGCGCTGCTTTGTGCAATAACCCGATCAATTCATGAATATTTTCTACCACTGTCAAGCCCGCACCGGCCTCCATGAAAAAACTGAAACTGCGCGTTAGGTTGCCATCGTTTCGGATATTGTCCTGTTGCGCAAGATGCACGAGGCGCTGCACTTCAGCGGCTTTTTTCTCAGCCTCCGTACTTCCGATCCCAAACCTGGCATTGTAATAATTGAAAAAATCGCTTTGTGCAGTTTGAAAGGCCCGATCGCTGGGAAATATCGACAAATGGCTGCCGAAAAAATCCACAAAAGCCTGTTCCATATCTATTACCTGCGACCGTATAAGTGCTTGGGTATCAGGCGGATTCATCCAGAAAGGGACAATCGTTTTCTGCTCTTCCCGTTCATCCGCAGTCGTCAGTGCCAGGCTAACGGTACCCCCGGTAATGATCCATTCATTGTTCCAGCGTACCAGCTGCGTACGAATGCCCGTGCGCTGGGCCATGGGCACAAAAAGTGTTTTAGAATACACCGAATTGAGCAGCACCGCATATAATTGATTGGTGCTTAATGAGCGCATATGTGCATACACGGCATCTTCCTGCAATAATTCAAAAGTGCCGTTGTGCTGGTACTGGAGGTTATATACATCGGTTTTCACATCTTCCGGCGCACGGATCGCCCCGGCTATCCATTCTACTGTATTCAAACCAGCAAAAGACGAACGCTGCTGGTACATAAATTCATCCTGGGCAGCGTACATAAGTTTCATCTGTACGTCCATTGGGTGGTTTTTGATCTGTGCTATGGTATGCTTCATCAATTCCACGGAAACGGCTTTTTGGTCCTCGCCCAACAGCCAGGAGTCGACCGAAAACCAGCCCATCAGGCGTTTTATTTCCTTGAAAGGCTGCCCTGATTGGAACGTCATCCAGGATTCATAATAATCCGTAGCAGGCGTCTGTTTGATTGCGGCCTTTAGGTAATCCGCAATGGAAATGGCCGTTGCAATAATCAGGGGGGAAGCGATGGGATAAATAACCTCTGGCTTCCATCTTGAAAGATAATGCCAGATCAGATACTGAATGTCTTCCATCTGCATGTATTCCGGATCATACGTTTCAGACAACTCGATCAAAGGAATATACTGCCCGTACAGCGTCTGGTTGCGTTGCTGGAACACCCGCCACAACCCGATATGGCTGATATAATCTTCAAAATACGAAACGAGCGTACAGGCCAGTTTTTTGCGATAGGAAATACCCAAGCCCTGCCTGGTCATATACACGTCCAATCCGCCTTCAATCAACACGTGTACCTGCCGGCAATGTTCCAGCATGGCAAGATCGTAGCTCGTATGATGTTCGTACGGTTTCAACTTTAGCCAGTCGCCGATAAAAATCTTGTCGCTGGCTTTGGTAAACTTGCTTTCCATTGTGATCAAATAAATTATTGCGGCGAAATTGGGTTAAAATCTGTAAGAATGTGATACGGTAGTGAATACACCATTTTGACGCAATAACCACCGTGCTGATAAATTATGTAACAAGCACTACCTACTTCTTCTGCGGCACCGCATACACCTTATTTTCTTCAAAAAACTGCCGGGCTGCCTGGTACACTGCCTGGTTTTCCGGATGTTGTACACCATAACCCAGAAATACTGTATGTGCCGCTTTGAAGATTCCTTCTGCTGTATCACCGGTCAGGAACTTGGCCAGGATTTTCTCCGGATCGGTGGCCAGGAACTGCTGATACGCCGCATCGAGTTGCATCCGGAACGCACTGGGCGAGCCATCCGCCAGCGTCGTGCGCTTGAACGGCGCATACCCGCCATACGCCCGCGTATCCAGCGCCAGCCGTTCGAGGCCGTTGCTGAAGTCCACATCTTTCTGGCCGTACACGACCCGATCGACATCGGTCATGGTCATCATCCCGGCACACATAATGCAAGGTTCGAGCGACGTATAGATCGTAAAACCATCCAGGTTGAAACGTCGGGTTTGCTCCAGGTAAGCCGTCATGGCGCGGACTTCCCCGTGCTGAGTGGCATTGTCGGTGGAATTGATACAATTCAACCCACAGTACACCGGTTTGCCGTCTTTGTCGACCAGTAAGGCACCGATATTATACCCCCGCCGTTTGTTGCGCGGTACCGACGCCGGTTGCCAGTTGGCGTAGACCAGCGCGTAGGTGAGGAGCGAGTAGATTTCATCCACTTCCTGTTGCACCGGATTTTTGATGGAATATTCCTGGAATGGAAGAACAAGCCGTGTTTGCATTTTTTTAGATGTGCTGCACGATATGCTGCCGAGCAGCAACAAAAAGAGGCCGAAACGTAAGGACATGGTGTGCGCGTTTGAAAAACGGCTCAAATGTCAACAATTTCGGTGGAAATCAAACCTTTGGTGAGCGATTCGCTGTCGATCAGATAATCGACCACCTTTTGAAAGTGCCGTATCTCGCGCTGTTCAACCAGTTTTTCCTTGAGCCC
>JBBRDQ010000124.1:0-14648 GCA_038203695.1 Chitinophagales bacterium
GTGATTCAACTAAGTTGTCTAAAAACTTACATGTATCCAACCGTAACCACGGCATTTACGGCGATAACGCGCCTGCATTTGTACACACTGATGACCAATTTTCTGGCAGAAAACTAGAAAGCGGGCAAAAAACTGTAGTGTGTATAGCAGAGTGATATCGCGTTAGCGCTGCACTACTATTTTTTTCCAGAATAACACTTTCTGTGGCGTACGACCCAGTAAAATATAGGTACCCGACGGTACACTGACAACAGAAAAACGCAGATCCGTAGCTCCAGCCGATGCAGATATGGTGCTGACTTGCCGACCTTGTATATCCAATAATACAAGTGTAGTGTTCTCCGCCATCGGTATTGCCGACTCGATATACAATTCTCCGGAAACGGGATTCGGAAATACCTTTACTGTGAAGACGTCCGGCGTCGGCGGCACGGCGGTCACGCCGACATACACCTGCCGGCACAACGTATCAGTACCGTTGGCATTGCTGACGATCAGGCAGACCTGGTATATCCCTGGCTGCGCATACACATGCACCGGACTGGCATCCTGGCTCACGCTTCCATCACCAAACGACCACTGCATAGATAACGGTCATTAGGTGAAAATTCAACAATGCCACGTCGGGTTGCGACAACCTACGATCAAGGCGTATCTTACGAAGATGATCACCTAATGTATTCAAATTGACCGGATACGCAGGATTAATAGCCCTTTTGCCCTTTAAACAGCATTTGACAACTATGCAATACACCCTCAAGCATTCATTGACCACCGCTAAGCACCCGACTAAGTGCCCGATAAATTTGAAAATATCAAGCACGCGTCCTACATCAAAAATCAACACTCATTCCCGCTCTTTCAGCGGGATCAATCGTCAATCAATTAAAAACCTACCCTAGCCAGAAGCCACGCCCTTTCGCTCAGCACCTTGCACTGCATCATTTCTTCCCTCAACTGTGCCCGCGCCGCCCGGTCGCCCGGCGGCAGCGCCATGATCCGTTGCACAAAGCGCACGATATTGCTGTAGTTTTCCTTGTGGTAACCCAGCACTTTTTTCCGCCGGATATAGATACGCACACTGTCCAGCAAACTGTCTAACGCCTGCCAGGCTGCCGTATCGTGGTAGATTTTAATTTGCAGGGTGCGGGCGCTCAGATTTTGCAGCATGTCGTCGTATTCCATGTGGGTCAGACTCTCCAGCGCAGGATCATAATCGCCCTTTTCGTACAGACAACGCGCCAGATTGAAGTAATAATTAGTGTCGCGGAAAGCCGGCTCGAGTTTGGCGCGATATTGCTCCAGAAACTGCATAGCCCAGGTTATTTCGCCTATCTTCAGGGCCGCATTGACAATGTTATTGTAAGACCAGCGCGACAGTATACCGTTTTCCAAAAAGACATTTTGCAGCAACCCCTCTTTGTATAAATCAAACAATTCTCTTGAAAATGCTGCATCGCCGGAATTGATGCGCCGGATACAAAAATTGACCGCCAGTAGAAATAAGTCGTGCTGCTCCAGATCATTGAACAACATACTGTTTTCAAAAATGACCGTTTTCAGCCGCTCAAAATGCACCGGCGCATTCTGGTCCGTCTGCATACAATACGCATAGTACCAGGCAGCCATGGCCGGTTCCTGTAGCCACGGATGGTCTTTTAGAAAAGCCAGCAGTACGGGTAAAAACCCTGTTTCATACGCCTTGCTTGCTACGGCCTGCCGGCTTTGGACCATGCAGCCAAGTTGCAGTCTTTCGATAAAGAAGGCTTTTTCGTGGGCTTCATTGAGCTTATCGAAATCGAATTCCAGGCTGCGGCCTTGTTGGGCTTGTCCGCGCAGCGTCTCGTTGGCCAGGTAAAAGCGCTCCCAGTAATACGACGCATTGCGCCGCGCTTGTTTCTCTAGTTTTTTAACGGCCGTCCGTGCAGCGCGCTCGCTCAGATGCAGGCAGTGCCGGCGCCGGAAGCCGCGTACGATATGCAGGGACTGGGTGGCAGCAGACTGTGCATATTCCTCCTGGGCAATGAATTGCTCGATTAATTTAATCAGGTAGGACACGACATAGTTTAATTGTTTGCTGTCGAAGGGCGTAGCCGCATATACCGCCTTGAATAGGACTTCCCGGTCGGCTGTTATCTCCAGACTTAGGGTATTATTGGCAAGTATATATTCAAACAGCCGCACCACATCTGTGCGCGTATTATGATACGGCGACTGCAAAAACTTGCGCAGGGCGAAAGTTTCATTGCGGTGCAACAGTTGCAGCATTTCTGGTAACAGGCTATTCTCCATCTTGGAAAACGATCGTGGGTTAATTTACTTTTTCGGGCAGGATCAGCCAGGTTTTCATGGGGCCTTTTTCTTTGCCCCGCTTTTCCAATGGGAGATAGAGTTGGGTTCACTTTTTTCTCCATTGGCATCCGCCATACTGGTCCCGAAAATGACCAAGGCTGGAAAAAGAAAATATTTAAACATTTGACTTTCGATTTTACTAAAATAGACAAGCGTTAAAATATTGAAAATCAATTGATTAAAAACTTTTATTACCTTACTTAAAATCGGTTTTGCAAAGATAATGTCTTTTGCTGAGGTCTCACAGCGCCGCACCTTTGTCCTGACAATACAATCTTTCAACCAATTAAAAGTCACGATTATGCGCACAAGATCCTTGTTATTCCTGTTTTTTCTAACCTGTGCAACTACTTTTTCGTTGCGTGCCCAGAATTGGGAACGCCTGTACGCTCCCGGCCAGGCCAATGATTTCATTCAAACCCCCGACGGAGGATTTTTGCTGGCCGGCTCCTACGATGGGTTAAATATTGGCCAGAAATCCCGGATTACCAAAACGGATGCCGAAGGCGATGTGGAATGGACCCGCCAGTATCCGGTGGAAGATACGATTGAAAGTTATACCGGTGTGACATTACTGGACCCGCAAAATATCGTTGCAATCGGCAATTTTCTGGATTATTATACACCCAGCAATCCGGAGCACTTCGCTGTTTTTGTGCACAAACTGGACGCACAGGGTAATTTAGTCAAACAGGTGGTGATCAATCCTACGCCTACCCTGAATACCGGTTATTATGCCTCGGACATTGTGCGCACTGCCGCCGGTACGCTATGGATTGCCGTAAAAGTCGGTGCAATTACCCGACTGTACGCCTACGACAGTGATCTCGAGCCGCTTTGGTCGGTAAATATGCCGGGTCAAGTCAACCAAATGATCGCGCTGCCCGATGGAACGGTATTGATGTGCGGCCAAAAAAACGGTTCGATGTACTTGTGTAAAACCGATGCAGCCGCCGCTGTGCTCTGGGAAAAAACCTATGAAACCGGCGTCGCGTGTATGACACTGACGCAGGACGGCAACATCGTGCTGGCCACACCGGGGCGCATTATAAAGGTCGATCCGGCCGGCGATATTCTGTGGAGTAAAAACAGCATTTCGCAATTCGCGCAATATGCCGCCTGGATTACCGAAGATCAGGATGGCAATCTGCTGGTGATGGGTAGTTACAATGCCAATTTCACGCTGGTATTTTCGCTGGGAAAATTCGACGTCGACGGCAACCTGCTCTGGCAAAAAACGCCGCATCAGTCCTTACAGGGGGCACAATCCAACGCCAAACCACTTATTACTGCTGCGGGCGGTTATGCGCTGGCAGGAGATCGCAGCGGCAAATCCATGCTGATGGTAACAGATACTGCCTTTGATCTGTATCGCTCGTGGATCGCCGGCAGCATGTACCACGATCTGAACGATGACTGCAGCAAAGATGCTGACGAGAAGGCCTTGCAATATTTTACCGTATCCGCCACGGATGTGCACGGCACGGTCTGGTCCGAACCCATCCAGCAGGGACAATACGCCATGCAGGTGCCGCCCGGCTCCTATGAAATCGCGCTCAACCGGCGTTCGTACGATCCGGAAAACTGGGAATCCTGTCCGTCCCAGACGGCGGTCATAACTCCGGCCACCGATACGGCACATATAGCGCCGCTCGGGACAAAATCCCTGTCGGATTGCCCGCGGCCGATGATCCAGTCCGGTATTGCCAAGATGCGTCAGTGTGTCGACAATACTTACAATCTCACGTTCTCCAATTTCGGCACACAAAAAGCGACCGATGTGAAGATCGAAGTGGATCTCTCCGAACTCCTGACGTATGTCGGCAGTAGTTTGCCGTTACTTGCGAAAAACGGCCAGAAATTGACCTTTGCCGTAGGCGATCTGGACATTGACGAAGTCCGTACCGCTACCCTGACTGCATTTTGCACCTGCGATCCCTCGCTTGGAACAAGTGCCTGCACCACGTTGAGAATTACGCCGGACACCTGTTACCCTGTGTTGGCCGACTGGGATCATTCTATCATTCGGATACAGGCCGCTTATGATGCCAATGATGTGTCATTTACCCTGCAAAATGTCGGCGTCGGCGCTATGCAAACCGCTAAAAATTATCAATTGCGGAGCTATTGTATCAGCGTGCTGGAAACAGGAACTTTTCAATTGGACGCAGGGGCTTCGCAAACCATCACCCGCAGTAACAACGCCCTTGCCTATTTATTTGAAGCAGAAAATGCGGGCAACCAACCCTACATTCCCGGCAATGCTGTAGCATTGTGGCGTTGTCAGGGTCTCCCGTTGCAGGAAGCCTGGTGGCATACGCAAACCGGTTCTCCATTTTATAACCTGAACTGCGAAGAAGTACGCAATTCTTTCGATCCAAATGACATCACAGTCCGTCCGCGCGGAGAAGGCGATAGCCATTTTATACTGGCGAATGAACCGGCGCTGCAGTACAAGATCCGCTTTCAGAATACTGGCAACGACACGGCCTATGTAGTGAGTTTGCGCGATACGTTGCCCGCTGAACTGGAAGTAACCAGTGTGATTCCTGGCCCTTCCAGCCATGCTTATACCTTTGATATTCAACATAATGTGATCAAATTTTTATTTAAGGACATCAATCTGCCGGACAGCAGCAGCAACGTCGATGCCTCGCAGGGTTATGTAATTTTTACTGTGAAAATGAAACCCTCCTTACCCAACGGCACCCGCATTGAAAATCGCGCAGCAATCTATTTTGATTTCAATACGCCGGTCATTACCAATACTGCGGTGAATACCATCCATGAACCGCTGATGGTCGCTGTGGAATGGCCGGCCGCCAATGACCTCAAGATCAAAGTGATGCCCAACCCAGCCGTCGATTTTGCCGTATTCCAGTTTGACAGTCCGGTGGAAGGGCAGTTTTATCTGCTGGATGCCGCCGGTCGCTCCGTGCGACAAGCGAGTCTATCGGGCGCTGATTTCAGACTCGATTGTCAAACCCTGACGCCAGGGGTATATTTCTTTCAAATGATGCTGCAAGGGCAGCCACCGGCACAGGGTAAATTAATTGTAACCCGATAATTGTAACGCCTCCCCCGTACCGGCTGCTTTAGCTGCCGAAATAATCGGCAGCTAAAGCAGCCGGTACGGGGAAGGTTCAATAACCACGCTATGAAAAACAATCAATTTCAACGAAGCATCCCGCTCCTGATCCTCTTTGTCCTGTCTACCTATGTTATGCAGGCGCAGTTTTCCTGTCCATTTATGCGCGTAAGTGTCGCATCCGATGGCTGGGTAGCGTGTGACAATGCAGTCACCCACATCCGGGTTTGCAACGAAGGCGCACAAGCGGCCAATACTTCGCAACTCGAAGTGCTTATCCCGAATGGATTTGGCTATGTCGCTTCCATTCCTGCTCCATCGGTGGTTTCCGGCCAAACCCTTCGCTACAATATGGGGGCTTTTGCCGCCGGCGACTGCCGTAATTTTGCCCTGACCTTGGCGGTTCCCTGCAATGCACCATCTGGTGCGGCGTATTGTGTAAAGGCCACCGTGACGCCGGCTAATTGCCCGGTGAGTGTGCCCGGGTGGGATGGCTCCAACCTAGTGGTGAAAGCAGGCTGTAGCGCACCTGACAGCGTTTGGTTTCGCATCTCCAATACGTCGATTGATCCGACCACCTCCGGCCCCGCTTTTGTGATTACCGAAGACCACCTGATGCGCACTTCGGGTCAGTTGCCGGCTACAATTCCGGGTAATGATACCACGACGGTAATTTCGTGGCAGAATCCGACCGGTGGCACCTATACCTTTCAAACCTCCCAGACGCCTGGTCATCCGTTTCCGGAACCCATTTCCGTCAGCATCGAAGGCTGCGGTGCCAGTCCGGGCAGCACCGGTTATCTGCTGCAATATCCGCAGTACGACGGCAACGTACACGGCGATATTTTTTGCGATGTAATTACGCCGTCGATCAATGGCTACGGTAAAACAGGTTTTCCGCTTGGCTACCACACGGAACATTTTATCGATAAAAAAAGCAGTCTGCAATACCGCATCCGTTTCCAGAACACCAGCACCACTGCCGTACAAACCATCATCCTTACCGACACGCTTTCTCCTTCGCTCAACCTCAGTACTTTCCGGCCGGGTGCATCGTCGCACCCTTTCACCTATTCCATTCAGAATCAGGTATTAAACGTGGTTTTTTCCAATTTGCAATTACCACCAGCGGCGGTTAACTCGGCGGCTTCGCGCGGTTTTTTCAGTTTTCACATCGGCGTTTCCGGGGACGCACCACTGGGAACCGTGATCGAAAATAAAGCTGCCGTAAAAATGGGTAATCTGCCGTCCGTACAGACCGACACCACCTTCCACCGATTGGGAGAAAATTTTATTATCGTAAAAGTAATTGAAAATCAGCCGAATACGGAGCTCAGCCTGCGAGTAATCCCGAATCCGGTTACCTCGACCGCCCGTTTTGAATTTTCGGGCGCAGCGGCGGCCGAACCGGTTTCGCTCCAGATCAGCGATGTATCCGGGCAGATCGTGCGCAGTTTAAGTACCCGGGATGGCGTGATCTATTTTGAAAAAGATAATTTGCCGGCGGGAATTTACTTTTTCTGGTGCGCGAGCCGCAGTGGAAAAATGCTGCGCGGAAAAATAGTGGTATTGTAAAACAGCAATAGCATTCGTATCTAAAACAAATCCATGTATTGGGAGTTTGACTTAACAGACTTCTTCACCGATACAATTCACCGCCAATGCGAAACCTGCTTTTTTCCAGTTTGTTACTCACCTGCTTTTTCGGGTCGTTATCCGCCCAAACCAGTTATTACATCGCCACCACCGGTAACAACAGCAACAATGGTGCACTTGCCACACCCTGGCGAACGATTCAATACGCGTTGAATCAGGTTCAACCTGGCAATGTGCTGCATGTATTAGCCGGTACCTATAATGAAAAACTGACCTGGCAAAATTCCGGCACTAGTAGTCAGGCCATTACCCTGCAAAACTATAATGGTGCCGTCGTGATAGTAGATGGAACCGGGATCAGTGCAACCGATGGATTGCTAAAAATAGCCAGCAAAAGCCACCTGCTGGTAAAAGGACTTATTTTTTCCAATTATTATGGACAGGATGTGATCGGAGTTTATATTTCAGGGGAAGGCCAACAGGTAAGTATCGTCAATTGCACCATTCAAAATATGGGTTTTACCACGGTCGCAAGTACGGACCCTGCAAGTGTCAATCCAACGGGGCAGGCACACGGTATCCTCATCAACGGTACGACCAGCATCGGTTACAGCGACCTGAATATAGAAGGCAATACCCTGCAAAATCTTATTTTGGGTAACAGTGAAGCACTGACACTGGTCGGCAACACCCATGATTTCACGCTGAAAGACAATCTTTTACACGATAATACCAATATCGGCATTGACGTGGCCGGACATTATGACTGGGCAGAACCGGATTTACCGGCCAATCTCAATCAGGTCAGGAACGGCGTAGTCATAGGCAATACGGTGTACAATCACCGCCGTTTTAGCAACGTCGATGCGCCTGCAGGCATTTACGTCGACGGCGGCAAAGATATTCTGGTAGAACACAATACGAGTTACAGCAACGGCAACGGCATTTCTGTCGGTTGTGAAAATGCCGGCAAAACTGCTGAGAATATTACTGTGCGAAACAATTTTGTTTACGACAACGATAACCACGGCATCGTCTTTGGTGCCAATACCGGCAATGTCCTTACCTCGACGGTGCGCAATAATACCTTGTTGAAAAATGGCAGTATGGAGATGTTTGGCGGTGAAATTGCTTTGCAAAAAAGTAGTAACTGTACGGTGGCCAACAACGTACTCTACGCGCGTTCCAGCACCCATTTTGCCATTGGTATTTTCGCTTACACGGCTACCGGTCTGTTAATTGATCACAATCTCCTCTATCGCGTCGGCGGCAATACAGCTGCGCTGATTCAAGCGGGCAATGGGTCTGTCTTGCCAACCGATGTAAACAGTATTTTAGTCAATCCCCTCTTGGTCAACGACAATTTACCGCTGCCTGATCTGCATCTGCAATCAACCTCACCTGCTATCAATGCGGGCAACAATACTTATTTAGTCGCCGGTGAACTGGATATCGATGGCGACGCTCGCCAAATAAATGGCACGGTTGAAATCGGTGCCGATGAAAGATCCATCGCCTTGCCGGTCGAGTATGCGGAAGCCCTGCAAGCACAATGGATTTCGGGTTATGTGCAATTGAGTTGGGAGACTGCTACGGAACACAATACGGAACGGTTTAACGTAGAAAAGTCGAACGACGGAATAAACTGGGTACTTTTCAGCGATATTTCCGCCGGCAAATACCGCTATACGTTAAAAGATTATGCACCATTCGCCGGTGTCAATTATTACCGGCTGAAGCAGTTAGATTACGATGGCACCTTCGAATATGGAGGTATCGTCGTACTTGTACTAACTGCTCATGACGATGCGACCAAAGTGTTCCCTAATCCCGGCCATGGTACGCTGCATATAACATCCGCTACGGGCAGCAATTTGCAGGTGCAATTGTTTGACAGCCAGGGTATTTTGCAGTATGAAGGTGAATCTGCCCAATTGACCGGTCTACAGTCAGGTCACTATGTATTGCGGCTGACCGACTCCAAAGGCAAAATAGATGTGTTTAAAATAGTAGTGGCAAACCGTTAATCAATTCCTTCCCACCAGTTTTTAAACACCTGTCCGGGATCATTTAAATCCAGTTTTTCGCCAATCAGCGGATGGGCCATGGGCATTCCAACGGCCTTGCTGGCAGCGGCAATTCGCAGGATGGGTTCGTCCCAAGGGTGGGTAGACAGCGCAAACTTGGCCCAATGCACGGGCAACAATCGCTTTGCCCGCAAATCGTGCGCGGCTTGTGCTACTTCTTCGGGCAGCGCATGGATATATTTCCAGAGTTTATTGTATTGTCCGCATTCCAGGATGACCAAGTCAAACGGTCCGTATGCGGCACCGGTCGCGGCAAAATGGGTATCATAACCGCTGTCGCCACCCATAAAAATGCGCAGGGACGGCGTCTGTAGCACAAATGCCGTCCACAGCACCTGGTTGCGCACCACACTGCGCCCCGAAAAATGCCGTGCCGGCACCGTATGCACAGTAAACCCGTCGTCGAGCGGGATCGTTTCGTGCCAGTCTCTTTCCGTGATTATCGCTGCATCGTACCCCCAGTGTAACAAATGCGCACTGACACCCAAACCGCAGATTACGTGCCTTACGTTAGATTTCAACGCCACAATCGTCTGATAATCAAGGTGATCCCAATGGTCGTGGGAGATAAACAGGTAATCGATAGCCGGCAGGTCAGCCACCGTATAGATATCCGAACCAGCAAAACTTTGGATCATGAAACGCAGCGGTGAAGCCGCGCCGCTCAGCACCGGATCGACGAGTATCGTCTTGCCGTCGATCTGCATGAAGTATGACGAATGCCCGAACCAGACCAGCACATTTTCGTCTGGCTGCAGGGCCAATAAATTTGTTTTCTGCGAAGGCAACGGCCGGGCAGGTTTAGCCCGTACCCTTTTTTTAAACCAAACTTCCCGCATCACCTGCGCAACCCCTATGCCTTCCGTCAGGTTGGGCGTTTCGCTTGCATTTTGAAAAGAGCCGTTGTAAAAATTAGGGGATTTCATAAGACCCGCCGCGTAATTTCCGGCAGGGGTTTTACCAAATTTTGGTAGTCGCATATAAACGAGCACTGCTATGATAAACAGCAGGAAAAAAAGCAGCAGGATCATCTTAAGTGTTTATGCAAATTTTGGGTTTGTACCAATGCCTTTAATTGATTGACGAATGTCGATTGATGAATGTTGATTTTTGAGGTATCTGGATATGCTGGAGAGGGCGCGCATGCAAAAATAAATGCCCTAAATACGATCATCGCCAAGCACCCGAACGGAAAACAAACGATTCAATCGATGCCAGGCACGCGCCTCACCTCAAAAATCAACATTCGTCAATCAATTAAACCCTAATAACGGAAGTGTGCGCGGAATGTTGATTTTTGAGGTGACTGGACATGCTGGAGAGGACGCACGCATGCAAAAATGAGTGCCCTAAATACGATCATCGCCAAGCACCTGAACGGAAAACAAACAATTCAATAGATGCCAGGCACGCGCCTCACCTCAAAAATCAACATTCGTCAATCGACATTCGTCAATCAATAAAAACCTACTTCCAGAAAAATCTAAACCCCTACCCTTGCGAAACTGTTACCTTCGCCACACAAATCTAACGCACCCGTGACGAAAGACATTTTAACCACGCTTACCGCGGCGGCCCGCGAACGCATTCTGATTATCGACGGCGCAATGGGCACCATGATCCAGCAATATCAGTTGGAGGAAGCAGATTTTCGGGGTGAACGCTTTACAACGCATCACAAAGACCTGAAAGGCAACAACGATCTGTTGTGCCTGACCCGGCCCGATGTGATCGAAGCCATTCACCGCGCCTACCTCGATGCCGGCGCCGATATTCTAGAAACCAACACTTTTAGCAGCACCAGCATCGCCCAGGCCGACTACGACCTACAGCCGCTGGCCTACGAACTCAATGTGGCGGCGGCCAGTATTGCGCGCAAAGCCGCCGACGATTTTACGGCCCGACAGCCCGACAAACCGCGGTTTGTCGCCGGTGCCGTCGGTCCGCTCAACCGCACGCTGTCGCTGTCGCCCGACGTAAACAATCCCGGCTACCGGGCCGTCACCTTCGATCAGGTCAAGGACGCGTACGCTGAACAGATCCGCGGACTGATGGATGGCGGCGCAGATATTATCCTGGTCGAAACCATTTTCGATACCCTCAATTGTAAAGCGGCACTGTACGCGGTCGATGAGGTTTTTGAAGAAAAAGGCCGCACTCTGCCGCTCATGATCTCGGGCACGATCACCGATGCTTCAGGACGAACGTTGAGCGGGCAAACAGCCGAGGCATTCTGGATTTCGGTCAAACACGCCCGCCCGTTTTCCGTAGGGTTCAATTGCGCGTTGGGCGCGGAAGAAATGCGGCCGCATATCGTGGCGCTTTCGGGACTGGCCAATTGCTTTATCAGCGCCTATCCCAATGCCGGATTGCCCAATGAATTTGGCGAATACGACCAGACGCCGCACGAAATGTGCGGTTTTATCGAAGAATTTGCTAAATCCGGGTTTGTCAATATCGTCGGGGGCTGCTGCGGCACTACCCCACCCCATATCCGCGATATTGCCCAGCACATGACCAACCTGGCCCCGCGCATCCCGCCGGAACCGCTGCCGTATAGCATGTACGCCGGACTGGAACCGCTCATTGTGCGCGAGGAAACCAATTTCATCAATATCGGCGAACGCACCAATGTGACCGGCTCGGCAAAATTTGCCCAGTTGATCAAAAGAGGCGATTACAACGAAGCGCTCAGCGTGGCCCGCCAGCAAGTCGACGGCGGCGCCCAGATTATCGATGTGAATATGGACGAAGGCCTGCTGGATTCGGAAAAAGTCATGGTGGAATTTCTCAACATGGTCGCTGCCGAGCCCGACATTGCCAAACTGCCGATTATGGTGGATTCCTCGAAGTTTCACGTCATCGAGGCCGGTTTGAAGTGTTTGCAGGGTAAAAGTATCGTCAACTCGATCTCAATGAAAGAGGGCGAAGCGGAGTTTATGCGTCAGGCGAAAATCTGCCGGCGGTATGGGGCTGCGGTGGTCGTTATGGCCTTCGACGAACAAGGACAGGCCGATACAACGCAACGCAAAATCGACATTTGCCAGCGCGCTTATAAAATCCTGGTCGAACAGGTCCGTTTTGACCCGACCGATATCATTTTCGACCCTAATATTTTCGCCGTTGCTACTGGCATCGAGGAACACAACGAATACGCGATCAATTTCCTGGAAGCCACCAAGGTTATTAAAGCGACTTGCCCGGGGGTGAAGATCAGCGGCGGCGTGAGCAACCTGTCCTTCTCGTTTCGCGGCAATAATGCCGTGCGCGAAGCCATGCACTCCGCTTTCCTCTACCACGCTACCCGCGCCGGCATGGATATGGGCATCGTGAATGCCGGCATGCTGGAAATTTATGAAAGTATCCCGAAGGAATTGTTGCAACGCATTGAAGACGTGCTGTTTAACCGCCATCCAAGCGCGACTGATGAACTGGTAAAATACGCCGAAAACCTGCGCGACACCGGCGGACGCGTGCTGGAAGAAGACCTTGCCTGGCGCAATGCGCCGGTGGAAGAACGCCTCACCCACGCCCTGGTCAAAGGCATTGATAAATTTGTCGAACAGGATACCGAAGAAGCACGCCTGAAATATCCGGCTCCGATCCGCGTCATCGAAGGTCCGCTGATGGACGGTATGAATGTAGTGGGCGACCTATTTGGTTCCGGCAAAATGTTCCTGCCACAAGTGGTAAAAAGCGCGCGGGTGATGAAAAAAGCAGTGGCCTATCTCACGCCGTTTATCGAAGCCGCCAAGGGCGGTGTGATAACATCAAAGGGAAAAATCCTGATGGCGACCGTGAAAGGTGACGTACACGACATTGGGAAAAACATCGTCGGCGTGGTGCTCGCCTGCAACAACTACGACATCATCGATCTCGGCGTAATGGTCCCGGCTGAAAAAATCCTCCAAACCGCGCGGGCGGAAAAAGTGGACATCATCGGACTCTCCGGCCTGATCACGCCTTCGCTCGATGAAATGGTCATGGTAGCCAAAGAAATGGAACGCCAGGGCTTTACCATCCCGTTGCTGATCGGCGGCGCCACCACCAGCAAGACCCATACGGCGGTAAAAATCGAACCGCAATACACCCGTGCACCGGTCGTCCATGTGTTGGATGCCAGTCGCAGTGTGGCCGTGGTCAGTACTTTATTAACCGAGAATAAAAAGGAGCACACGCAATTTACTGCCGACTTGAAAACCGAATACGAACAAATCCGGGTACAGCGCGCCGGGCGGCAGTCCAACAAACAATACCTGGGCATAGAAGCGGCCCGCGCCAACAAGGTGCCGCTCGATTGGGCTACTTACACCCCGCCCAAGCCGAATTTCACTGGCGTTAAAGTCTTTGATCATTATTCGCTGGAGGAATTATCGGAGTATATCGACTGGACGCCGTTTTTCCAGAGCTGGCAATTGTTTGGGAAATATCCCGCCATTCTGGAAGATGCCGTGGTCGGTGTAGAAGCAAAAAAACTGCTGCACGACGCGCAGGTGATGCTGCGCCGGATCATCGACGAAAAATGGCTGACCGCCCGTGGCGTGATCGGTATTTTCCCGGCGAATACCGTTGCCGAAAGTACTGTATCGGGATTCACGACTACGGTCGATGACATTGTATTGTATGAAGACGAAAGCCGGACCACACCGCGGACAATCCTGCGGCATTTGCGGCAGCAAAACCAGAAAGCACCCGGACAACCTAATTTTTGCCTGAGCGATTTTATTGCACCGGCAACCAGCCCGCATCCAGCCGATTATATCGGCGCATTTGCCGTAACCACCGGCATCGGCATCGAATCGCGCGTAAAAGCCTTCGAAGATGCCCACGACGACTACTCGGCTATTATGCTCAAATCCTTGGCCGACCGCCTGGCCGAAGCCTTTGCCGAGCGCATCCACGAACGCGTGCGCAAAGAATTCTGGGGGTATGCCGCTGCCGAACACCTTGAGAATGACCGACTTATTCAGGAAGATTACCAGGGCATTCGCCCGGCACCGGGCTATCCAGCGTGTCCGGAACACACCGAAAAACAGACCTTGTGGGACTTGCTGCAACCCGATGAAAATGCGGGTATTAGCCTGACCGAAAGTTTTGCCATGTACCCGGCCGCAGCGGTGAGTGGCTGGTATTTCAGTCACCCCGAATCGAAGTATTTTGGGCTGGGACAGATCGCCAAAGATCAGGTAGTGGATTATGCACACCGGAAAGGGATGGATATAACCACGATCGAACGGTGGTTAGCACCGGTATTGAGTTACGAAACTTAATTGCGATTTTATTCGAGGCGAGCGCATCCGGTACGGATTCAGAACATCGCTTAACATGACGACTGTGGCCAAAACACCAGCAGGGGCAAAAAATTCGTATTTAATGTAGGCATGAAACCCACAGGAATCATCAATTCTTTGAACGGCATGTGATTGTGCTGTACCTTAGCAGCAGGTCAGAGACACTGCTGCGGCGTTGGGCTTGGGTTGGAGCAGACGTTAGGGATACCTGCTAAAGGCTTAATCCGTACCGGC
>JBBRDQ010000125.1:0-14554 GCA_038203695.1 Chitinophagales bacterium
CTGATTGCGACCGCGCAACCTGCACAGATATGTCCGGGCCAGTCAGCCCTGATCACCCTCACGGT
Organism: Chitinophagales bacterium; assembly: GCA_038203695.1. GTDB lineage: Bacteria > Bacteroidota > Bacteroidia > Chitinophagales > Saprospiraceae > M3007. The sequence continues at coordinate 66 of JBBRDQ010000125.1, forward strand.
ATCTCCCGCACAGAAAGTGGAGTGGAAAGAAGAAACAACCCTATCGTGTCTGGATTGTCTGACGCCGATTGCAACCCCTTCGGTAACAACCACTTATTCAGTTTCGACGCCGGATGCAAGTTGCCCGGGTGGCACCAGTATCGAGATTGTGATCTTACCACAGCCTGCGCTGAATACGCCCAATGATCCCATCATCTGCCCCGGCGCAAGTATTCAGTTGAACACGATCGACCAGTCGCCGGATGTGAATTACACCTGGACCTCCACCCCACCGGGCTTTGTCTCGAGTTCGGCCACACCTACCGTGACACCTGTACAAACCACTACGTATAAAATTCTCGCCGAAGGGCCGGTCTGCGAGATAGAGCGGGAAATAAAAGTAACGATCGCGGCAGCACAACTGACTGCCAACGCTGACCAGACGATCTGTGCCGGCAGCACCGCTACCTTAGGGGCTGGCGGCGAAGGCACCAGTCCGCTAATCTTTACCTGGAGTGGTCCAAGCATTGAGAGTCAGGCGGCCAATACGGCAGTAGCAAGACCCACACAGGATGCTGTTTATATCGTACAAATGTTATACGGGCCAAACTGTGCGCTGTTCGATTCGCTGAAAGTATTCGTCAAACCGGTACCATCGCTTACGCCGATCATCGGCACTCCTTCGCCAGACGATACGATCTGTGCGGGTACGCCGATCATTTTAAAAACGACCGTTACTCCAGCCAACTCACCGCTGGTATGGGATAAAAACGGCACGACACTACCTGGAGGCATGGGCGATTCGATCACGATTTCATTGGGAGAAAGCGACAGTGGATTGCCGATTACCGTATCCACTACGTTGAACGGATGTACGACCACCGTGGGACCGATCAGTTATAATGTAAAACGCTGTGTCGACATTCCGAACGCGTTTACGCCGGGCAACGACGATCTGAATGAGACCTTCGGTTTGGTGGTTTCCGGCGGCAATGTGATTATCGAGGAATTTATTATTTTTAACCGCTGGGGGCAAAAGGTCTTCACGGCATCGGCGGATCAGCAGAAATGGGACGGCAAAAGTAATGGCGAGGATGCTCCATCTGATGTGTATGTCTATTATATCCGCCTGCGATTCCCGGATGGAAAAACGGAAGATTTCAAAGGAGATGTAACCCTGTTACGTTGATAAATTTTGCTTACCGGTTAATAATTAACGGTTAATGTATAACGATTAATTATTAATGCTCAACGGTCGACAAACTTTCGTTAACCGTTGAGCATTAATTTGTTAAGTTGAATTTTTGTTAAATCTTGGGCGAACAGGAACAGGCTGCCTGATCGTTGCTTACTTTTGCATAGCAATTATAATCTTTTAATCCATCTGCATCCATTTTTGAATGCACCCGTCACGTTTGTCTTTCTCATTTACCGATATTGCACACATCTCCTAATGTTGCAATCCTGATTTTTCTCACCGAAAGAATAGCAAGGCGCGTCGCTTCAAGAGTTTTGGAAATTGCGTTGAATTGAATTTCACACTGTTTTAAATAGTCTGAAATCACCTCCAGCCTCCAGTTAACTCTAAGTTTTCTCGATCTTTAATCTTTGGTTCATGAAAAAATTTACCCTCTTTGGCGCATCGCCCTGCTTTGCTATTTTATCTATTTTATGGAGCCTTTCCCTGAACGGGCAAAACCCGCCGCCGACCGTTGTACTCGGTAGCAATGCCCCTTTTTGTGTCGGTGCAGCCAATTTGCAACTTACGGAAACCGGCGGCGACGCCGTTTCCTGGAAATGGTCTGGTCCCAATAACTTTACATCGACCGGTCAAAATCCAATATTGGTCGCGCCGGCTGTATCTGCCTCCGGTACCTATAATATTACCATCACCGACGGAAACGGCACCACTGCTACCGGAGCCATCGCCGTGACCATTTTGCCGCGGCCGGTAATTGAGGCCGGTGCCGATCGCTATATTTGTTCGGGTGGCAGCGCCGCCTTATCGAGCACCAGCAATGGCGTGAGTTGTTTCTGGCAGCCCGTCTCCAGTCTGAGTGATGCCAATAGCTGTAATCCGGTGGCCAGTCCTGCGACAACAACGCTTTACACCCTCACTGCAACCGCCACAAATGGCTGTACCAATACCGATGCCGTGCAGGTGCAAGTACACCAGCAGAGTTCGGTTGCCTGCAATAATGTGGTGACCATCTCCCTAGATCAGGATGGTATCGTTCCGGTGATGCCCAATGTCGTACTAGCGGCCAGTTCTTACCTGGAAGATCCTTTTTACACGATAAAAATAACCGGTAATGCTGGTCAAAACTACGGCAACATTGCCACCTGTGCGCTGATCGGTCTGAATCTGACGGTGCGGGTAACGGATACCTGTTCCGGGATTTCCTGTACCGCAATACTCAAGGTAGAAGATAAATTGGCACCCAAACTCACCTGCGTAAACCTGCAAGTGCCGTGCATTCTCACGAATCTTACCCCGACTTATCTCGCGGCTTTCAACGCAAATGCCATTCCGGCGGTGCAGGAAAACTGTACGATGTTCACCCGCACATTTACCGACACCTGGACTGACCTCAGCTGCACGGATAGTATTAACGGCTTAGGGAACATCAGTGGGTACGTGCTTCGCCAATGGAATGTAGCCGATACGTATGGCAATACCAACAGTTGCCTGCAATATGTTTACCTGGTGCGCAGCCGCATCGGCGATTTAGTCTTTCCGCCCGACACGCTGCTTTCCTGCAATAATGCCGGTACGAATCCATTGCAGACCGGCGCGCCTTATGTTACCTATGCCGGACGCAATTTCCCGGTTTACCCAGACGTCGGCAATTGCGAGTTAAATGTGGTATATGAAGATTTTCTGTTTCCGGTATGCGATGGTTCTTACAAAATCAAGCGCACCTGGACGGTGTACGACTGGTGTTTGCCCACCGGTGCGGGCAATCCGTTTTACTACAGCCAACTGGTTAAAATATCCGATACCAAAGGCCCGGTCTTTGTATGTCCGGCGGACCTCACCGTCAGTACCGATCCTTTCAATTGCTGTGCGATCGTAGATCTGCCGGATGTAATAATGACCGACAACTGCTCGCGTATCAACAATATTGGTGGAAATATTCGGGTTATTGATCCTAAAACCGACGAATTGATCACCACCGTAAGTATCGGCGGATCTTTAACCACCTTTGCGGATAACAACCTGTGGCTGCCCGATACACTGGCAGCCTTTGGCAGTACTACGTGCCTTCCACGGGGCACCCATATCGTGACCTACCGCGCTGAAGATGACTGTGGCAACAGCAATACCTGTATCTTCAATCTAACGGTGAAGGATCTGACACCGCCGGTGGCTTCCTGTACCGCAGTGACCAAAGTGGCACTGGGCATCGACGGTACCGCGATGGTAGACGCCACTGTATTTGACCAGGGCAGTACTGACAATTGCGGGGGCATCTTTTTTAAAGCCCGGCGTATGGATCCGAATAGTTGCCAGACCGATACGCTTTTCCGGGATCAGGTGCGGTTCTGTTGCTCCGACATCGGCGATACGATCCGCGTGGTTTTGCGGGTGTACGACACTTGGGTGCCGGGCGACACCGTTTCCCTGACGTATGAAGAGCAACGCAGTAATTCCTGCATGATTCAGGTGCTGGTCGAAGATAAACTCCCGCCTGCTTGCGTTGCGCCAGCGAATATTACTACTTCGTGCGAGAGTTTTGATGCGTCATTTTGGGCCTACGGAACAGCGACCGGCTATGACAATTGTTGCCTGGATACGATTATTTCAACAGTCAATTACAGCCAGTTCGATACCATCTGTGATCGCGGTACGATCACCCGCACCTTCCGTGCATACGATTGCAACGGACTTAGCAATGTGTGTACCCAAAAGATCGTATCCGCCTACGATCAGGATTATTATTTGAAATTGCCAGACGATAAAGTGCTGCTGACCTGCGACGGAACCGGCAATTTCGGGGTACCGGTGTTTTTTGGAGAAGACTGCGAATTATTGGCGTATTCCTATGCTGATGAAATATTTACGGTAGTACCAGATGCCTGTTTCAAAATCGAGCGCACCTGGAAGATCATTAACTGGTGCACGTATAACCCGAATGCGCAGTGCATCGTGGTACCCAACCCCAATCCCAGCAACACCATCAACGACCCGAGTAACTTCCGCGCGCCGGTGATCTCGCCGCCGGGAACCACCGGATTCTGGGCACCAACCATTGTCAGTATCAATCCGGGCGATCCACCGACCAATTTTGGCAATTTCTGGCAACAGAATGCCAACTGTTACGAGTACAAACAGATCATCAAGATTCTTGATACCCAAGACCCGGTGATCCATGATTGTCCAACCGGACCGGTCGAATACTGCGATCTTACAAACAACAACGCGTTTTTTTACAACGAAAGTTACTGGTGGGACGCCGACACCGAACTGCATGATGTGTGTGAAGGCCCGGCCGACCTGCGCATTACGGCAAGCGATGCCTGTTCGGGGATCATGCTCAATTTCAGGTACCTGTTGTACCTCGACCTGGACGGTAATGGCAGTATGGAAACCGTCATCAACAGTGTGACGCCACCACCGCCCGGCATCGTTTACTTTGGCAATGCCAACAACCCAAATTTTTCCGGCGGAGAGCCGCGTGTTTTCCACAACGGCAATATGCCGCAAAATGAAAAATTAAGTTTTAAAATTCTGACCAGCCTTGCGCCGGGTGGCACCAAGAAAATAGCCGCCGTGCGCTGGAGCAATACGTTGTATCCGGATATTTTCATCGTACCAGAATTCCCCGCCGGCACCCATAAAATAAAATGGTTTGTCGAAGATGGCTGCGGCAACGAAAAAATCTGCGAGTATGATTTTACCATAAAAGACTGCAAGAAACCAACCGTCGTCTGCCATAATGGATTGAGTGTCAATATTATGCCAACCGGCATGATCCAGCTCTGGGCCAACGATTTCCTGCTGTATGCCGAAGATAACTGTACGCCGGCCAACAAATTAAAATTCGGTATCCGGAAGTCGGGCACCGGCATCGGATTTCCACTGGACGCCAGTGGAAATCCCAATACCAGTGTCATTTTTACCTGCAATGAACTCGGTACGCAACCCGTAGAACTTTGGGCGATCGACCTGGCTGGCAACGCCAGTTACTGCGAAACATACATTCTGGTGCAGGACAATAACGGCAATTGTGCAGCGACCGATTTTACCGTTGCCGGCGCGGTTCAAACAGAATCCGCCAGTGGCGTACAAGACGCGACGGTTACCTTGAAAAGTTCGGCAACGAGCAACGAATTGGTCACCATCACCGACGCACAGGGACGTTACATGTTCTCCGATGCGGTGCCGACAGCGTCCAGTGTGACCCTGCGTCCGACCAAAGACGGCAACTATATCAATGGCGTTTCCACCTTCGATCTGGTGTTGATTTCCAAACATATTCTGGGTATCGAGCCATTGACTTCGCCCTATAAAATGATCGCTTCGGACGCTAATAATTCCGGTTCGATCACCACCTATGATATCGTCGAATTGCGCAAACTCGTACTGGGTATTTACACGGAACTGCCGGGCAATTCTTCCTGGCGTTTTGTGGATAAAGACTTCGTTTTCCCACAGCCCGCTAATCCGTGGCAAACCACATTCCCCGAAAGCCGTACCGTAGCGGTGATGCAAGGCAATCAGATGGATGAGAACTTCGTGGCGATAAAAATTGGCGATGTGAGCGGGAACGTAGTGACCAGCAATTTCACCGAAACAACCGATCGCTCCAGCCAAACCCTCCTATTCGAGGTAACCGATCGTCTTGTGCAGTCTGGGGAAACATTTTCCGTACAGTTTTCCACTGTCCAGTTAGTGGAGGGCTACCAATTTACCCTGCAATACCCCAGTTTGGAAATAATCGACGTACAACCGGGATCGATGATGCGAGCCGATAATTTCGCTATTTTTAATACGGATAAAACCTTGACGACCAGTTGGGAAGGAACTGCACAGGCAAATTTCAGGGTCACCTTTCGCTCGGCAAAAACCGGCTGGATTCACGAGATGCTCAACCTGTCTAGCCGCGTAACCAAAGCCGAAGCCTATCAGAAAGGCGCGCCACAACCGCTGGAAATTGCCCTGCGTTTCAACAGTGAATCGGGCAATACGCTCCAGGAAGTTGGTTTTGAATTATACCAAAACCATCCTAATCCGTTTACTAATAGAACGTTTATAGACTTTAATTTGCCAACTGCCAGCGCTGCCACACTCACTGTTTTTGATGAAACGGGGCGAGAGTTGGTCCGCCAGCAAGGAGAATTTGCCAAAGGTGTGCACACATTTGCAGTAGATCGTGCAACCTTACCCGCTTCCGGTATTTTATTTTATCAGGTAGCGACGCCAACTGCCAATGCGGTTCGGAAAATGGTAGATGGCAGCCGGTAAGAGCAGTGTAAAAAGTGAAGATATTACTGGTCACTCTTATTGGGTTGAGTAAAGAACTGCAACAGTTCGGGTTGCTGGGCGAGTGAACTGCCGGCAATCGTATCGAGGTCCGTATATGCAGCCCAGTCGTTAAAATGACCGGTTGGTGCATGAGCCTCGCTTTCAATAGTGGGGACCAGCGCGACCACAGGCGGCGGAACCGGCCTGTAACGCCACACAACGCGGTCTTTCCACAGGACCCGATCCTGGATAAAAGTATCGATGCGCACGGTGGTTTGCGTTATAATTTGCGGTTGTACCGGGGCTTTTTTGTTCCAAAAACCCACTAATCCAACCGCCAGCAGCAAGGCAGCGGCAGCCTGCCAGACGGGTAGCCGTGCTTGCACAGACCGCTCTAACCAAGAGCGTCGGCGCATTTGCCGGTCAAATTGTTGCAGCAGACTGGCGCGTAGTTGAGCCGATGGCTGCACCTGCGCATCCAGTGTGGGCACCAGCAGCAGCAGCCGGCGCAACTGCTGATAAGATTCTCCGGACATGATATCCAATACCAGTGCTTGTTCCGCATCGGTCAGTTGCGAAAATGGTTTTTGGCGGGCTAGTATTTCGATTTCCTCGATCATTATAAATTGACTTATTATGCGAATATCGGCGTAAGATTGATTTCTTAGTGACGGGGTGATTTGAGTCACCCCGTCACTAAGAAATTAATCTTACGCCCCTTTTATTTCCCGCCACGCTTCCATTTGTCCCGCTACTTTTCGGACCGCATGGTGCAGGCGTGATTTTACGGTCCCTTCCGGACAACCGACAATATTGCTGATTTCCCGAACCGATAATGCTTCCTGGTAGCGCAAGATAAAACACTGTTTATGGTGTTCCTCCAGATCGTCGATTGAAGCGCGCAGGCAGGTTTCAAAAAGTTGATTATCAATGGTTTCCGGCAGCAAGTAAAAAGCGGTATCTGGGATGTTTTCCACATAATTTCCGGCATGCTGCATACGGCGAAACTCCCCTTTGCACATATTGGCGGCGATTGTATAAAGCCAGGTTTTGACGGAGTAAGCGGGGTTGAACAGGGTGGCTTTTTCGATAATCTTTAGAAAAAGATCCTGGGTAAAGTCTTCGGCTTTTGCACTGTCCCGCCAAAACATCCGATAGAAATACCGGTACATGCGCGGTCCGTACCGGTCGTACAGCACCGCGAATGCATCCGCTTCGCGGCGACAAATAGCTGCCAGCAGCACTTCGTCGGTTTCGATTTGATATTTCTTCCGCAACTTTACTCGGCGATAACTTCCATGAAAACCCGGAACCCAATGGCAGGGCTGGGTGCTGTGTACTTTTTGACTTGTGGAATTTGACAGTGCAATTCGTCGTCCTGCCAACTGCCCCCTTTGGCTTTGCCAGTCTCCTGGATCATTTCTGCGACATTGCCGGCCATGTTATACAAGCCAAAATTATTCGGAAAATAACTACCCACGGCAACCGGGAAAAAACCGCCGTCATTGGCCACGGTATGTTTATCCGGACAGTCGCCGCACGGTTTTGTAGCGTTGAGATTAGCCAGATAGCAGCCTTTGTTATTGCGTACATAATGCCCCCCCCATGGATAAGAGATGGTATCGATTCCACCGCGCGCAGCAATCTCCCACTCGGCTTCAGTTGGCAGACGGAACAAAACCTTTGTATATTTCTTTTTATCGGTTGAGGCATTGTACACCTGCGTCATCCAGGCGCAATACAATTGCGCAGCGTCGTAACTTATGTTCTGAATCGGTGCGTTGGCTGCATCCGGATGATAGTTTTCAAACAATACCGCGTCGGATAGATTTTGCTGATCGGCTGCTAAAAGGGCACGCCAATCGGTTTTAACCGTCTTACACTTGCCTAATTGTTCGAAATCCCGGTTTTTGAGCAAATCCTGAAGAAACAATTCATATTGGCTGTTGCTGGTTTCGGTTTCGGCAGCCCAAATGTGTGTGCCGGCTTTTTTCATGTTTTTTTCAAAAGTACGCGCCGGAACCATACTCACAAAACTATCCTTTTTTTCCGGTAAAAAGAATGCCTGTACATCCGCCTCTCGGTTAGCGGCATGGGCAATTTGTAAGGTAACTTGTTGCAAATCAGTGGCTTGATCTGTTTGACCTTTTGCCATATAATAGCGGTATAGGGATAAAAATGCGGGAATATAATTCAGGTTCATCGCGGCTATTTTGGCGGGCTGCGGCTCTGGACGCAGCGGCTGGCGCAAATAGTCCGTAAGGAATAAGTGTTCGTAGTTATGGCGCAACACGGCCATATTGTCGAATGGAGGGGTGCTGTATCGGAAGGTCAGCCCGGTGAGGTAAAGGTTTTTTTGGTATGTTTCGAGGAGTTGTTTGTCGAGCATCACGCCTAAGTACACTGGCCTTTCCGCTTGATTGAGCAAAAGATTCTGCAATAAATCCTTGGGGTTGCTACCGCTTGGAACAGGGATGGGGCCAGTCGAAAAAAAAGATTTATAAGCCTCCTTATCAAATAGTTGAAGACTGAGGACCACTACATCCGGTCGCACATTAAGCGCGTATTGGAGTACCCAGGCCGGATACGTATCTTCTTCATTTTGCGTGATAAGCAGCGCGGAAGGTTCGAGTCCGATCATGGCATTGTAATTCCAGTTGAGTTCGCCGGGCGAGCAGGTGCCGCTGGCATACCAATCGCGGCAGACAGCGGCTACTTTGGCCTGATCGCCTTGCAGGGATGCGGCACGAATGTTTACCAAAAAATCGGCAGCAGTTTTTTGGGCAATTACACTATGGGCGGTCAGCGGACAGGTGCAGGTAAAACAAAGTAACAATAAAAAAACGGGACGATTCATACGCGTTGTTTTGAAAATCAATTTACAGTGATATACGCTACAGGGGCAGACGTTCATTTTGCGGACAATAATTTTTACCGTTCCGTTCGGCGCCGGACGTATTAGGGATGGCAATGGAATATTTGGCTAATGGCGGACAAAAAACAGCGCACTTCCCGGCAACTGCCCAATTATTCGGTGGCAAAAATTGAATTTTAACATAATTCCTTACATTTGTGACCTTCGAGTGTTTACTAGAAACATGCTCCTCCAAACCAGTTAAGTTCGGAGGAGTAAACTATTTTATGGGCCGATTACAGCATTTTTGGGAAGCTGCGCTTCCCGGGAAAGCCATTTTTTATTTGAAACAATGACGAATACCTGCTCATGAGAATCCTGTACTGCCTGATTGTTCTTAGTCTGTTCATCGCTCCCTTTACCTCAATTTATGCACAATGTCCGCCGCCGGGCTTCCCAAGTCCGGGCAATACCTGTGCGCAGGCCCCGATCCTGTGCCCTACGATTGAAGGCTATTGTTCCACCATCAATAACAACAACTCGCCGCAGAATTTTCCAGGTTGTCCGGGCTGGACGTTGAATAATGACGAGTGGTTTGCTTTTTTTGCCGGCAGCACGACGATTTCCATTCAGGTTACTCCATCTAACTGCTCTCCGGGCAGCCAGATGGGGCTGCAAGGCGGCATTTATCGGGGGTGCGGGAACCCTTGGGTAGCGATGGACTTACAGTGTTCCTGTAGTACTACGCCTTTTCTGCTTACGGCGAACAACTTCGTAATCGGGCAAATCTACTGGATTGTACTCGACGGTTGCGGCGGAAATGTGTGCGATTACACGATAAATGTATTACAGGGCTCCACGGTGGGCGTGCCCCCTGGCAACCCGGGCGCAATCACTGGCCCCAACCCTACCTGTGCGGGCACCGCTTCCAGTTATTCCATTCCACCGGTCACTGGCGCTACCATCTACAACTGGACGGTTACGCCAGCCGCTGCCGGCACGGTTACTACGAATAACAATAATACTACCGTCAACTGGGCCAGCAACTTTACCGGCATGGCCAATGTATGCGTGACAGTGGGCAATCTATGTTTTCCCAATCCCACCCAGTCCTGTTTCCCGGTGCAGGTGTTACCCAGACCTACAGCTGTGATTTCGGGTAGCGGTATTATTTGTCAGGGCTCGCCGCCCAACGTCAATCTCAGTGTAGCATTTACCGGTACCGCCCCCTGGCAATTTACCTACGCCATCAATGGACTGCCCCAACCAGCCATTACGACCAGTACCAATCCGTACATTTTGATGCCCACCGTGGCGGGCAATTACACACTGGTCAACGTATTGAGCACCTCGACTACGCCCGGGTGTCCGGGTATGGTGTCGGGGACCAGCGCGGTGACCTTAGTGACCGTTACGTCAACGGCAACCGCCGTAGCAGCCAGTTGTGGACAAAGCAATGGTTCGGTTAATCTAAACACAACCGGTGGTACTACCCCGTATACGTATATATGGTCCAATAGTGCGACCACACAGAACTTGGCCAGTATGCCACCGGGCACTTATACCGTGACGGTTACCTCCGCCAATGGATGTACGCGCACGGCCACCGCTACGGTCAATGACAATGTGGTCAATCCCAGTATAACGGCCGCCCTGCTGCCCAACACCACTTGTAATGCCAGTCCGACCGGTGCGATCGATGTAAGTGTAACACCAGCCGGAACCTATACCTATACCTGGTCGGGAGGAGAAACAACCCAGGATTTGACGGGACTTATGCCCGGCACCTATACCGTAACCGTATCGCAAGGCGTGACGTGTTCGTCGACTGCTTCTTTCACGATTGCCAATACGCCCAACAATCCGCAAGCGACCGCTACGCCTACCGCATCTACCTGTGATCTTTCCAACGGCAGCGCCACTGTCAGCGTTTCGGGAGGCGTTTCACCCTACACTTACTTATGGAGCGGCGGGGAAACGACGCTCAATCTGACCACTGTGCCGGCTGGCGGATATACGATTACGGTAACCGGCGCCAACGGTTGCACGGCTACTACCACTGTCACGATCAATAATAATAACCCGCCGATCAATGTGACTTCCGTGATCGCCGCCAATACGTCCTGTAATGCAAGCAGTACCGGTGGCATCAATGTAAGTATTTCACCAGCAGGTACTTATACATACCTCTGGGACGGTGGACAAACCACCCAGGACCTGACTAATCTTCCTCCCGGAGCGTACTCGCTGACCGTCAGTGCGGGCGGCTCCTGTACCACGGTAGCGAATTTCACCGTACCGGATATGCCGAATACGCCTACGATCAATGCCACGCCTACTGCATCGACCTGCGATTTGCCCAACGGCAGTATTAGTGTCAGTGTTTCCGGCGGTGTTGCGCCCTATACGTACGTATGGGGTGGCGGGCAGACGACCCAAAACCTGACCAATGTGCCGGCCGGCGGATATGCGCTGACGGTAACTGGTGCAAACGGCTGTACCGCCACTTCGACGGTTACAGTGAGCAATAATAATCCGCCGATCAATGTCACTTCCGTCATTCAGACCAATACTTCGTGTAATGCGACCGGTACCGGCGGCATTAATGTAAGCGTCGCTCCAGCAGGTACTTATACCTATTTGTGGAGCGGTGGGCAAACCACCCAGGATCTGACCGGACTCCAGCCGGGCAGTTATACCCTGACGGTTAGTTCGGGCGGCTCGTGCAGTGCCGTGGCCACTTTCGTCGTACCCGACAACCCGAACCCGCCTACCGTAAATACCAATGCAACAGCAAGCACCTGCGATTTAACCAACGGCAGCATTCTCGTCGGCGTTTCGGGGGGCGTCGCACCCTATACGTTCTTGTGGTCGGGTGGACAAACAAGTCAAAACCTGAATATGATGCTGGCTGGGACCTATTTACTGACGGTCACCGGAGCAAACGGCTGTACGACCGTTTCCAGCGCCACGATTAGCAATAACAACCCGACGTTCAATGTAACCGCAGTTATTCAGGCAAACTCCACGTGTATCGGGGCCAGCAACGGCAGCATCAATGTAAGCGTCAGCCCGGCAGGGACCTATACCTATCTGTGGTCGGGCGGCCAGACAACGCAAGACCTTACAGCACTTTCACCAGGCTCTTATTTCCTGACCGTGAGTGCGGGCGGCAGTTGCACCACGGTCGGCAACTTTGAGGTACCGGGTAATCCGAACCAGCCTTCCATCAACCCCAACCCGACCGGCAGTACCTGCGATTTACCCAACGGAAACATTTCGATTACCGCGACAGGCGGAACGTTGCCCTATACATTTGCCTGGTCGACGGGCGCTGCTACGCAGAATATTACGGGGCTGGTGGCGCAAAATTATACCGTCACCGTCACCTCTGCCAATGGTTGCAGCAGTGTAGCCACCATCGCCGTTACCAATAACAATCCGCCGATCAACCTCACCGCCAACGTGACGGCCAATACCAACTGCAATACCAACGCCAATGGCATCATTGACCTAATGGTTTCACCACCAGGTACTTATACGTATTCCTGGTCAACTTCGGCTACTACCCAGGATATCAGTGGCTTGCAGGCAGGCACCTACACAGTGACCGTAAATGCCGGTGGTTCGTGTACCGAAACGGCATCTTTCAACGTAGACATCGATCCCAATGCCCCCATATTGACCTATACTATGGTAGCCGCAAAATGCGGACTTTTGAATGGCAGCGTCAATTTGACGGTCACCGGTGGCATTCCTCCTTATACCTATTTGTGGCCGGGCGGACAAACGACGCAAGATATCGGCGGTGTTTCGGCAGGCAGTTATGTGGTCACTGTGACTGGTGCCAACGCTTGTACTTCGACCGAAATTGTCATTGTCGAAAACGACGAAATTCTGGTGAATATCAGCGGCGTGGTAAAACCGAAAACGTCTTGCCTAACCAATAATGGCTCGATCATGTTATCGCTTACGCCGGTCAACGCCACTGTTTTATGGTCGACCGGCGCTACGACAAGTACACTGAACAACCTGGCACCCGGCGATTATTACGTAACCGTCAGCGCCGGTGGCACTTGTACTGCCACGGAGGTCTTCACGGTAGATGATGCCACTGAAATACCGATTTTGACGGCGGACATCACTGCCTCGATCTGTAATACCGGGAATGGCGCGATTGATCTAATGGTAGATGGCGGTGTGACACCGTATATGTTTAAATGGTCGAATGGCTCCGTTTTCCAAGACTTAAACAACTTACTACCAGGTAATTACGCCGTAACTGTTACGACGGCCACCGGATGCTCGGCAGTGTTGTTAGTCATGGTTCCGAATGAGGTGTTGCCCATTGAAATAACCGCCTATGTGTCCGACGATGTTTCCTGTGTCAGCAACAACGGTTTTATCGATATCGATGTAACGCCACCGGCCCCCTATACCTATAAATGGTCGAATGGTCCGACGACCCAGAATCTCGTCAATCTCGGTGCCGGAACGTATACAGTCACCGTCACTTTCGGCAATTGCAAAGCCAACACAACGTTTGTCGTACTCAATGCCGCCGCCGCACCCAATGTCGCCATTTCGGCTACGCCGGCCATTTGCGGGCAAAATAATGGCGGTGTTTCCTTAACAGCAAGTGGGGGCACTCCGCCCTACACCTTTAAATGGTCGAATACCGCCACCTCCGCCAACCTGGTGAATGTCGCACCTGGAACGTATACGGTCACCGTTTCCGACTTTTTCGACTGTTCTGCCACAGCGACAGCGACGGTTTTAAATAATAATATTGCCTTAAATATCACCGGTGTAACCGTCGGTAATACTTCCTGCGCCGCTGCCAACGGCACGATAGACGTGAGTGTAACCCCCACTGGTACTTACACCTACACCTGGTCGAATGCCGCCACCACGCAGGACTTGAGCGGTCTGGTAGCCGGCACCTACACCGTCACCGTAAGCGCGGGCGTGGGTTGTACGTCCTCCAGCACCTTTATGATCGGCAACAATACCCAGGATCCGCAAGTAAGCGCAGCGGTCACGGCAGCCATTTGTAGTCAAAATAATGGCGCGATCGATCTCAGCGTGAGCGGAGTCGGCGCGCCCTACACCTTTGCCTGGTCGAATCTGGCGGTTACCGAAGATTTGACGGCCATTCTACCCGGAAATTACGCCGTAACGGTTACT
>JBBRDQ010000126.1:0-14371 GCA_038203695.1 Chitinophagales bacterium
CAGGCCGTCCGTAGAGTCCATAGCAATGGTGCGGACACCATTTTCACCCAGGTGACGTTGTACTTCCAGTACGAGTTTGGAACCGTCTGCGCGATTGATCTCAAGCGCGTTCAAAATTTCCGGTAGTTTGCTGTCTGCGCCGCTGAAATCTACGTCCACAACGGCACCGATAATTTGCTTAATACGACCGATATTAGCCATAAAACGAAATGATGTTTGGTTTAAGGCGCCCAGTTCCCGGGTTTGGCAAAATCTTTTGGAACTAATGGACCCCTTTTCTTTAAAAAGCCGCGCAAAAGTACGCATATCTGCCATATTACAAGCAGGTTCGTTTACTTTTTATTGACCAAAATAAAATTTTGAGAAAAAGTTGGCGCGGGTGCCGGAAGTTCAGCAATCATTTTGTTAGTTGTACCCGGATTCGGATTAAGTTCGGCTAAATGCCCATCCTGCAACACCGCAATTTTTAGCACGACTTGCAAACGATTTGTAATTTAACATTTGAACGCATTGGCAAACCATTTAGAATTACGACTTTTGTGTGTCCTTTTTATGAACAGGCCAATCCATTGCGGATTTTTTTATCGCTTGTTGTGCTTACCCAAAGAATAAATCAACGCGGATACCGTTTTTAAGCCCGTTTGATTGGTCATCACTGCTTTATTTTCATTATTTTTAAACGACTTTGTGTACTCATGCAGTTGAGAAACCCGATTTTGTGTTGGTTAACACTGGCATTATTTTTTTGTGCAAGTCCTGTGTGGGGACAGGAGCAACAAGAGGCAGCAGATTTGGAAGACCCGATAGATACTGCGGATATTCTGGTTGCCAAGGGCGGAGGTCCAAATACTAAACTACTTACGGATGCTGATTTACGGGAACGTTTGTCTTATTTGAATGGATGTCTGGAGTTGCGCACGAATGGCGTAGTCAAAGGTTACATCAAGACATACGTACAAAATAAACCCGAAAAAGCGCGTGCCATGCTAGGCAAGCGCCTGACCTATTTCCCCCTTTTCGAGCAAAAATTACGCGAATACGGCCTGCCAACGGATCTCAAGTACCTTTCCGTGGTAGAATCGGCCCTGAATGCCAAAGCCGTGTCGCGCGTAGGCGCTACGGGGCTGTGGCAGTTTATGCCTGCTACTGGCAGTGATTACGGCCTGCGCAACAACAGCGCCGTTGAGGATCGCAGCAATCCGGTTAAAAGCACCGATGCGGCCGCCCGATACCTCCGCGATTTGCACAAACAATTTGGCGACTGGGCACTGGCACTGGCAGCGTACAACAGCGGTCCCGGCCGGGTGAATAGCGCCATCAAACGCGGCCACAGTCGCAACTTCTGGGTGATCCAGCGCTTTTTGCCGCAAGAGACCCGCAATTACGTGCCTGCTTTTATTGCCGCCAGTTATCTTTGCAATTTTTACCAAGAACACGATCTGGAACCATACAACCCGGATCTGGACGCGCAAATGGTGTCCTATATTAAGGTGTACGAAGGATTATCGTTCCGCGATATCTCTGATGCAACGGGGATTGATTACAGCATTATTAAAGATTTGAACCCTGGTTTCCGCCGCGACTATGTGCCACCAAGTACCGATGGTAATTTTGTGATCGTACCACAGCGGGTTATGCCGGCTTTTTTGAAATACCTGAATACGCTGGGCAGCCGCGTATATGTACAGGAAGGTGATTACCAGAATGGCGGCGTTACCGGCGACGGGCGTTATTTTGAAACGACTGTTTCGGTCGCGCAACCGGAAAGTGTCGATATGCTGGCACAGCGCATCGGCGGTGGCATCAGCGGCGATCACCTGAAAACCTGGAATAAACTCAGTTCCAATTTTGTGTATCCAAACCAGAATATCCGCATCTGGCGGCCGGTCTTTGTCCAGAAATACGACAAACTGCACATTGAAGCCCCGAAAAGCAAAGTGCCGGTGGCTAAGATAAAACCGATGGACGGTACGGGCGGATCCAATGCCGCACCTTCCACCACTGCGCCGCAAGCGACCCTGGTGAATAGCCGCAAGGAAGAAGTGGTGCGCACCGCTGTGTTCCAGTATCATACGGTCCGCCGCAATGAATCGCTGGAAGATATCGCCCATC
Source organism: Chitinophagales bacterium (assembly GCA_038203695.1). GTDB lineage: Bacteria > Bacteroidota > Bacteroidia > Chitinophagales > Saprospiraceae > M3007. The sequence continues at coordinate 2,113 of JBBRDQ010000126.1, forward strand.
AGTACGCTACCACGGTGGAGAATATCCGCAAACTAAACGGCGGCGACGGGGTGAAATTCGGCATGCGACTGAAGATCAGAGCGCTGTGATGAATGAAACGTGAAGGAGTGAATTTTTGCTGCTTTGCTGTTTTTATAGAAGAGGGGTTCACGGCTGATGGCGGTGAACCCTTTTTTATGGCGCTTATAAATTGCCCGTCACGGTAGGATTGCACACCGGATGAAACGCTTCGTGTGGATTAAAAACGGATTTTTGACAGGCTGGTGCCTGTCTTGCTATATGAATCTGAGGACGCCAACAATGGCAGAGATGAATCCGTACCGGCAAACAGGTATCAACTTGAGAAAATCACCTTTCAGGATTCTTCACTTTTCATGCTTCACTTTAAACGCAAGATGTTTCCCATGTGATAACACGACCGGCAGCGCGGTTCGTACTGTTCTTTTTCGCCCAGCAGCACGACTTCGTCGCCGTCGGCGAGCCGGTAGGAATGGGTGGCCAGGTTGCCGCAGTGCATACAAATCGCGTGGACTTTGGTCACGTATTCGGCAATCGCCAGCAGGTTGGGCATAGGGCCGAACGGTACCCCGCGATAGTCCATATCCAGTCCGGCTATAATGACACGTACACCGCGCAGGGCCAGTTCCTGGCATACATCGGGCAGTTCTTCATCAAAAAACTGGGCTTCATCGACGCCGATTACGGTGGTATCCGGACTGATTTTCAGTAATTTGGAAGAGTGTTCCACCGGCTGGGCCAATACGGAAGTCGTATCGTGTGAGACAATGGATACTTCGTCATAACGGGTATCGATGCGCGGTTTGAATACTTCCACTTTCATCTCCGCGATTTTAGCGCGTTTGAGTCGGCGGATCAGTTCTTCGGTTTTTCCGGAAAACATACAGCCGCAAACAACTTCGATCCAGCCACTGCGCTGTCCTTTAAAGTGTGGTTCGAGAAACAATTTTCAGAATGATAAATGATGAATAGTAGAATGTGCGCAATATTTTTTGAAATTTGCCGGTAAATGTAGCACAACCCTCAACCCAACTTGATATGGATTTACAAAAAACAAAAATTTATCTCGACAAACTGAATCGCGAGTTCACGCGTCTGAGCAGAGACCCGGATAATATTGCCCGGATCGATATTGATATCATGGCGTCTTATGTACGGGAACTGTACGATGCAATGCTTTCTGAATCATCGGGTTATGCTGCAAAAAATGCACCCATACCGGCGCACAAACCAGCTGCTCGCCCACACGAAGTGATCGAGCAGCCGGCCGCCGCAGCGCCCCAACCGGTCATTGTGCCTCCGCCTCCGGTCGTTATTGCGCCTGAACCGGTCGCACCCGCTCCTGCGCCGCCGCCGCCGGTCGTGGCTCCGGTTGCAGTCGTACCACCACCTCCAGCACCAGTACCGGCACCGGCACCAGTTATAGCCGCACCGGTCGTGGTGGAGCCTGTGGCACCCGTCGTATCCAGCGGATATGCGGATATTTTATTTGAAGAAAGACAGGCGAAAGAGCTATCCGAAAAACTATCCGAGTTGCCGATTGCCGATCTGAAAAAAGCGATTGCGCTCAACGACCGGCTTCTGCTGACGCGCGAACTCTTTTCCGGTGACGGTCAGGCATTCGAAGCAGCCATTACTGCACTCAATAGTTTTACGCAGTTTGGCGAGGCCCAGCAATACTTGCTCGATCAAGCTGTCGTACGCTACGGCTGGCTGGATAAAAAACGGGTCGAACCGGCCAAAAATTTCATCAAGTTAGTTCGCAGAAGATACAAATAAACAAAAAGAAGGCATCTGCAAATGGCCGGTTGTCATTTACAGGTGCCTTCTTGCCATTATTCGGCGTAACAAATAGGGCACAGATAATACAAATTACAATTTTATTCGCGCAGGAATTCCAGTTCCAGATGCCGGTCCAATTTGGCAATAGAAGAGGGCTCGCCGGGTTCCTTGTCGTCCTGCCGGTATTTCACGACGTAGTTTACCCCACCCAGGATTTCACTGCTGACCATGCCAAAGGTGGGTGGAAAAGGTTCGGAACTTTTATTGGCCGAGGTGCTTACGATCGGTCGTCCCAATGATTCAATCAGTTCGCAGCAAAATTCATCCTGGGTTACTCGAATTGCGACGGAGCCGTTGGGGGCTTTCACTGCTGCGGGTAAGCCTTGGTTGCGGTCGTAAATAACCGTAAGCGGTCGTTTGTGAAACGACAAAAGCGTTTCCAGGCGCGGATGTATCTTAGGGACGTATTCTTTGAGCATTTCAATAGAAGAGACCAGCAGCACATAGCCTTTTTCGGGCGTGCGACCTTTGAGTGCGGAGACCTTGGCAATCGCTTCCTCATTGGTAGCATCGCAGCCGATGCCCCAGATCGTGTCGGTGGGGTAACAGATGATACTGCCTTCGAGCAGTAAGTTAGAAATATCAGAAATGTCGTCGCGTAGCAGGAACATAGCCAACAATTGGTGTTTAATACTCGTTAACTGGTTTACTTTTGTGGGGGTAAAAGTCCGACTTTCCTCCAAATTAAACGAATTTGATTATGACCCTTCGCGGTATTTTACTTTTTTTTCTGCTACTGGGCGGCATGCTTGCCCCGGAGATAGCCACAGCCCGTCACATTATCGGTGGCGAGATCACCTACGAATGCCTGGGACCCGGTGCGAACAGTTCCCTGAATCGCTATCGTTTCACCATGAAAATCTACCGTGACTGCGACCCGAGTTACAATGGTGCCGAACTGGACCCGAACGCGCAAATCTCGATATTCCGGGGTACTTATCTGAATCCGGAGCCTGGCCCTTTTCAGAAATTCACCGTGCCAATCATGCCGATTGAAAAGTTGATTCCGGATACGCCGCGCTGTGTCAACAACATTCCCAATGTATGTGTCCAGCAGGGTACGTATGTGTTTATCCGGGAGTTGCCCATCTCCCTGGATAAAAGTTATTTCATTGTGTATCAACGCTGTTGCCGCAATGGAACGATTTCCAACCTGATCAATCCGGGAGATCTGGGTGCAACCTATATGGTGGAAATAACGCCCACAGCACAACAGTTGTGCAACAATAGTCCGGTCTTTCAAAACTTTCCCCCGATCATTATTTGTAAAGATTTCAGTCTGGAATTTGACCATAGTGCGACGGATGCCGATGGCGACCAATTAGTCTATAGTTTTTGTGCACCCTGGAAAGGCGGTGGCAACGATACCAGCCCGGGTGGAATCACGCTGTGCACCGGAGCAATGCCTTCGCCGCCTTGTGCACCGCCTTTTTTTGATGTGCCTTTTGTGGTTCCGACCTACAGCCCCACCAATCCGATCGGTGGCGCGCCACAAGTAACGATTAATGCCGTAACCGGTTTTATCAGCGGTCGACCGAATAAATTAGGGCAGTTTGTCGTAGGCGTTTGCGTGCAGGAGTACCGAAATGGCGTGTTGCTTTCCACGGTGAAACGCGAATTTCAATTCAATGTAACCAATTGCGACCCACAGGTGGTCGCCGATGTATTTGAAGATTCGATCACGGGTCCGAAAAGATACTATATCGAATCGTGTGGCGATCGCGTCATTACCTTGAAAAACGAAAGCAAGCAACGCGCCAATGTCGACCGTTTTATCTGGACTTTTGATTTCAATAACGGCACTATCTTTCAGGACAGCACCAGCTGGGACCCGCTCACCATCGTTTTCCCGGACACCGGTTTATACCAGGGAACTTTGTACCTCAATCCCGGTGAATACTGCGGTGATACGGCTTTTATCACCATCCGCATCTTCCCGACGGTTCGTGCTGATTTCTCCTACATCTACGATACCTGCGTAGCCGGTCCGGTCGTTTTTACCGACCAATCGTCCGGCGACGGGATCGTGAACAAATGGAATTGGAATTTTGGCGTCCCGGGTGGCACCTCCGTGCTACAAAACCCGGACTACCTCTACCCTATTCCCGGCAACCACCCGGTGCGACTGACCGTAACCGATCAAAATGGCTGTAAGGATGATACCCTACAGGTGATTAACTGGTTTCCGGTGCCGCCGGTCATTATTATCAAACCCAACTCTTTTCTGGGATGTACACCGGCCAATATATTCTTTGATAACCTCTCCACGCCAATCGATGAAACCTACGACATTGTCTGGGACTTTGGCGATGGCGGTACGCTTTCCGGCACGATTAGCCCCACGCACGTTTATACTGAACCCGGCATTTACAGCGTAAGCGTCAAAATCACTTCGCCGATCGGGTGTTTTACTTCTTCTACTTTTGACAATCTGATCCGCGTAGAACCTTCGCCGACCGCCGATTTCAGTTGTGATCCGGATACCCTGCTGAGCATTTTTAATAATACCGTGAAATTCACGGATCTATCACAGGGCGCTATTTACTGGAACTGGCAATTTGGCCGGTACAGTACGACTACGCAGCAGAATCCTATTTTCACTTTCCCGGATACGGGGAAGGTAAAAATACGGCTCGTCGTAACTCACCCGCGCGGGTGCCAGGATTCCATTTCTAAAATTCTGGATATCCGGCCGGAAATTCGCTGGTTTATGCCCAATGCATTTACGCCAAATGGCGATGGCAACAATGATGGGTTCCTGGGAAAAGGCTCGCTCCTGGGCGTTACGGATTTCAACATGACCATCTGGAATCGTTGGGGGGAGCAAGTATTTGAAACCACCGATCCGACTGAAGAATGGAACGGGCGACAGAAGAACACTGGCGGCGTCTCTCCTGCCGGTGTATATGTATACCTGGTTACTTTTACCGAGCCGAGGGGCGAAAGATTAAAGTTCAAAGGATTTGCGACGATTGTCCGATGACGGGTTTCCCAAAACCATCTTCGTTTTGAAGCCTGTTATTATCTTTAAAATAAAATTATATTCGGTTTAAGTGCGTGATACGTGCAGTTAAACCGTTGTAACGTTATAACATTATGTACTTTTGCCCTGAAATTTCAACGAGCCAAAATTTACTTAACCATTAATAAGGCAATACCATGCACGAAAACGGAAACGGCGCTGCTATCGCACCCAAACCAAAATCCGTCCGCGAAGACCGCTACCAGCACCACGATTATTATGGCGTAGACGATCTGCTTACTTCTGAACATTTGCTGGCCCGCGAGGCCGTACGCGATTGGGTAAAAGCGGAAGTCAGCCCTATCATTGAAGATTACGCCAACCGCGCCGTATGCCCGACGCACCTGTTCAAAGGGCTGGCGGAAATTGGTGCCTTTGGGCCTTCGCTACCAGCGGAATACGGCTGCGGCGGTATGGATGAAATAGCCTACGGCATTATCATGCAGGAACTGGAACGTGGCGATTCGGGCATTCGCTCGATGGCTTCCGTACAGGGTTCGCTGGTGATGTACCCGATCTACAAATTCGGTTCGGAGGAACAACGCCGGCATTACCTGCCCAAACTCGCGAAAGGCGAACTGATCGGTTGTTTCGGCCTGACCGAACCCGATGCGGGCTCCAACCCGAGCAGCATGCTGACCAATATTAAAGATGACGGCGATGCTTATATTCTCAACGGCTCAAAAATGTGGATCACCAATTCTCCGGTGGCCGATATTGCCGTGGTCTGGGCCAAAGACGAAAGTGGCCGCATTCGCGGATTGATCGTTGAAAAAGGCATGAAAGGTTTTACCGCGCCGGAAATCCACGGCAAATGGTCGCTACGGGCCAGCATAACGGGTGAACTGGTGTTTGAAGACGTACGCGTACCCAAGAAAAATGTACTGCCCAATATCAGTGGTCTGGGCGGACCGCTTTCCTGCCTCACCAAAGCGCGGTACGGCATTGCCTGGGGCGCGATGGGCGCGGCACTGGATTGCTACGATTCGGCCCTGCGTTACTCGAAAGAGCGCATGCAGTTTGGCAAACCGATCGGTGGGTTCCAGTTGACGCAAAAGAAACTGGCGGAAATGATCACCGAGATCACCAAGGCGCAACTGCTGGCCTGGCGGCTGGGCACCCTCGCCAACGAAGGAAAAGTAACCTCGGCGCAGGTATCGATGGCCAAACGCAACAACGTACAGATGGCCCTGGAGATCGCCCGGGAGGCCCGCCAGATTCATGGCGGCATGGGCATCACCAACGAATATCCGGTGATGCGCCACATGATGAATCTGGAAACTGTACTTACATACGAAGGAACGCACGACATTCACCTGCTCATCACGGGACATGATGTAACAGGATTGGATGCGTTTAAATAACCACGCGTTTATGCCCGGTGTGTACCGTTTGCTTGGTTTGTTCGCCCTTAATTCGGCAGATAAAGCAACCGGTACACACCGTCAGGACGGGCGGTTACTGTTAAACCCTGGTTTTTCGTCGAATGTAACGACATAAAAAAGCAGGACTTGCGTTTCAACAATATCGGTGCAATACATTGAACCATAGCACCTTTATTGCGCTTAAAAAATAACAACATAGAGAAAACTTCGCGTGTTATTAGGAAAAGTGTCTGGTTAAAGACCAAACGGCACACTCTTTGCCTACTGATCACGTAAATCCTAATCAAACATACTTCAATATGTCTCTGGAATTTAAATTACGATGGATTGTATTGGCCCTCGCTTTCCCACTGGCTGCACACGGTCAAAAGGATCCGCCTCCCATTCAACTGACGAATCCTTCTTTTGAGGACCTGGCTAAAGGCGGCCAAACCCCGGTTGGCTGGTACAATTGCGGCAATGCGGCGGAAAGTCCCCCGGATATCCAACCGGGTAGCTTTTCGGTAACCAAGGCGGCCAGCAATGGTTCGACCTACTTAGGTCTGGTGGTACGCGACAATGAAACCAACGAAGCGGTAGGACAACGGCTTAGTCGCCCTTTAGAAATCAATCAATGTTATGAGATGAACATTGATCTTTGTCGTGCTGAAATTTACGAAAGCCTGAGTCGACTGACTGGGGATCCGGTTAACTACGCCACGCCGGCCAAAATCCGCATCTGGGGGGGCAATGGCTATTGCGACAAAGCCGAATTACTGTTTGAAACGCCGATTATTACAAATACGCGTTGGGTGACTACAAACTGTCGTTTCCATCCAAAAAAAGGCAATTATTCGTTTATTATCATCGAAGCCTACTATAAACAACCCGTACTTTTCCCGTACAACGGCAACATTCTGCTGGACAATACGACCGCAATACGTCAGTTGCCCTGTAATCCGGAAAAAATGCCACCACCGATCGCCAAGAAAACACCAACGGATACGACTAAAAAGATCGTCGTAAAATCACCGCCGGCTCCGCCCACCCCTGCTGCGGTACCAGAGCCCAAGCCAATGGACCGCAAGAATTTGAAAGCGGGCAGTATTATCCGGCTGGACAATGTATATTTTGAAATGAATAAATACGACCTCAAACCGGAAAGCATGAACGGCTTGCAGGCTATTTTTAATTTTCTGAAGGAAAATCCCGACGTAATGGTCGAGATCGGTGGGCATACCAATAACAATCCCAGCGATCAGTTCGCCAACGATCTTTCTACCAACCGCGCAAAATCAGTAGCCGATTGGTTGACTTCGCAGGGTATCAGCCCGGAACGCGTCACGTTTAAGGGTTACGGTAAAAAGATGCCGATCGCCCAAAATACGACACCGGAGGGCCGGAAAAAGAACCAGCGGGTAGAAATCAAGATACTGAGTATTAATGGATAATGATTAATGGTTAATGATGTAACAAAAAAAGCCAGGTCGAATGACCTGGCTTTTTTTGTTTGGGGTAGTTCTGGAATTGGGAAGTTGGTCTATGGAGCGGAGTATTTAAATGACTTAGTCGTGCTCCAACCCATTACTCGCATAATCTATGAATTTGCAATTAATTCAACTTCTCCATATCCCGAATGAGAATAGTATTGCGGTTGAAATGAATCAGGTTAGATTTGCGGAGTTCGTTTAAGACCGCAGTGACCGTCTGGCGGCTGGCGCCGACCAGGTTGGCGATATCCTGCTGGGTAAGGCCGTGTTTTACCATGGTTTCGTAACCGACCTGTCGGCCGCGTTCTCCCGCACTTTCTTTCAGGAATTCCACGATGCGGGTGCGGACATCTTTCAGGATCAGGGATTCCCACTGGCGCTCGGCCTTACGCAGGCGCTCGCCGAGGTAGAGCATGATATTCTGGGCCAGTTGGAAATTATGCTGCATCAGGGTTTGAAAATCTTCCAGGCGCACCTGGTAGTATTGCACTTCGCGGTTCATGGTGCTGGCAAAGTCGCCGTGTTTCTTTTCACCGGTCAGCCCCATTTCACCAAACAGCATAAACGGGTGCTGGATACTTTTGATGATCTCACGCCCATCGGGTGCATAAATGCCCACTTTCACCGCGCCTTCGATAGGCAGGTAAATAGAGTCACACGGCTCGTCGGCGAGGTAAATAAAAGTGTGTTTGGGTGCTGATTTACGTTCCGCGATTTCCAGAAGATGCGCTTGCTCGTCGACATTCAGTGCCGCTAACAGGGGAAATTGCTCAAAAAATCGGGGTAAAGATGTTTGCCTCATGCGCCTTATCTTATTCGGTATGATTATAGGGAAATCGGATTCCCTTTACCACAACCAAATTTTATGCCAAGCCTTGCGTCGTGCAAACGCAGGCTCTTCATAGTAAGAGTTTTACGCTTGCACGACGCCGCAAAAAGGACTCGAATTATACGACGATGTTGATCATGCGTCCGGGGACGAATACCACTTTCTTCGGTGATTTCCCCTCCAGCCATTTCTGCACTTGCTCTAAAGCGAGCGCGGCGGATTCGGCATCTGCAGCCGTGGTGTCGCTGGGCAGATCGATCGTAGCGCGCAGTTTACCGTTGATCTGGATCGGGTAATTCACGCTGTCGGTTTTCAAATAATCTTCATTCCAGTTCGGCCAGGTCGCATCGCAAACGGTCGTGTCATGGCCCAGCAAATGCCACAATTCTTCGGCGATGTGCGGGGCAAACGGCATGATCATAATTACCAGCGGCTCCAGCACAGTGCGTTTGGAGCAGTTGAGGCGGCGCAGTTCGTTGGTTGCGATCATAAAGTGACTGACGCAGGTGTTCATGGAAAAACGATCCACATCGTCGGTTACTTTTTTGATGCAGGTGTGCAAAATACGTAGTTCTTCTTTGTTTGGTGCATCTTCAGCAATGGATAAACCACCCTGATTTCGCCCAAAAAGCCCCCAAAATTTGCGTAAAAAGCCGGAAACACCCGTAATGCCTTTGGTATCCCAGGGTTTGCTGACTTCTACCGGACCGAGGAACATCTCGTACATCCGGAAGCAGTCGGCACCGTATTGCGTCACCATATCGTCCGGATTGACGACATTGTACTTCGATTTGGACATTTTTTCCACCTCGTGGCTGCATGTAAACTTGCCATTGGTGTCCAGTTTAAAGTTGGCATGTTCAAACTGACGGATGTTGCGGACCCGTTCCACATCCAGCACATCGCCGTCGACGAAATTGACATCGGTATGCAATTTGGTCAGCGCATCGTCATCGTACTTATGAATCAGATTGTGCGATACGAACAGTTGTTCGGCCTTTGGTTTTGCTTCGTTTTCTATAAATTCCTTCCGGCTTACCAGCGCCTGGCGGATTTTTTCGGCGGTCGTTTCCGGTTCGTTGATCGCTTCCGTCAGTTCTTCGGTACTTAAGATCAACAGGCGTTTGCCATCCGCCACCGCCGTGCGACGGATGTGTTCAATTTTTTCGGTTTGTTTCCAGGACGTCACTTCAATGACCAGATCATTGTTACCGAAAGCGAAATCATATTTATATTGTTCTTCAAAACCTGGCTCGGCAATCGCGATCGGGCCATTCTCCGCAAAAAACGGCTGCAATACTTTGATCCAGAGATACTGTTCAAAAAAGCGTTCTTTGGCCCGGTAGACAAAACTGGAGCGCCCCTGGATCATGCCCTGATTCACCAGTTTTTTAGCAAATTCCCGTTCCGGCACTTTACCGATGTCGTACAGAAAATGATTCCAGAAACGGCTGTACAACAAATGACCGACCGCGTGTTCCGCACCGCCAATGTATAAGTCCACCGCTTTCCAGTAGGCTAATGCCTCCGGTCCGACAAATGCCTGCTTGTTATGCACATCCATATACCGATAAAAGTACCAGGATGAACCCGCCCAGCCGGGCATTGTCGACAATTCATATTCAAAAGTCTGCGTACTGCCTTCGGGGCTGTAGCGCCAGCCCTGCGCCCGCGCCAGCGGCGGCTCGCCAGTCTGGGTCGGCAGGTATTTATCGACGTTTGGCAAGACCAGCGGCAGGTCTTTTTCCGCGATCATATACGGCACGCCATCTTTCCAATACGCCGGTACTGGTTCGCCCCAGTAACGCTGGCGGCTAAAAATAGCATTGCGCAGTTTGTACTGGGTTTTGCCTTTACCAATCCGCTTGTTTTCCAGCCATTCAATCAGGACCGGTGCGGCTTCGGCGTAGGTCAGACCGTCGATCAGACCGGAATTGATATAACGGCCCTCTTTGGTAGGATCGGCCGCCAGGTCCATATTTTGCTGCGCATCCAGAATCGGCGTGATATTCAGGTTGAAATATTTCGCAAAATTCCAGTCGCGCTGGTCGCCCGAAGGCACCCCCATCACTGCTCTGGTCCCATAGCCCGCCAATACATAATCGGCGATATAGATCGGCACGGGCATATCATTAAAGGGATTGATGGCGTACGCACCGGTGAACGCGCCGGTCACTTTTTTGCCTTCCGTCATGCGTTCTACTTCCGAACGGCCGGCCGCCCAGCGAATATAAGATTGGATTTCACCGCGTTGTGCGTCGGTGGTGAGTTTATTGACCAGTTCGTGTTCGGGTGCCAATACCATAAAAGTGACGCCGTAAATGGTATCGACCCGGGTGGTAAAAACTTCGATATTGGTATCGGTGTGGTCCTGTACGGCAAAACGCACCGAAGCACCCACCGAGCGGCCAATCCAGTTGCGCTGCTGATCCTTGATGGATTCCGGCCAGTCCACTTCATTCAAACCGGCCAGCAACCGGTCGGCATAGGCAGTGATGCGCATATTCCACTGCTGCATCAGTTTACGTTCCACCGGGTACCCGCCGCGTTCGCTCACGCCGTCTTTCACTTCATCGTTGGAAAGCACGCTGCCGAGTTCGGCACACCAGTTTACGTACGCCTCGCCCGGATAGGTCAGGCGGTAGTGCAGCAACAACAATTGCTGTTCGCGTTCGGACCTTGCGTTCCACTCGGCGGCCGTAAACACGGGCGTCTCGTCGTCGCAGACCGCTTTCACTCCCGCATTGCCCTGTAGCGCAAAAACAGACACCAAGTTGCTGATTGGCAAGGCTTTATCGGCATCCAGATCGTAGTAATGGTTGAATATCTGTATGAAAATCCACTGCGTCCAGCGGTAATACGCCGGGTCGCTGGTACGCACTTCCCGGCTCCAATCGAAGGAAAGCCCGATATTATCGAGTTGTTCGCGGTAGCGATCGATATTTTGCCCGGTAGCGATTTGCGGGTGAATACCCGTCTGAATGGCGTATTGTTCGGCCGGCAATCCGAACGAATCATACCCCATTGGATTGAGCACATTAAACCCCTTCAGGCGCTTGTAACGCGCTACGATATCGTTGGCGATATACCCCAGCGGGTGACCGACGTGCAGGCCCGCTCCCGACGGATAGGGAAACATGCTCAGGATGTAAAACTTGGGTTTAGTCCCCTCGTTGGAGACCTGGTAGGTGCGGTTTTCCTGCCACCACTTACGCCACTTTGGCTCGATTTCGCTCGGCGAATATTCCATTGCTTAAAAATTGAGCGGCAAAAGTAGGTTTTTTAGGTATATAGCGGGCGAATGCGCGAAAAAAAGGCAGATTATTGGAACAGGATTACTGATTGTAACCCGAAATGAAAGCGGTGTAGATTAAAGTAAGTTGAGACGGCACGTTACATTTGCTGTTTGTAAGTAAAAAATAAAACGATGAAAAATATCACTTTTGCAGGGCTCTTATGCCTGCTTACTATACCGGCAATTGCCCAGACGGACAATACCTTTGCGGTGCAAACCTCGATTGAGCACGGGGTCATCGAGGGCAATTACGATACGAAATCGGGTGTACAGACCTATTTCGGGATTCCGTTTGCCAAGCCGCCGGTCGGCGAATTACGCTGGAAGGCACCGCAGGCACCGGATAACTGGAAAGGCGTGAAAGCGACAAAGGCGTTTAGCGCCCGGCCGGTGCAGCCC
>JBBRDQ010000127.1:0-14355 GCA_038203695.1 Chitinophagales bacterium
GCCTTTTTTGGCAGCACCGGCACTCTTGATTGCATCGGTAATCAGCCCGTCGCGAATATTTCCGGGAGAAGGATTCCTATCAAAACCGGAACCGGCTTCCTGCGCCCGGGCATTGTAATCGTGCATCAGTTGCAGAAAACGTTGCGCCGATGCCTGATCCGTACAGCGATCGCACAGATCCTGCTCTACGCCCAGCAATTCCGGGAATTCCGACAAGATAACCGAACCGCCCAAAGCCGCCACGATATCGGACACGTGGCCGAGTGCGGGATTGGCGCTGATGCCGGAAAAACCATCGGAACCACCGCATTCCAGTCCGATGCACAATTTACGCAAGGGTGCCGGCGATCTGCGGCAGGTATTGGCCTGCGTTAATCCCGCAAATGTGGCCTTGATGGCTGCCGCCATAAAATCATCGCCCGGACCGAATTGCTGTTGTTCAAAAAAATGGACCGGTTTATCGAAGTTTGGACTGCGCTTTTTTATTTCCCGTTGCAGAATATCAAACTGCGCGTGCTGGCAGCCCAGACTCAATACCGTAGCGCCCGCTACATTTGGGTGCGTAATATAGCCGGCCAACAGGCCGCACAGCGCGTCGCTATCCTGGCGACTACAACCGCAACCGCCGTCGTGCGCCAGGAATTTTATGCCATCCACATTGGGAAATAACCGCAATGTAGTAGATTGATTTTCAACAGTATACGGATCAAGGGTTGCGGTTTGCAATACGTCGGCAGAAGCAGTGCCGCCTAGCCAGTCGCTTTTCAATTGTCGGACCAACTGCGTATACGGTTGCGGGGGCAGATAACCCAGTTCGCCCAGCAGTGCTTCCCGCATCCGCTCCAGGTTGCGATTTTCACAAAAAACCAGCGGCACGACCAGCCAGTAATTGGCGGTACCCACGCTGCCATCCGAACGATGGTAGCCCTGAAAAGTACGACCCGCCCACTTGCGCACATCCGGGGCACTCCATTGCACTTGTTTCCCGGATAAAACCGGCGCAGTAGTATCGTTGGTCAGATTGCCGGTATTCAACCAGCCGCCTTGCGCAACCGGACTGCTCGTGCGACCGACCAATACGCCATACATGAATACCGGATCGCCCGTCTGTAGGTCGCGGAAGGGGAACTTGTGTTTGATGGGCACTGGTCCAGGCAAGGTAAAAGCCTGTCCTTCAAACTGGATGACGCTGCCCTCCGGCAAATCCGTGAGTGCGACCAGCACATTGTCGGCCGGATGAATGCGGACGTATAAATGGGGTTGAGTGGATGGGTTGCCGGACATGAAGGAGCGATTTGAGCGACACAAGAATGGGAGTTACAAGCCTACTATATTGCCTATTGTCAAGTACCTGAATGGGAACTAGACAAATTTAAAAATGCCAGGCACGCGCACCACCTCAAAAATCAACAATCATCAATCGGCATTCGTACATCATTTTAAAAGTGTAACGCTACCTGCTATTAAAGTCAGCGCGGTAAATATAGGTCTTACTCCGCCTTTTTCGCGCCCCAACGCGCATTTTTCCACTCTTTCTGTTGTGCCTTGGTCAAAAAACTCCAGGCGACAATACGGCTGGTTTTATTGCCTTGCCCCATCGGAATGGTCGTTACCTCCGTGGCGGCGGCTTTCTCCAACGCCTCGTAGATACCTTTGAGATTGGACTGTTTGGAAACGAGGGTAGAAAAACAAAAGCAGGATGTCGTGAATTGCCGACTTTGCCGGATCATATCGCGCACGAATTGCCCTTCGCCGCCTTCGCACCACAACTCTTCGTTTTGGCCGCCGAAATTGCGGGTCGGTGTGGTGATTTTTTCCTGGGCCAGATTACTCAGTTTACGCAGCGTACCGGCCTGTGCTTCCGCCAGAGAAGCGTGAAAAGGCGGATTGCAAATAGACACGTCGACGTATTCGTCCTTTTTGATAATGCTGTAAAAAATATCCCGTGGGTTCGATTGCAGCCGGCATTGTACCGTTTCCTGCAAAACAGGATTAGCGGCAATGATCTTATTGGCCGAAGCAATGGCTACCGGATCAATATCGGACCCGATGAACGACCAGCCGTATTCTTTACTGCCGATGATCGGGTACACACAATTGGCGCCCACCCCGATATCCAGGCAGACGATCTTTTTACCGGTCGGGATTTTGCCATAATTATTGACCCGCAGCAAATCGGCGATATGGTGGATATAGTCGGCCCGGCCGGGGATCGGCGGGCATAAATAACCGTCGGGAATATCCCAATGGTCGATGCCATAATACTGCTTAAGCAACGCTTTATTCAGCATCTTGACAGCCAATGGATTGGAAAAATCAATCGACGCGTCGTTGTAGCGGTTCAGTTCTACAAACGGCGCCAGTTCCGGACAAGCCGCTACCAGGATTTTGAAATCATAGCGTTCGCGGTGCTGGTTGCGCTCATGTAATTTGGTTTTCTCCTGGGGATGCTCTTTTTTTATTTCGGGCATTGCGTTCAGATTAAGAATGGTGCAAAGTACAAAAAATGCGCCCTGCGGAGTTAACCACAGGGCGCATTTGTATCATTTCACCAGGTTATTATAGGTTTTTGCTCCACCAGTTTTTCACTTCCCAGCCTTTCAGGTACATGACCGGCAAGATGATCAGCGTAATAAAAGTGGCAAAACCAAGTCCGTAAATAATCGTCCACGACAGCGGTCCCCAGAATGCCACCGAGTCGCCACCGAAGAATATTTTCGGATCGCCGTGGGCAAACAGGCTTTCAAAGTCGATGTTAAAACCAACGGCCAAGGGCAACAAACCAAAGATCGTCGCCGTAGCTGTCAACAATACGGGCGTCATCCGAATCCGGCCAGCCTCGATAATCGCTTTGTGTACTTCCATCCCGCGTTCGCGCAGACTATCGGTAAACTCGACCAGCAGGATCCCGTTTCGCACCACAATGCCCGCCAACGCAATGACGCCAACCCCCATCATAATTACCGAGAAATCCATGTTGGTAAAATACATCCCCAACAATACGCCGATGATGGAAAACACCACTTCGGTCATGATAATCAGCGTTTTACCGAACGAGTTGAACTGCGCTACCAAGATCAGCAGGATCATGCCGATGGACAGCAACAAGGAATTGCCCAAAAAGGTAACCGCATCCAAAAATTCTGCGTCTGCACCGGCAAACCCGACTGTTACGCCCTCCTTTTGTGGATAGACATCCAAAGCAGCCTTGAGTTTGTTGATAATCTCGGTCTGCTTGGGCTGGTATTCCGCCGTGATATTCGATGAAATCGTGACCATGCGCTGCTGGTCTTTCCGGCGAATACCACCATACGTATTGGTGTATTTCACTTCAGAAAGCGCCGCCATCGGCACTGAACGCAGCACACCGCCCATATTCATATCGCGGAACGTAATGCTCAGGTTTTCAACGGCATTGATGTTTTCACGCTGCTCCGGTTTAAGGCGGATCTGGATCGGAATTTCATCTTCCCCATCTTTGAACTTGCTGGCTTCTTTACCCAGAATAGCGGTGCGGAATTCGGAACCGATCTGAGCGGTCGAGATACCTTCGCGGTTGGCACGGTCGCGGTCGATCTGGATATTGATCTCCGGTTTGGACACGATCAAGTCACTGCGCAATTCTTCCACACCCGGTACTGCCAGCGAATCCAGATAGCGTTTGACCGACATGGATACGGTAGTCAATTGGGTGAAATCATCGCCGCGAATCTCTACCGAGATCGGCTTTGGCGATGGCGGACCGCCGGTTTCTTGGTCCACGATTATTTCAGCGCCGGCAATCAGCCCTTTGGTGGCCGTGCGGATTTTGTCCAGGTAGAGTTTGGTATCGACGCCACCCCGTTCACTATACTCCACAAACGCGATTCCTACTTTTGCTTTATGCGAAGTAGACGAACGGTCGAACTGGTCTTCCGACGCACCCAGGGCAATGTTAGAAATCACCGATTCTACAATCGGATTATCCACACCGACCGTTTCCACTACTTTCTTTTCCAGGATACGCGTTAGCGAGTCGGTCGTTCCGATGGCCGTACCGATGGGCATGGTCATGTACACATAGATAAAGTTCGGGTCGGCTTTCGGAAACAACACAATGTTGGCCTGGCGCGATAAGGTCAGCATGAAAGAGGCGATCAGCAGCACCAGCATCCCGATCAGCATGGCCCATGGGTGTTTCAATACGCGGGTAAGGAAACGGGCGTATAAATTCTGAAACGCCGGCCAAATCCGGCTTTGGAACGCCTGCACGGCGCGGTCCAGCACAAAGCGGTATAAAACCAGGAACAACGCTACCACCACCATAAAATTACCCATACCGTAACTGGCATTGGCGTAGAAGAACAGCGTCGCCAACGCAAACAGGGCATAAGCGCCGATCATGCGATTGCGTTTTTTCTTCGGATCGGCTACCACGATGTCTTTCCCTTCTTTTTTCATAAACCAGACCGCAAAGACCGGGTTGATGATATACGCCACCAACAGGGATGCCGTCAGGGTAATGATGATCGTGACCGGCAAAAAGTGCATGAATTTACCAAAAATACCGCCCCAGAACACCAGCGGCACGAAAGGTGCCAGGGTGGTAGCCGTCCCGGATAATACCGGCAGAAAGACTTCGCCGGCCGCTTTTTTGGCCGCTTCCGCAATCGGTAAATGTTCGTCGTGGTAAATGCGGTGGGTATTTTCGATGACCACAATGGCATCGTCCACCACAATTCCCAGCCCGAGCAGGAAGGCAAAAAGGACGATAAAATTCAGGGTAAAACCGATGGTAGGTAGCAACATAAAGGCGATGCACATCGAAAGCGGTACGGCTGCGGCCACGAACAATGCGTTGGTGCCGCCCATAAAGAACATCAGAATAAGCGCTACCAGGATGAAACCGATGATGATCGTATTGATCAGATCGTGCAGGGTCACCCGCGTTGCACGGCTCTGGTCGCCGGTAATCACCACATCCAGGTTGGACGGGAAGTCGGTTTTTTTCATTTCCGCCACTATTTCCTTAATCTCGTCGGAAGCGCTGATGAGGTTTTCACCGGTCCGTTTGATCACGCTGAGCGCGATGACGTTTTTGCCGTTCAGGCGGCCGAAGCTCTCCTGCTCTTTGTGGCCCATGCGCACATCGGCCAGGTCTTTCAGGTATAGTTGTGCGCCGGATTGCGAGCTGACCAGAATGTTCTTGATCTGCTCTACATCTTTAAAATCGCCGCGAATGGAAACCGAACGCGTCATGCCGCCGATATCCACATTGCCGGCGGAAATGGTCATGTTTTCCGAAGCAATCGCCCCTTCGATATCGCGGAACGACAATTGTGCAGCGGCCATTTTATACTTGTCGACATCAATCTGCACCTCTTTTTCCAGGGCACCGACCAGATCCACCCGGGTGATCTGGCGCATTTCCTCAATGCGGTCTTTCAACTTGTCCGCATAATCTTTCAATTTATCCAGGTCGAAATCGCCGGAAATATTGACGTTCATGATTGGAATTTCCGAGATGTCGAACTCCGTGACGGTCGGATCAGCAATCAAATCGCTCGGCAGATCGCGCTGGGCTTTGTCCACCGCGTCTTTTACTTTTTGCTTACAGAGCGGTACATCGAGGTTCGTATTGAATTCGACGATGACATTGGAAAAGTCCTGGATCGAAGACGAGGTCACTTTTTTCACGCCATTGATCCCCTTCAATTGTTTTTCGATGGGTTTGGTGACGAGTTGTTCCATATCGGTCGGCGATGCGCCGGGATAGACGGTCGTGACAATAATGGTTGGCACCACAACGTCGGGGAACTGCTCTTTGGGGAGGGCATTGTAGGACATAATCCCTACGAGCGTAATAATCACCGTAATGATGAAAATCGCCGTGCGGTTATCAATGGCCCAACTGGTGGGTTTGAATTCTTTCATGTTGTAGATTTGATTGGGTGCTGCGCTTAAAAGTTAACTACTTCGCCAGTATTCACATCCTGGTAACCGGTGGTGATCAGGAAATCGCCTTTTTTCAGGCCGTTTTTGATTTCCACCATGCCGTTGTAATTGCTGCCTTGCGCGACAGTTACTTTTTTGGCAGTGGCCTGTTTGTCGCCGCTTTTTTCCGCTACCAGTACGAAATCTCCGTCTTGAGCGGTCTGAATCAGGTTGACCGGGATCACCATGGCATTGGCATTCTGGTAATCCACGATTTTCATCACGGCCACCATGTTCGCGCGGTAATCACTTTTTACGGGTAAAGCGCATTCGACGGTAAAAGTGCGATTCGTCGGGTTGATACTTTTGCTGACATACGTCACGCGGGTCGATATCTCTTTCTGCAAGTCCGGGAAAAACACCTGCACCATATCGCCTTTGGATACTTTGGCCGCGTATGCTTCCGTCACCTCACCTTTGATTTTCAGATTGGTCAGGTTCAGGATGGTGCACAGCGGAATACCGGGCGAAATAGCCTGTCCTTGTTTCAGCATCACCATATCGGCGACCCCGCTGGTCGGCGCGTAGATTTTGGCCTGGCCCAGGCTCTCTTTCATGGTCAGGATGCTGCGCTCCAGCCCTTCTTTGCCATTTTTAGCCTGGATGTAGGCTACTTCAGTCCCAATCTTCTGATCCCACAGACCCTTCTGGCGATTGAAGATATCTTCGGCCAGGCGCAGTTGGCCCTCAATTTCAGCGAGGCTTTTTTGCATCACGTTGTCATCGATCTCGGCCAGTAGTTGGCCTTTGCGCACGGAATCGCCATTTTTGACATACACACGGCTCAGCGTGCCCGGCATTCTGGAAGTAGCGGCCACGGTTTCGTCGGCGTCTACTTTACCTTGCAGGTCGATAAAGTGTTTGAAAACAGTGGGTTTCACTTCCGTAATGGCCACAGTTTTTACTTTTTTTTCCGTACCGGTATTGGCGTTGCCAACTTGTTTTTCAAGCGTAGCAATCTGCGCTTCGAGTTGGGCTTTCTGGTCTTTCAACGCGGCCAGTTGGGTGGCCGGATCTTTTTGACCGCCGCCGCAAGCGGACAGCAGCGCTACCACGAGCGTGAGCATTGTCAAGGAAAGGGTGCTATTTTTCATCGTAAATGTTGTGTTGATTCGTTTAGTTGGTTCCAAGGGCTTGTTTGATGGCTGTATTGGCATTCAGCAGGTCGAACTGTGCCTGCATAAGTGATTGTTGCGCCGTGTATAAGGCTGATTCTGCTTGTGTTACTTCAAAACTACTGCCTACACCGGCTTTGTATTTGGTCAGGGTAGTATCGTAAATCCGCTGGGCCAGCGCCAGGTTTTGCTGTTGACTTTTCACGCGTTCGTCGGCATTCAGGTATTGCTTGCGGGCATTTTCGATCTGCAGCAGCAGCGAATTTTCCAGCAGTTGTTTTTGCGCGTCGATGGTCTGCACGCCGATGATCGCGCGTTCGCGCCGGGCTTTGGCGCCGCCGCCGTCCCACAGGGTAAAGTTGATGGATACGCCGACGACTGCCGACGGAATGAAAAACCATTTGGTATCGTTGCCAAAACCGCCCTGAAAACCGGGCTGGTATTGCAGGAAACCGGCCAGCGTCGGCAACCAGGTTTTGGTGTTCAGATCCACCTCCACCCCACTGAGTTGGCGGCCTTTCAGCAATTGCACATATTCCGGGCGATTCATATAATTGAGGTCAGAAGTCAGATCGGCTGTGCCGTACTGCGTCATTAGTTGCTGGGCATTATCCGACAGAGTCAGTTCTTGTTTGACCGGCATACCCATGACCGTTTTCAGCGCATTGAGCACGATCTCACGCTGGCGGATCAGGTTGCCGCGTTCAGAACGCAGCGTAGAAAGCGATAAGTCGAGGCGATCCACGTCGAGTTGCTCCGCAAAACCCGCCTTGTTAATGGCTTTGGTGTCGGAGAACAGTTTTTCCAGGTTGGTGATATTTTTATCCAGAATGCCCAGGTTGTCTGTAATCAGCAGGGCGGGCAGATACGCATTCGTCACCTGGTCGCGCAGGGTTTGTTTGGCGACGGTCAATTGCTGATCCACGAACTGGCGGTAGTACTCCGCCGCTTTCAGGGCCACGCGATAACTGTTGCTGAAAAACAACTGATTTACGGCAATGGTAGGGGTCAGGCTGTGGTTGGCATTAAAAGCCACTTTTTCATCGCCGGCACCCGGAAAGCCCAGCGCGCTGGCCGGAATACCGGGCCGTTGAATGAAATATTGATACCCGATACCGGCTGTCAATTGTGGCAGTGCCGTCGCCTTGCTTTCTTTCACCCGCCAATTGGCTTCCGTGATCTGCAATTGCGCCACTTTGATTTGCGGGTTATTATCGAGCGCATATCGAATGCAGTCGTTGAGGCTCATGGCCGTCATTTGGGCCTGTGCCGGGGTTAGTAACAGGCACAGGAGGCCCATTAACACAGGTCTTAGTAAAAATTGTTGCAACATATTAAGGTAGTTTTGCTTTGATGATGTCACGGCCCCGATCGGATGCAATACCGAGCAGATAATGGACCATGTACTCGTGGAAAACTTTCTCCCACGAGAATTTTGCGTATGGGAAATGACTTTCGTCAAATAGGGTAAAAACAGTGGCATTGTGTAACCGGGCCACGATCTCCGGGTCGAAATTGTCGCGGTATAAACCTTCCGCAATACCGCGATGCAGGTTGTTCAGAATGATCTGAAACAGGTGTTTTTGTTGATGCTCTTGGATTTTTTCCCAGGCCACCCGGTGGTACCGCTGCAATTCAAAGATCATATTGGACTTCATTTGCTGAAAATCCTTGCTGCCTTCCCGGATCACTATAAACACTTCCTCCAGTGCATCGGTCGCCGCTTCGTGGTTGTGACAATCGCGCTGCTTGTCTGCATCCAGGTGCCGCTCTATCACTTTTACCACCAAATCGTCTTTG
The DNA here is from genome assembly GCA_038203695.1 of Chitinophagales bacterium. Classification (GTDB taxonomy): domain Bacteria; phylum Bacteroidota; class Bacteroidia; order Chitinophagales; family Saprospiraceae; genus M3007. Next base: position 8,889 of record JBBRDQ010000127.1, read on the forward strand.
CTTTCGACAAATTGGTATAAGGTTTTTTTGGAAATACCCAGTTCCCGCGCTATATCATCCATCGTGAGACTTTTTATGCCGTATCGCATAAAAAGTTCTTCGGTGCGGCTGAGCCATTTATCCTGCTGTGCTGTAATCATGCCGCAAAGGTACGTTGGAAACATTTTTTATGCAAATAGTTTCCAAAGTTTTTTTCGTATCCATATAAAAAATTGCTAATCCTGTCTTTTTAAATTATATAAACTTGCCAGACCTGTACTAAACAAATTATGGCCTCGTTTTTGTAAGGTATTACGTGTATCTCTTCATCTTAAAAAACGCTTAGTTATGATCATTCTCGCTTTTTTACTGTTCGTTCTTTTTGCTTTTGGCAATCGCATGCTGAAAGAAGCTGCCTAAGAGACGCCTGTCTGCATCTTCGTTTTTGAAAAATAGTTCTTCACCCAAAAAGAAGTCCCGTATGTCTGCTGACGTACGGGACTTCTTTTTACGCTAAATATTTTGGAATACCCTCAATGCGTCACAAACACCGGCTTCGACACCGGCTTCCCGCCATCTAAGTACGCTGTGACCACATATACCCCGCTGGCCCAGTCGCTGCAATCGATCCCGTAGATCACATTGCCCGTCACTTCTTTCATTTCATACAGCAGTTTGCCGTCGATGCTAAACACCGATACGCGTGCGGACGCGCAGGGCGGTACGTATACTTTGATCAAACCGGCCGATGCCGGATTCGGAAAGACTTTAAATTCCTCAAAAAGCGATGCACCCGTGTAGTTAGGGTCATTGATCCCCAAAGAATCGCAGCTGCCATACGGATCATCATACAGGTTAAAATTAGGAAAATAGTTGATCGTCCAGCTGGTCCAGCGCGGCAGTTCCAGCCCGCGTTCGCGAAACCCGCAGGCAAGGCCCGCTTCGTTGGGGTGATCGATCACGTGCAGATACTTAGTGCCATAGCTCGTCCCCATGTATATTTTCCCGTCGGGAGCGAGGTGCATCTGGAAAAAGGTAACATAAAAAAATTGAGTTTGAAAACCCGTATAAGTGCCGATCAGCACATAATCAGAAGTATTATCCGACAGATCGAGTTGGTACAGCCCGCCGGTGTTGCTAAAGTACAGATAACGCGAATCGGGGGAAAAACTCAATCCGCAAGCCGGAGGCAAGTTATATTCGGGATCTGTCGGATAGGGTGATCTTGGTACGGGAAAGACCCGCCTTAACTTTAGCAGGCCGGTACACCGATTGAAATCATATATCTCCACATCCCCATAATTGGGAATGATCCGGGCATACGTATGACCATCGGGCGAAAAATCGGCTTGTCCGTTATTTGCTTCCGAATTATATTCTGATACGGGTATGGTATCATAATAATAGGGTGGCTGCTCCGTATTTATGATAACTGTATGGTTAAATGGGGTATAAGGAGGCGGCAAGGTTTGCAGCACTGCAGGCTGTACCCCTTGAGGAGTGATTTGCATGCGCCAGAAAGAGTGATTGGTGCCACGCGGCACCACTACCCACCAGTCGCGGCCATTGCCGTGCCGCACCGCTGAGTACATACCAGTCAGGGTATCTTCAATCATTATATCCTGTTTGCGTACCACACTACCCAAGCTGTCATCGCCGGTCATATCGACCGTAGTGAGGTACAATTGATGGATCAGCGGCCATCCCGAAATAGTTGTATCCTTGAATGTATATTGAAAATTATACCACAACTGATTATTAGCGGGATTAGGCAGCGCAATTCCTCCCGATCGAATAAAGGTGAAACTATCTTCATTTTTCTGGCAATAACTACTGGGATTAATGGCATTCCCATTGTCCATTACCTGCATCTTGCGATTGAAAATCGTACAGCCAGTACTGTAAAACAACAGGTTCCCATTTTCATCATTGGCGGTAGCCATTGGTGTATCGGAGAAAATATCAAACTTTTCAATTTTGACTACCCCGTTTTCAAAAGTGAGGTACATACCACCAAATTCATCTGTGTTTTCATTGCCCGGAAGACTTGAATAGTATCCCATCACCCAGCGCGCATCGCGTTTGGACTGGCTGACGCCGTGCTGCAAAAAAGCGAACAGCGCGCATGCGATCAGTGCGTATTTGCCGGTGTGCCTGTTCCATAAGACTACACTGGCTGTCAGGCAGGAGAAAAAACTGGTCATAAAAAATTGATTGTCTATGTACTATAAATTATTTTTCTGGCTTATTTTCAATAATTTGACGGACTTCCGCTATTGATAAATCCAACAAGTTTGATATTTCTTCTGTTGATTTTCCTTTGTTGTAAAGTTTCAACACTGTGTTTACTTTGCTTTCGTCTTGTCCATCTTGCCTGGCTTTATCCAACCTCGCTCGTTCGTCTTCCTCGCGCATGAAAGCATACTCGTAGGCATCCAACTCTTCTTGGGTCCACGTCTGAATATTGGCTTCTTCATAAGCAGATTTTAAACCTTCGTCGTTGATATTTTCAGGAACTACGGCAAGATTTTCAGCATTTTTGATGAAATACACCCATTTTTCGGGAAGCGTTTTCAATTCACTTAGTACTTTGGTGAACTTTGGCAACTCAATAAAAGTGAATTCCATATCTTTTATGGTTTGTTCACCCGTCTCAATGTCCCGGACCTGGCTGCGGCTGATATAACTTTTATTTTGGGTATGCACAAAGTCAAGTATTCCTACGAAAATTACCGGGCGTAGTTTGCGATAAAAATCTGCCCGTTTTATTTGGTCGGAATAACTTTTAGAGGAATAAAAAAGTACTCGTTGCTCGAAACCGTCAATGTCACCCACTTGCATCTCAACGATATAAGTCCGCCCGGCCTGATCGGTAGCCTTCACGTCAATAATTGTCACTTTCCCGCCTTTGAGTTTGGGCAGTTGGTATGGATTTAGGATGGTAACTTGCCTAATCCGCTGGTCGCCGTGAAAATCTAACAGGGCGTTCAGGAAGGAAATGAGCGTTTCTTTTCGGTTTTCATTGCTGAAAATTTTGCGAAAGGCTATATCATTTTTTACATCGACAAATTGCATCTAAAAAAATTTGCTGTAAAAGTATAAAAAAGCAAGCTGTCACCCATAAAAAGCCATGCAGTTAAAACGGTCGTAACTGTTAATCGACGCCGCTGTTGGCATCTGCAATACCTTCAATGCGTCACAAACACCGGTTTGGATACCGGTTTCCCGCCATCTAAGTACGCTGTGACCACATACACCCCGCTCGCCCAGTCGCTGCAGTCGATCCCGTAAATCACATTGCCGGTTACTTGCCTCATCTCGGACAGCTGCACACCCATTCCGAACCGCCAGGTATCCCCTTGTCTTTTTAAGCCGATGTGTCCTGTTGAACGCAGCGAAGTAGCTGCGTATAGTCTTTATTATCAGGTGTTTCGCTGCACTCAACAGGACACTTGTACTTGGCACTGGTAAAAAAGGAACCTAATATTCATATTCCCGGTAAAATCTACTAAAACGGTATATCCTCCTCATTCATCCGCGACCCTCTTGTAATCCCGCTCGCCTGGAACGGCCCGATCAACGGGTCCTGCAACCCTGCGAATGCCGGGTCATCTACATTGCCAAACTTGGCGAAGGTGTCCACAAACTTCATGCGTACCGTTTCCAGCGAACCGTGCCGGTGTTTGGCAATGATAAATTCCGCAATCCCTTTCAGGCTCTGACCATTCTCGTCTTCCAGTATCTGGTAGTATTCCGGCCGGTAGATAAAGGCTACCATATCGGCATCCTGCTCGATCGAGCCTGATTCACGCAGGTCGCTAAGTTGCGGGCGTTTGCTGCCGCCCCGGGTTTCTACCGCCCGGCTCAACTGCGACAGCGCGATCACCGGCACGTTTAATTCTTTAGCCAATGATTTGAGCGCCCGCGAAATACTGGCAATTTCCTGCTCGCGGTTACCGCCTTTACTGGTGTCGGTAGCGCCGGTCATCAGTTGCAGGTAGTCGATGATTATCAATTGAATATCATACTGTTGCTTGAGGCGGCGGCACTTGGCGCGCAACTCGAAAATATTGATCGCCGGCGTATCATCGATAAAGATCGGCACCGAATTGAGCCGCTCTACCGTGCTTTGCAGCATCTGCCATTCGTAATCTTCGAGTTTGCCGCTGCGCATCTTCGAGCCGGCTATTTCCGATTCCATGGAGATCAGGCGCTGGACCAACTGCGTGCTGGCCATCTCCAAAGAAAACAGCGCCACGCCTTTGTTAAAATCGCGGGCGGCATTCAGGCAAAACGCCAGCACCAGCGAGGTTTTACCCATACCGGGTCGTGCCGCTACGATAATTAAGTCGGACGGTTGAAAACCGGACGTCAGGCGATCCAGGTCGGTAAATCCGGTGGGAACGCCGGTCAGTCCGTCGCCTTTTTTCGAGAGTTCTTCAATTTGTTTGAGCACCTTACTCGACAGCGCGCCCATGCTTTCGTAGGAACGGCTGAGGTTGTTCTGGGTAATGGCAAAAAGCCCTTTTTCTGCATCGTCGAGCAGCGTGAATACGTCGGTCGTATCCTCGTATGCATCGCGGATGGTGCGCGTACTGACGCTGATGAGTTCGCGCTGGATGTGTTTTTGGGCAATGATGCGGGCGTGGTACTCGATATTGGCGGCCGACGCGACGCGGTTGCTCAGTTCGACTAGGTAATAACCGCCGCCGATTTTATCGATCTCGCCGGCTTTGCGGACTTCTTCGGTAACGGTCAGCAAATCAACTGGATTGGAACGCTCGAACAGGCGGATAATCGCCCGGTAAATAATCTGGTGCGCTTCGGTATAAAAACTCTCCGGTCGCAAAATATCCATCACCATCGGCAGTGCTTCGCGGTCGAGCATGAGTGCTCCGATCACCGCTTCTTCCAGCGGCACGGCCTGGGGCTGCACTTTGCCGAACACGTAGTTCGACAAGCCCTCGTTGGTTCCGGCGTTGCGTGGTTTGCCGGAGCGCTGCGGTTTATTGTTTGTATTTTCCTGATTTGACTCTCCCATAGTTTGGGTGTTGGCTTTGATCGACAAACATAGGCTTTTTAGCAGGGCGCTGCACTTTCAAAACATTCCGTGTGGTCGAAAACCTGTTAACAAACTAACCCTTTTATGTGGATAACATCCGGAATAGGCAGTTTTATCCACAACGGTTTTGAGTTATTCACACTGTGGCACCTGGATTTTGCACAAACCGCTGCCGCATTAAATGTATGATAGGGAACGTTTTAGCCTTTGGAGCAGCCCACGTTTATGTATCGTCCTTGTTTCGTCCATGTTAAGAAGATGTAAAGTCGGGCTCCTGTGCAAAAGATTATCGGCTTATTTTTCGCCCTTCAAAGTTAATGCAAATTGTTTTAAAAATACACTGAACGCCACTTTTTTGCTAAAACTTTTTATTTAAATAGCAAAACGGCACTTTTTCAGGAGGTAGGGTTTGGTTATCAGGGGCTT
>JBBRDQ010000128.1:0-14342 GCA_038203695.1 Chitinophagales bacterium
CTACGGCGTTTTAACAAAATATAATTTCAGGAAACGATCCAAAATTCGCTTTAAGAGACGACCACATTTTTATATTAAAGTGACGTAACATACCTACTTCCGGATCGCCTCCACCGGGTCCATGCCGCTCGCCTGGATCGCCGGAATCAGACCGGCCAGCACGCCAATAACAATCGAAGTCACCAGGCCGAATAATACATTGTTCAGTGAAAGGTGTACATCGAAGCCCGAAACAACACTGACCAGCGTGACCACGCCCCAGATAAAAAACAAACCGATCAATCCGCCGACAATGCACAGTACTACGGCTTCCAGCAAGATCTCCAGCAGGATAAACCAGCGTTTGGCACCAAGGGCCATTTTGATGCCGATCAGATTGGTGCGCTCCCGCACGGAGACGAACATGATATTGGCTACCGAGAACATGCCGACCAGCAAGGCAAAGCCGCCGATAAAAGCACCGGCGACATTAAGCGTGCCGAATACACCATCGAATAATTTACTCAGGATAGACAGCGTATTGGTAGCGAAATTGTTATCTTCAGTGGGCCTGATGCGGCGTTCGGCGCGTAGTACGCCTACGATTTCATCCTTCATATCTTCGATAGAAACGCCAGGCTTGGCTTGCACCATCAAACTCGTCTGCGAGCCTTGTCCGCGGGAGCGAATCCCAAAACCGCGCCGGGCAAAATTGTAGCCTACGAGTACGCAGTTGTCGAAGTTGAAAGGTTTGAGGATGTCGTTGCCCGATTTTTTCAGGATGCCGATCACGCGCAATTTGCGGCCGTTCACACTGATATCGCGGTCGAGCGGGTCGATATTTTCCCCAAAAAGCCCTTCGGCTACTACGCCCCCCAGGACACATACGTCGCTGCCACTCTGGTACTCTACCGGTGAAAAATAACGTCCTTCCCCTTCAAATTCCAAGTGAAACAGTTCGTTGCAATCTTCGGTAATCCCCAGAAAGGGCGCGTTTTCCACACTGGAAGATTGCCATTTGAGGGTTTTAACGCTTAAAAAACGCCAGAACCCAACCCGCTGCGCATTGTTGAGCCGTTCGCGTAGCGCTTCGTATTCGTCGAAGGTAAAATTGGGGCGGCGCATCCACTTCCAGTAGTTTTGTCCAGGGTCTTCGCCCCAGGAAGACTTGTTGATATAGATCACATCGTTGCCCAGTTTGGCCATGCTGTTGCGAATGTTATCTTCCAGCGAATTAACGGCGCTTTTCACGCCGATAATGCAGAAAATGCCGATCGTAATGCCCAGCAGGGACAAAAAGGAACGCAACTTGTTGCTCAGCAACTGGCCCCAGGCTTGGGCGGCTCCTTCAATGAGAATTCGGAAAAATTGACGCATACGACGATTGCAGACTTTTGATCTTCAAAGGTAACTGCATTCTATGCGGGGCCAGGCACGATTCGATGAATCGCGGTGTTTTTTCTATCAAAATGCCCGCAATAAAGAAGCCCGGCGATCGTATCGACCGCCGGGCTTCCCGACTATGGTGAATAGGGTGGGGGATACAATTATTATTTGCCCATTACCTTGCGCATGGTTGCACCGATTTGCGCGGGAGAATCGACGACAATAATGCCATTTTCGGCCATAATGCGCATTTTTGCGGCAGCGGTATCGTCGGCACCGCCAACGATCGCACCGGCGTGGCCCATTTTGCGACCTTTCGGCGCGGTTTGTCCGGCGATGAAACCAACGACCGGTTTTTTATTGCCGTTGGCGCGGATCCAGTGGGCTGCTTCGGCTTCCAGACCGCCGCCGATCTCACCGATCATCACGATACCTTCCGTTTCGGGGTCGTTCATGAACATTTCGATGGCTTCTTTGGTGGTCGTACCGATAATGGGGTCGCCGCCGATACCAATGGCCGTAGAAATACCCAGGCCCGCTTTGGCGATCTGGTCAGCGGCTTCGTAGGTGAGCGTACCGGATTTGGAAACCAGACCGATGGTGCCGCGTTTGAAAACAAAACCCGGCATAATCCCGACTTTCGCTTCATCGGGCGTGATAATACCCGGACAGTTAGGGCCGATCAAACGGCAGCCTTTATCGGAGATATAGGCTTTGGCGCGGATCATATCCTGAATCGGAATACCTTCGGTAATCGCCACAATTACTTTGATGCCCGCTGCTGCGGCTTCGATAATCGCATCGGCGGCAAAAGCCGGTGGAACGAAAATAATGGTCGTATCGGCTCCAGCCTGACGCACGGCATCTTCAACGGTATTGAAAACCGGGCGATCGAGGTGGGTTTGCCCACCTTTACCCGGGGTTACGCCGCCAACTACATTGGTGCCGTAGGCGATCATTTGTTCGGCGTGGAAAGTGCCTTCTTTTCCGGTGAATCCCTGCACAATGATGCGGGAGTGCTTATTGACTAAAACTGACATGAAATGGTTTGGTAAATGTTGTGTTGGTGGTGCTGGTTTTACTTTTTATCTTCGATGATGTAGACGTCTTCGCCCTTTTGCTTCATGTAATAATGTTCACGGGCAAATTTCTCCTTCGTCACCTCAAAATCTTCGGCTTCTTCGCGGGCATCCTTAATCTTTTGCTCGTAATAAGCGCGTTCGTTTTCCAGGCGTTGCTGACCGCGGTACAGCCGCCATTGCGTCCACAAACTATGCCGATCCAAAAAGATCAGGATAAAAAAGAAGACGAGTAAGGTCAGGTAGTAACGGTTTTGCAGCGGAGCGGGTAGTTTCTGCTGCAATGACTGCCAGGGATTGGACGAGAGTGCCATTTTTCACGTATTTTAGTGAACGATATTTCTCAGCGCCAAAAGTAGGGCGATTCTTTGAATACGTTCATGAAACTTTCGGGGTTTCGCAAAATAGGGCCTCTTGTTTCCGGCTTTTAGAGTCCGTCGACGATCTCGTTCAAGCGAACGAAAATTTCTTCTACGGTACCGATCCCGTGAATGCTGTGGCTTTTTTGCTGCCCAGCGTAATGGTTGAAAACGGGCGCCGTCTCATTTTTGTAGACGTTGATACGGTTGCGGATAATGTTTTCGTCGCTATCGTCCGGCCGGCCGGACGACAAGCCGCGCAGTTTGATGCGCTGTACGATCTCTTCATCATCCACTTTAAGTTCGAGCAGAGCCGATACGGTCGTGTTCATTGCGGCCAGCAGCGCATCCAGCGCTTCCGCCTGCGGAATAGTCCGCGGAAATCCATCGAAAATAAAACCCTGGGCTTCGGGATGCGCGTCTACTTTATTGCGCAGCATACCGATGGTAACGCGGTCGGGAACCAGTTCTCCTTTGGCCATGTACGCCTTGGCGGCTTCACCGAGTGGCGTATTGTTGCCCATTTCATAGCGGAACAAATCGCCGGTGCTAATATGCACAAGTCCGTGTTTTTCAATAAGTTTGGCGGCTTGTGTGCCTTTGCCCGAACCGGGAGGGCCAAAGAGTATCAGATTAATCATTCGCTGGTTTTGCTTTTTCGTTACGCGCTATGTCGGAAACGCAAAGTTAGAATACTGGAATGCTTTCTACAGCATTTTGTAATTGCATTTTGTGAAACGTAATATTAGTTATATGAAAATTTAAAAAGCCGATTAAAATTCCTTGTTAGTTGGTCTTGGCCGTTTTAAAATTTAGATCAGAAGTATGCAAAAATGCTAAATCGCTCGATAGCGTCCCGGTACCCGACAAAATTTTAGAAATCGGTGATTTTGTAGTGTTCACTGTACTTCTCAATCCAGACAAGTAATCGCTTGACATCTTCCGTATAGAAGAGTTCCGTACCGGCATTCATGGTGGCTGCCGAGCCGCAGGCGACCCCGGTCTGGGTCATTTCCCGCAGCGTTTTGCCCCGGCTCAAGCTCCAGGCCATGCCGGCTACCATACTGTCGCCGGCACCCACGGTGGTTTGTTTTTTTACCATCGGCGCCGGAATATGCTCAAAACCTTCGGCGGTCACTAACAGCGCACCCTGTGGGCCGAGCGATACCACGACCACTTCGCATTTACCTTGTTGAATGATTTGCAGCGCCGCATCATCGACTTCTTTCATCTCCAGTTTTTCTACGCCAACCAGCGTGCTCAGTTCGGCAAGATTTGGTTTAAGCAAATAAACGCCGGCATTGGCGGCCGCTTGTAAGGCCGGACCGGATGTATCGAGGATGAGGTGTGCACCGATTTCTTTGGCAAAAACGGCGACATTGGCGTAGTACGTCTCCGGGATACCGTCAGGCAAACTGCCGCTTGCCACAATAATAGCCGGTTTGAGCCTGCGGATAGCCTCCAGGCAAGCATCAGCATGTTCGACGCTCAATGCTTCACCCGGCATGGTAAAACGGTATTGCAGATTGGTGCTGGTCTCGGTGACGGAAAAGTTTTCCCGCGTGTTGCAGTCAACCTCTTCGACAATGGTCGGAATGCCGGTTTTGTGTAAGAGTTCGGTCAATAATCTCCCGTTTATGCCGCCGGCCGGAAAAACAGCCGTACTCATACCCTGCAAGCGATGAATGGCTTTTGAAACGTTGATGCCGCCCCCGCCCGCATCGATACGCAAAGGGGCACACCGCAGTTTATGTTCCGGAACGAACTGTGCCACCGTCGTACTTTTATCCAGGGCAGGGTTAAGTGTAAGCGTGACAATTTTCATGCGCAGGATTCGATTTTGAAGTTACTTTTGTGGTTGCAATGATACTACAATTGAACGAAATGAACCTGCTGGAGGCTGCCCAATGGCTGGCTTTGCAGGATGCCGGCCTCGCTATGGTGCTGGAGAAATACGGGCCACCGCCCTTGTGGTCGCGCGAAGCCGGGTTTGCCACGTTGATTCATATTATTCTGGAACAACAGGTGTCGCTGTCGTCGGCCAACGCGGCTTTTCAAAAACTCAAGGCCAACGTCGATGTGCTTACTCCGGATAGTCTGCTGGCCTTAACCGATGAAACGCTGCGTAATGCCGGTTTAAGCCGCCAGAAAATGTTGTATTGCCGCAATCTGGCGCAGGAAGTGCAGTCCGGCCGGTTTGACTTTAAGCACCTGCACCACTTGCCCGATGCGGACGTCAGCGTTTATTTGAAACGCTTGAAAGGGATTGGCGACTGGACGGCGGATGTATACCTGTCGGAGTGTTTGCTGCGCCCGGATATTTTGCCGAAAGGCGATATTGCGATGCAGGAGGCGTTTAAGGTACTTAAAGGCTTGTCCCAGCGCCCGGTCCATGAAGATTTCATGGCGGGCACGGAACATTGGCGACCTTGGCGCAGTGTAGGTACAAGAATGCTATGGCATTATTACCTTTGCGAACGCGGACGAAAAATGTAGCGATCCGCGTCTTTCAGGATGGCTTTTTTTAAAAATAAACGGGTTTGGATTACGGGCGCTTCATCGGGTATCGGCGAGGCGTTGGCAGTCGCTTTTGCCGAACAGGGCGCGAGCCTGATTTTGTCGGCCCGCAAAGAGCAGGAACTGAACCGGGTAGCGGCCAAGTGCATGGAACACGGCGCCGCAGCGGTATTGGTACAATCGCTCGATCTGGCGCAGCACGATGCCATTCCAGCCATAGTGGAGACGGTTTTAAAGAAGTCGGGCAAGATCGATATTCTGGTCAATAACGGCGGCATTTCCCAGCGTGCACTGGCCATAGATACCACGCTGGAGGTGGATAAAAGGCTGATGGACGTGAACTTCTTTGGTACCGTCGCTTTGACCAAAGCTTTGTTGCCCAGCCTTTTATTGCACCAATTGGGCCATATCGTCACGATCACCAGCCTGACCGGCAAATTCGGCTCGCCTATGCGCACCTCTTATGCCGCGGCCAAACATGCGTTGCACGGCTTTTTCGACAGTTTGCGGGCAGAGTTAGGTCATACGCCCATCCAGGTAACCCTGATCTGCCCCGGATTTATCCGGACCGATATCAGCATGAATGCGCTTACCGGCGACGGTAGTCAGCAGGGTAAAATGGACGATGCGACTGGTAATGGCATGCAGCCGGAAGTATTGGCGCACAAGATCTTACGCGCGATCGAACGCGGCAAGGAAGAGGCGTATTTTGGCGGCAAGGAAGTGCTGGGCGTGTATGTAAAACGGTTCTTTCCGGCCTACTTCTCAAAACTCATTAAGAAAGCGAAAGTGATGTAAGGGGTTATGCGGTATGGGTTATGAGTTATATTTTGGATTGCATTCACGTCGAGCATTAATTGTTCATCGTTCCCCTTTATTTCGGCGCATATCGCACTACGCATACAGTAGTTAGTTAAAGATCAATGTTCGTCTATTGCCATGACTCGCTCGATGTTTTTATCGGGGACGATCCACATCGCAGCGACTACAAAAAAAATGATTCCCGAAACAACGGGTACGATAAAGGCGCATACAATCGATATCAAATACAGCACCAGGGAAATGATGCCTTTGCGCGACTGTGCCTCATAGACCACTGCCAGGCGCGTATCCGCCTGGTGGCACAACTGGATGGCTTTTTGCAGGATAGAATAGGACGCGCCACACAACATCAAAATAACCGCATACACAATAATGGTGTTTTGGGCAAAATTGGTTGCCCCGATCCATCCGGTGGCAAAAGGAATGAGCGAAAGCCAGAACAGCAAATTCATATTTGCCCAGATTATGCCGGTCGATACCCGTTTTATCGTGTGCAGCAGGTGATGGTGGTTGCCCCAGTAGATACCCACATAGGTAAAACTTAACAGATAGCTCAGGAAAATGGGCAGCAAATCCCGAATTTCCGACCATTCAGCAGTGTGCGGTGTTTTGATTTCCAACACCATAATGGTGATGATGATGGCCAGCACCCCATCACTAAAAGCCTCTAAGCGGTTTTTGCCCATAAAATTCGAGTGTTTATGGGCCAAATGTAACATGAGTTTACTAGTTGCAATAATCCAGGTCAAATTATCAAAACTGTTCTCATCGCAATATGTCTATTCCGTGCTACTTTAGCCAGCATGTCAACGGAGATAAATGGCACTTATAGATATCCGTCCCGGCAGGATGGCACAACGAATTACTAGCGCGGTGCGGCTTTCGGCGGTTTACACTGCTACCCAGTATTCGCAGCGCGATACAACAATCATCAACGGTATTCGATCGAAGTTAAAAACACAATCGGCCGGCCGAACCTACGTCTTCACCGCAAAATCGCCAAACGGCGCACTGCGCTGCCAGTTTCACTTTCCAGGCGCACATAATAAACGCCGTTGTGCAAATTGCCCACTGGAAGATCGATCGTAGTGTCACCCGCATTAAAGTGTATGTTATTGAGCGCCAGAATACGGGCGCCAACAGCATCAAATACAGCAACATTTGCGTCAAAATCACTTTTAGCCGCTACGGCCAGGCGAGCCACATCGCTGTTTGTCAATGGGTTAGGCGATACCTGCCAGGCCGATAATCCTGTAATATCGTCTACGCCGGAGATAAGCGGCGTTTTAAATTTGCGTTGCTGTGAAGAAGCACAGGTAGCGTATTCATTAAACGGCCGCACGCGCCAGTAGTACGTTTTGTTGGCTTCCAGCGTCGTCAGCATCTGGGACGTGCTGGTACTCACAAAAAATTGATAAAAGTTACTGGCATAACTATTCACCCGGTCGACTTCAATCAGGTAGTACGTGGCTCCGGTGACCGGCTGCCATTCCAGTAAAACTTCGTCGTAATATTGGGTCGTTACGTCGTTGGCCGGATTCACCAGCAGATCAGTGGGTGTGGCGATGCTTGTCGCGATCGGCACGAAGGTATTATCCAGGTAATTGCGGGATGCACTGTTGAGATCGGTAGACATTACCTCTTTTTGCATCGTCGAAAAAACGTAGCTGTTGCAATTGCCAAAATAACTCATAAAGTTATTTTCCTGCGGATTAACCTCCGTGCTAAGCGGGTCTTTGGCAATAACCCCGGCTGCACCACCGGCATATATGCAGTTTTCAGGCTGCAGCGGGCTCAATCCAAAGTTATAATCGGGCGGTGTATCGCAAATCTCATCGCCTGCCGTACTACAGTTTGTGCCGTTTACGCGTTCGGTAGGAGTACCGTCCGGCGAGATGACCGGTGCGATCGGCCAGGTCGGATCGGAAGCGTACAATGGCCCGACGTAACCGTCAAACGGGTTGGATTCGTAGCCGTAAAAAGTATGGTTCAGGCTAAAAAAGTGGCCTATTTCGTGCGGCAGGGTCTGGTCTTCATTACCGTTAATTTCCTGTTTGCGGCTTACGACCCAATCGCGGCTCGGACTGTAATAAGCCAGCACCGTACCGGGGCCTGTATTGCCGGATCCCGCCACATCGACTACAAACACATTCAGGGCATTGTTGTGCCGGCGTTGGTTCATCAGTTGGGCATTGGTCTGATTGGAATAGACATTGTCATTGTTGATACTCATGTCGAACAGACCGTAACTAGGGTGGGGGCGCAAGTAATAGCGGATTTCGAAAGAGTCGTATACGGCATTTAAGTCGCACATTTGGTCCAGTACTTTGGAAACGCGGTGTTTGCCATTGCCGCTTGCATCTCCTACCAGGTGGAAATGGATCGGTACGTATCTAATGGTGCGCTCCTGTACGGTTTGGCCATTTTCAACTGCGGCAATATTTGCACGAAGGCGGGGAAGTGTCAATTGCTGATCAGCATAAGAAGTGCCGCACTGATCGGGCACTTGCTGGGCTTGCGTATTACTGGCGAATGTCATGCAACAGGCGCACAGGAAAAAAAATCTTTTCATAACAAGGGACAAAATGAAGTAAAGAAGTTGACAGCAAAATTGGTTTGCACGGTTTTCTTTTGAAATTCTGCACAAAAGTAGCAAACAAAATCTTTGTGGGCAGCGGCATAAGGTCAAATTGTCAGGATTTTGCAACCTTTGGGCATTTATAACCGTCTATGGGAAAACATACCCGCATTCAATTTCTAACAATAGTTTTCCATTTTAACCCGTTATTGAGGCAATGTTTATGAAAATTCTGTTTGAGGTTAATTTTTGAACATTTAACAGAATTTAATTGTCTTATAATTGGTTTTTTAGTAACTTGCATCATAAACTGTCTCAAATCAGTAAAAACATTTTTTTATTCAGAATTAAATTCTGGTCTTATGCTAACGTTGAAACTTTTTGCTCGATATATACTTACTGGAATCATTTTGTTCCAAATTCCAGATCTCATCAGTGCGCAGGCATCCCCTCCGCGTCAGTCCATTTTTGAGCATCTTTCGCAGATCGAGTGTGCGAAAATGACGCTTGAGATTGACATGACTACGCTGGTCGCCAATAAAAAAAAGAACGACTACATGCCGGGTACACTGACCACTGAAGATGGCAAAGTGTATCAAATAGAGGCAAAACCACGGGGTAAATACCGCAGAAAGGTATCGGAAATCCCGCCCTTAAAAATAAAATTTAAGAAAAAAGGACTCGTAGCGGACGGCTTGGATACGCTCAACGAGATCAAGATAACCTTGCCTACCGTTGACAATGCCGAGGGGGATGAACTCATTGTGAAAGAATATTTGGCGTATCGTATGTTTGAGAAAATAACACCTGCCAGTGTACGCGCAAGACTTATAAAATTAACCATTCGCGATTCACACGTGGAGAAGTCTAAGAAAACGATGTATGCGATTCTGGTGGAAGATGAAGAAGAAATTACAGCCCGTCTGAAAGGTACTGCGGTAGATCAATATGGCATTGATCCCGATAGTATTATGCAAAACCAGGCGGGTCTGGTCGTGATGTTTGAATTCATGATCGGCAATACCGACTGGGAAATCGCCATGCAGCGCAACGTACGGTTGATCCGTTCGCCGGAAAGCGGTAAAGTACTGGTTGTGCCCTACGATTTTGATTTTTCCGGTTTTGTGAGCGCTCCCTATGCGACGCCATCATCTGAAAGTGGTCTCAAAACGGTCCGCGACCGCTTCCTGATGTCGAACGGAATCAAACCGGATGCCCTGAAAAAAGGCACGCAGATTATCAAAGCCGCTAAAAAAGATATCTACGATATTTGTAAATCCAAGTATGTATCGCGCACGACTTCGCTGAATATGACCTATTACCTGGATACTTTTTTCCAGTTTATCGACGCCAAAGATGAGGTGCCCACCACTTTGCTGATGCCGACGGAGTAATCAGCGGTACAGTTTATTTGAAAAAAAATGATCTCTGGTTTCCAAAACTGCGCAAAATCTTTACTTTTGCGCCGCTAAACCAGCCGGAGGAATGCCAGAGTGGTTTAATGGAGCGGTCTTGAAAACCGTCGCACTGAAAGGTGCCGGGAGTTCGAATCTCTCTTCCTCCGCTTTACAAGCCCTTGCAAATCAACGATTTGTAAGGGCTTTTTTAATGCGGTTTTTTTGCTACATTTGTCCTTAAAATAACCCTCGCTTGACTCCTCCGCTCGACATACTGCAACAATACTGGGGTTATTCCGCTTTCCGGCCCTTGCAGGAAGATATTATCCAGGCCGTTTTGGATGGGCGTGATGCGCTTGCACTACTGCCTACCGGAGGGGGTAAATCCATTTGTTTTCAGGTACCCGCGCTGTGTCGGGAAGGAATTTGTCTGGTCGTATCTCCCCTGATAGCATTGATGAAGGACCAGGTGCACAACTTGCACCAACGCGGTATTCCGGCTGCCGCCATTTACTCCGGCATGCGTCCGCGCGAGATCGATATCATTTTTGAAAATGCCTGCAATGGCGCGTACAAACTGCTCTATCTCAGCCCCGAACGCCTGCAGACCGACATAGCGCGCGCCCGCATTCCGCGTATGAACGTGAATCTGCTGGCAGTAGACGAAGCGCACTGTATCAGCCAATGGGGCTATGATTTCCGCCCGCCTTACCTGCAAATTGCCGACCTGCGTCTGCTTATTCCCACCGTGCCTGTCCTGGCATTGACCGCGACTGCTACCACCGATGTACTGGAAGATATTCAGGAACGCCTGGAGTTTCGCCAGAAACTCATTTTTCGCCAAAGTTTCGTGCGCAGTAATCTTTCCTATTCGATACTGTACGAAGACCGCAAGCGCGAAAAATTGCTCGATATACTCCGCAATGTACCCGGGACTGGCATCGTATACGTACGCAGCCGGGGGGAGACCAAAGACGTCGCCCATTTTTTGACGCAAAACAAGTTCAACGCCGATTTCTACCACGCCGGGCTGACTTCGGAAGAGCGCAGTACAAAACAGGAGGCCTGGATTGCCGGCAAAACGCGCATTATCGTCTGCACCAACGCTTTCGGCATGGGGATCGACAAGCCGGACGTGCGCATTGTGGTGCATTTACATTTGCCCGATAGCCTGGAAGCCTATTTTCAGGAAGCCGGGCGCGGCGGGCGCGACGGCCTCAAAGCGTATTCCGTGCTGCTATATAGTCCGGCCGACGGTGCGGCCCTGCGCTCCCAACTGGAGATGGCTTATCCACCGGTCGAGCAATTGCGCCAGATATATAAAGCACTGGGTAGCCTTACGCAAATTGCGATCGGGGCGGGGTTGGGGGAAAGTTTCGATTTCGACCTGCCTTATTTTTGCGCTACGTATAAACTGGATCAGGGGCCTACGCATATTGCACTGCGGCTGCTCGAACAGGAGGGCTGGATTGCGGTGACCGATGCCACCGCGACGCCTTCCCGCGTGTACGTAACGGCTACGCGGGAGGATTTATACGACTACCAATTGCGCAACCGCACGGCCGATCCGGTACTGAAAGTGCTCATGCGGGCTTATCCGGGTATTCACCAGCATTTCACAGATATCAGCGAATTCACGATGGCCAAATACGCCAATCGTCCGGTCGAAGTAGTGCGTCAAGTGCTGGAAACGGCAGAAAAGGATGGCATTTTGCAGTATCTGCCGCTGAAAGATAAACCGCAACTAGTCTATACCCGCGAACGCGTAGCGGCTGAAAACTTGACGATTGATCTGGTCAAATTCAATTTTCGCAAACAACGGGCTTATGAACGGGTCGATCAGGCGATTCGCTACGCGGAGCTACGCCGCTGCCGCAGTCGTCAGTTACTCGCTTATTTTGGTGAACCCGACAGTCGCGCCTGTGGCATCTGTGACGTATGTACCGGACGGAATAAAAGCGATCTCAGTACCGAAGTGTTTGAAGCACTGGAACGCAAAATCAGGGATGTGCTGCGCGCAGAGCCACTCGCGGTCGCCGAAGTGCTGTCTGCGTTTGCCCAGAAACGCCACGATCTGGTGACACAGGTGATCGGGTATTTACTGGATGAAGGACGGCTGGTGGAAAATGAAGCGGGCAAGCTGGAAATGAAGTAGATTTTATGTCACTACATCTACTAGTCTCGCTAAAAACACCGCTTCCGTTACGTCCGCATACGGCAAAATCACCTGCGCCTGCTCATAAAAAATTGCCCGTTGGGCCAGCAGATTTTCAATGAAACCGATCAGTTCATCGTCCTCCAGGCTCGCGAGGAGCGGACGGGCAGCACGCCCTCCGGCTAAATGCCGGGCTAAAACAACCGCCGGCGTTTGCAGGTAAATAACCCGTCCGGTGCTTTTCATGAATTCCAGGTTATCAAAAAAACAGGGCGCACCACCGCCGGTAGCGATGATGCCGGGCGACAGTTTCACCAGCCGATGCAAATAATCGCGTTCCATTTCGCGGAATACCGGTTCGCCTTTTTCGGCAAATAAAACGCCCACCGATTGGCATTCACCTTGCTCGATGGCAGTGTCCAGATCCATAAAAGGCACGTGCAGATGCGCTGCTAACAGACGCCCCCAATGGGTTTTGCCACTGCCCATAAAACCGACGAGAAAAATATGTGTTTTCATAACTTTGCACAAATTTACGTCAGCGGTGTTGTTTATACCAGCAGCCCTGCACCACATTCTATTTTTCACGCAAAAACAACGATCATGCCTAGCAAAATCATCATTTTACTGCTTTGTATACTGGGCTGGACGGCCTGCAAAAACGACTCGGGCGTACAGGAAATCCGCGATGGCGGCGGCCCCAATGCCAACCTTATCCGCAATCCGGCTACCGCCGACGAGGTACCGGCTGATACGGTCAATGTAGCAAAGATCGTGTACGAGGAAAAGGAATATGATTTTGGTACGGTAAAAGAAGGTGCGATCGTCGAGCACGATTTTAAATTTACCAATACCGGCAAAATTCCGTTGTGGATCACTGGCGCGCGCTCTTCCTGCGGATGCACCATTCCTGAATGGCCGAAAGAGATGATCCAGCCTGGTGGCACGAGTGTTATTTCGGCTAAATTCAATACCGAGGGCAAACACAACAACCAGCAAAAAATTATCTATGTGAGCGGGAATACCTTTCCCGGTGAAACTACGGTGACACTAAAAGGAATTGTCGAACCCAAATAGTCCTCGAACAACCTGCTAAACAACAACTGACTGCTTATGCGCCAAAGGCTTGGAATGCTGTTGCTGTTACTGCCGTTCATCGCCTGTTCGCAGCCTCCAACTACGGCTGATGATGCGGTGCCACCTTACAATGCGCCTTTTGGATATGGCGTCAACCTGGGCTATTTTCCGCCCAATTATACCGATACAGCACTGGCTGCGCTGGCCCACGGTACGCCCGATGGCAAGGAGCCCGGTTTTGGGGTGACGACGATTCGCCCCGCGCTTTTTGAGCATTTTCTGGATCAATGGGGTTACGAGGTGCGCAAGGATGCCTTTCAATATTACCATCATATTGGCCTGCGCGACATAACTGCATTTATTGGATTTCCCGGCGAACGCAACCGGGAAGCAACTTTCTATTGTCCCGGCCAGCGCAGTGAATCGTTTAAAGGTTTGTACGAGCCGATCTGGGACGATGGCGCTAACGGAACGCCAGTCAATGATGCAAACACCTACGCGCTGTACGTCTGGAAAGCCGCCACGACTTATAAAGGATTGATCCGTATCTGGGAAGTATGGAACGAACCCGACGCCGACAATGGCAATGCCTGGAAAACACCCGGTATGCCGGGCAATTGGTGGGAAAATGCGCCCCAACCCTGCGAAACCAAACTCAAAGCACCTTTTTTTACCTACATCCGCTTGCTGCGCATTGCCTATGAAGTGATCAAATCAGTCGATTCGAATGCGTATGTAGCGGTCGGCGGATTGGGCTGGCCGAGTTACCTGGATGGTATTTGTCGTTACACGGATAATCCGGACCAGGGCATCGTGTCAGATAAATACCCCAACAAAGGCGGCGCTTATTTCGACTGCATGAGTTTTCATTCCTATCCGCACCTCGATAATTCGCTGCGGGAATGGCGCAATGAACTGAATGGTTTTTACAATTTCCGCCATTCCGACGCGGCCATCGACGGACTTTGGCGACTGCGTAATCGTTTCGATACC
>JBBRDQ010000129.1:0-14265 GCA_038203695.1 Chitinophagales bacterium
CACCGATCGCTAATTCTGCCGATGGGCTGGGTGAAAAACTGACCAGCACTGACGGACAATGGCATCCTTTCGGAAACAAAACCGCCCTCAGTAAAAAATGGCGCATCGACATTCCCGGTGCGGAAATCGGCTTCGCGGTAGCGTCCAATTATTTGTACCTCACGGAGGCGGAACGCACGATTACGCTGACCATAAAAGGCATTTCCGGCGGTGCGTTGAGTGGCGTGCGCTTTCGCACCTTACTGACCACGGAAAAAGGTTGGCAGGAAACAGTAGTTACTGTAAATGCCAGCAACCAGTTGATAATCAATCTTTCCGGCGCTGATCCGGCCATCGTTCCGTACAGCGCTAAAGTGCACGGCGGTGCCTATCAGACGACTTTTCCGGTGTTGAAATGCCTGCTGCCCAACACGCCCGGAACCGCCTACGAATATGAAAAAATCAAACGCTTAGGCGCCACCTCCCTGGAAATAAAAGTGGCGGTGGTTGGTAAAAAAACCATGGCCCTATCCGGCAGTACCGGTCCACTGGACGGCGGCAAACCGTTCCACCCATTTGGTCCGGCACCGTCGAACAAATCCGTGTTTTTCCTGGGCGATAAAGAGGTTTTTCAGAAGATTTCCAATGTAACATTGACGGCTATCTGGAAGGAATCGTACCAAAACTATGCGGACTTTTTCCATGAACATACACCGCCTTCCACCCATCCGTACACCGCTTTTTCGAAATTACAGGCCGGTGCATGGGTACCGGAAAGTACGAATGAATTCATCGCATTGGCGGGCGCTACTACGAATCCCTCTTTTTCCGTTAGCACCACGAATCAGATAGCCCCTGATTTTACCCCGAATACTTTTTTTGCGAATGGCGATGTGGCAGGGTTTGCCAAATTTGAACTCACGGGCGATTGGGGGCATTCCGTCTATCCGAATGCACTGGCAAGATATTCCCGAGATGGTGGAACGATTCCCGCACGGCTCTATGATCCGCAGCTGCTCTCCCTGTCGCTCAATTACGATGCAACCTCGATCATTCCACTGGCTGGAACGGCGGCTTATAACAGCCAGCGCGGCCGGTTATTTCACCTGCAACCTTTTGGTTTTGAATTAATTGTGCCGGGTTCGGGCGCAACTGCGTTACTGCCTTTTGTCGTTCCGCAATACAATACCGGCACTGAAAATCTGATCGGCAACGACGGTGGAGAATGGTATATCGGCGTGAAAGACCTGTTGCCGCCGCAGACCCTTTCGCTGCTGATCCAGGTGGCCGAAGGCAGCGCGGATCCTTTAGTGGAAAAGCCGGAAAATCACGTGAAATGGGCATATCTTAAAAATAACCACTGGGTCGCCTTTACCAAGGATGCCGTGGCCGACGGTACGAAAGGATTGTTGCAATCGGGCCTGATCCGGTTTGCGGTACCGCGTGATGCGAGTAATGAGAATACGATATTGACCAGCGGTTTACACTGGATTCGTATTTCCGTAGAGACCGCGGTCGATGCCGTTTGCCGTATTGTGGGCGTACATGCGCAGGGCACACGGGCGATTTTGAGCGACAACAACAACGATCCGGCCCTCAATGCCTTGCCGCTACCGGCCAGCACCATTAGTAAATTGCAGGAATCGGACAGCGCTGTCAAAAAAACCGAGCAGCCCTATGCTACATTTGGTGGCCGTCCGGCTGAAACGGGTTCCCATTTCTTTACCCGCGTCAGTGAGCGGCTGCGCCATAAACACCGCGCTATTACCCAGTGGGATTACGAGCATATAATCCTCGAAGAATTTCCGAATATCCACAAGGTAAAATGCCTGAATCACCTGCGCTTCGAGCAAGTGAACGGACAAGCGATCTACCGCGAACTCGCGCCCGGCCACGTGACGCTGATTATCCTTTCAAATCTGCGCAACAAGAACGCCGTCAACCCTTTACGCCCTTATACCAGTCTCGGCGATCTGGAAAATATCGAGGCTTTCCTGAAACGTTACACGACTTGTTTTGCCAAATTACACGTAAAAAATCCCATCTTCGAACCGGTCAAAGCCTATTTCGACGTGAAATTTTTCCCCGGCTACGACGAGACTTTTTACCAGAAATTATTGAGCGATGAGATCGTCCGCTTCCTGTCACCCTGGGCTTTTGAGAATGGGGAGGAGATCGGTTTCGGCGGAAAAATCTACAAATCGGTGCTGATCAATTTTGTGGAAGAGCGTCCCTACGTAGACTATATCGAAAATTTCCGGCTCATCCACCTGACCGAGCCGCCCAAACCTGACCAGGAAGTGGTGGAGCCGACCAAACTATGTTCCATCCTCATATCGGCCGACCAGCACGATATCACGGTCCTACCCGAAGTGTCGGCGCTCAATGCCGCCGAAGATTGCGGTTGTGCCGCTCCGGCTGCCACTCGCCGACCCAAAAGATTCACCGGACAACTAATCTCTACTACGCTAAGCCAAGATGAACGAAAATGATGTAGTCATACAAAAGAATCCGCAGCTGCCTTTGGCCGAGGATTACTACCTGCTCCGGGAGCAGGGCTTGGCGCATATCGAGGAACTTGGTAGCGCCCAATGGACGGATTATAATGCCCATGACCCGGGCATTACAATTCTGGAGGCGCTGTGTTACACCTTGAGTGAAGCCGGCTACCGCACCGGATTCGATATTGCCGACATTCTGACCGAAGCCAACGGATTTATCGGACTGAAACAGGCCTTGTTCACCGCGCGCCGTATCCTGACCAATAGTGCGTTGACGGTCACTGATTTTAGAAAAGTACTGGTCGATATGCCAGGTATCCGCAACGGCTGGCTGTTGTGTAAAAATTGCGCCTGCGAACTGACCTTATATGCCGAATGTAAGGAAAGCGCCTTGTTTTTTGCACCCTTGTGGCGCTTGCAACCACCGCTGCGCAATGAACGCAAACAGCAACCGCATGAACATCCCGTTTTTGCACACGGCTTGTACGACGTGTTGCTGGAACTGGATGAAGACCCCGAACTCGGCGATCTGAACGACCGGAAAATACTGCATACCGTCAACTATCAGGTAGGAACAGTCATCGCGCCGCTGACTGTTGAAATCCGTTTCCCGGATTGGGAGGCGATGCAACCAGAGGTTTTCAAGCGATTTACCGGCGGCGAGGCTTTTCTTACCGATCTGACGATTACGCGGTTTTCGCGCGACCGTGTGCTGGTTGAACCCGTCGACGAAGCGTCTTTCGTACAAGGCTGGCGCAACCTGTTTTTTGCCGATTTCACGGTTAAGTTTCAAGAAAATATAGCCGCAATTGAAGAAACTATCCATCTGACTGCCGCAACTATCCGCTTCTTTTCACCCAAAGACGGTATCAAACGGGCCGTCATTGTCGCTGATCTGGTCAATAATGTGCTAGCCGCTTTTGATAAAGGCAGTATCGCAGACCGCTACCAGCGTAAATTGCAGCAAGTGCGCATCGCCGCCGAAGCAGCCACTTTTGCCCTGCATGGCTACCGCAATTTATGCGAAGATTTTTGCCGGATCGAGGGGGTATTGGTCGAAGATGTAGCCGTTTGTGCCGATGTAGAAGTCGCGCCTGAGGCCGATGTCGAATGGGTACTGGCGAATGTATACAATGAAATAGAACTGTATTTTAATCCGCCGGTGCGGTTTTATACCCTCCGCGAACTGGAAGCAGAAGGCATGGCCACCGATGCTATTTTTGAAGGGCCGGCCCTGGAGAACGGTTTTATCAAAACCGAAGAAATGGAAGCCTCGCAATTGCGCTCGGTGATCCACGTCTCCGACCTGCTCAACCGCCTGATGGATATTCCCGGTGTGATCGCGGTCAAAGACCTGCGGCTCACGCGGTACGATCGCGAAGGCAACCCGATCCTGCCGGAAGAGCGCTGGACGATCAATGTCAGTCCGCGCAGCATTCCACGCTTGTATATCGAGGCTTCACGGTTGCTGTTTTATAAAAACGACCTGCCGTTTTTGCCGCGGATGGAAGAAGCACGGGCGATTCTGGCGCAATTGCGCGGCGAACGCGAACGGCCGAAGATACCAACGGCCGAAAATGACTATCCGGTGCCAGCCGGACAATGGCGCGATTTGAGCGATTACCAGCCAGTGCAACATGAATTTCCGCTGACGTATGGCATTGGCCCACACGGTTTGGCCGACGAGGTCACGCCGCTTCGCAAAGCCCAGGCGCACCAGATGAAAGGATACCTGATGGTGTACGAGCAGTTGGTTGCCAATATGCTCGAACAACTGGCGCATACGGGCGAATTGTTCTCCACCGATGAAACCTCCTTGCACACGTATTTCACCCA
This sequence comes from Chitinophagales bacterium, assembly GCA_038203695.1. Taxonomy (GTDB): domain Bacteria; phylum Bacteroidota; class Bacteroidia; order Chitinophagales; family Saprospiraceae; genus M3007. The sequence continues at coordinate 4,317 of JBBRDQ010000129.1, forward strand.
TTATTTCGATCCGGCGGCATCGCCCTTGGAAATTGCGCAATTGCCCGACCTGCTGACGGGTGTGGCTACGCAGGCCAACCTGAATGCACTGGTGGAGCCGCAGGAAGTCTTTTACGACCGGCGCAATCGCTTTTTGGACCATCTGCTGGCGCGTTTTGGCGAGCAATTCCGCGATTATGCGCTGATGTTGTATAGCAATGCCGATCGCATTCCATTCGCGCCCGACAAATTGATCCGCGACAAAGCCCGGTTTCTGCGCGATTACCCCCGGGTGAGTTCCAAACGGGCGCGGGCTTTTAATTACCGCGATCAGGACCGCGTGTGTGATCCGCGCAATCGCGCCGGTCTGGCCGAGCGCATCAGCCGTCTGCTGGGCATGGAGATGTTGCGCAGTTATTTTTCGGTGACGGTTTCGGTCGGGCAGCAGCAGTTCAGCGCGGAATTTGTGCTGATCCACCGCGATACGGGCCAAGTTTTGCTGCACAGTTTTCAGCCCATTATAAAACTGGCCGGCGCAGAAGCCGAAGAGGCTGCCTGGTTATTGATCGAAGATGTGATTGCCAACAGCGTCGACATTACACGTTACACCAATGTGCTGGGCGTAGATTACCTGCTGGACGAGCAAGGCAATACGATTGCTCGGGTAGAAACGGGTGCTTTGGTCGCCGATGTGATCGCATTTACGGCGGAAATCTTAGAAAAAGAACGGTTGTACATCGTAGAGAACCTACTGTTGCGGCCCAAATTCTGGGGCGACGCGGTGATGCCGGTTTGTCTGTCGTCCGACTGCCACTTGTGCGGGGAGGAAGATCCATATTCCTTCTTGCTGACCTACGTAGTGCAGGGCGATCTGGCACCGTTCAATTACGACATTGACTTGCGGCGTTTTGCCGACAATACCATTCGCAAGGAAACGCCTGCGCATTTGCTCCCCAAAATCTGCTGGGTCAGCGATGCCAAATGTAAAGAGGAGTATACGCCAGAGGAACTGGAAGAACTGGGCAACCAGTGCAAATGCCCGCCGGATGATGGGCACTGCCGCCAGTTCAGTCTGTTTGAAGACGCGTGGTGTGCCTGGCTCACCGTCAATGCGCCCTTCGAATGGCAGCAAGCCACCAATCTGCTGCACCGGCAGGTGGAAGTACTGCTCAGCAAATTTGCCCCACCGGTCAAAGGCAAACCAGCCAAACCGGCCGATCACTGCACCTGCTCCGAATTGCTGCTGGGGTACTTTGGCAACCGGTTCCGCGAATGGGTCGAGGAAATGGTAGATGCCGCCGTCGATCCGCTTGATGCTGTGGTGATTACACAGATTGAAACCGTTGTCTGGAAGAAATTCCTGGAAGACATCGCCCTGATTCGTCAGTACGATCCGGCTTTTTGTAAAACTTCCGGCTTGCCCGACCAACTGACTTTCTGGACGGCTTTGCGCGATTTACTGCTGCCAAAATATGCGCAATGGCTGGAAGTATCGTATCGCCTACAGGTTCTGATTCGCATTTATACCCGCTTATCGAGCGTATACCCTGCTGCTACGTTGCACGATTGTGACGACGGCAGCGATGACAACCCTGTCAGACTGAATAATACCATTCTTGGATCAATGTAAAAACGCCATTGCCCTTATGCTACCGGTCAATACTTCATATCCGTCTTTCGAGGCCAATCAGGTCCTTTCCAATGAGCACCTCAACCAGTTGTTTGCCTACCTGGACGAGCAGGAACGGCTTACCCGCACCAACCTGATCGGTATCGGTATTGTGTGCGGCCTGGTCCCCACTATTGCTGCCAATGGTACGAATATCCGCATTTCCAGGGGGTGCGGCGTCACTTCCGAAGGGTTCCTGATCGTGTGGGACGATCCAGGCGAACTGCAATACTATAAACCGTATACGTTGCCGGAAGAGATTCGGTATGAGACGTTTATGGATGATGCGGACAACAATGCCGCCACCCCGCTGGTGCAGTTTCCGCTGTGGGAAATGACGCTGGACCACAACAATGATCCGGCTGCCAACGCACTGACGCTCGGTTTTCTGAAGGGGCAAAATGTGCCGCCGGGCGAAGAAGATGAAAAGATTATCGTGCTCTTTCTGGAATGTCTGGCGTCGGAAAATAAGAACTGCACGCCTAATTCCTGCGATGATAAAGGCAAAACGATTGTCGCTACCGTGCGCCCGTTGCTGGTGCGCAAACGCGATATGGACGAAATGCAGCAGCGCGTCCGCGATCTGGGCGTACCCGGGGAAATGTATCTCGATCTGGCGGCTTCGGCTGCTGCGCGCCTGAATTTGCCCGAATTGCGCCTGCGTCGTTTCAACGTAGCCGCTACAGGTCTGGTCAACACCGCCGATATTTTCGACAACTACCAGCATATCCTCAACAAGCCGTTTCTGGATCAGGTGGCCCAGGCGTTCAGCGCGGCGTACACTGCCTTCAAACCGCTGCTGCAGGGTTCGTATTCCGCCGATCCGTTCTCGACTTTGCCGTTTGACTGGGCGTATCTGCACAACGGTTTTATTGAAAGTCAAAATAAGTATCTGTGGTACCAGTATTATTACGACCACCTCGATATCCTGATCCAGGCTTACAATGAATTCCGGGATATTGGCCTGGAGGTCATCGGTTTATGTTGCTCCGACAGTCGTTTGTTTCCGCGTCACCTGATGCTGGGCAAGGGCATTCCCGGCGAGATCGATGCGGCGTACCGGCATTATTTTGTGCCTTCGCCGTTGTTTTCGCGCTTTCAGGGCACCTACAACAACCTGCTGTTGCTGTTCGACCGCCTGACTACGCTGGTGAATAAACTGGAATTGCCGCCGTTGGTTTCGGCACAGGGACCGGCCGGCAACCGGTTGGTGGAAATCAAGATCACGCCGAGCAAACTGGGCTCTTTTCCACTTTCCGAAAAAGCCATCCCGTACCACTACGCACCCGATCCGTTGTACAGATACTGGGATTACCGCAAGTCGCGGCAAGGGAAAGAGCGGTACAACCTGGGTTACCGCGCACCGGCCTGGAACAACACTGATGATTTCGTGCTGAATCCGTTGCGCTATGATTTCGAGCCGAACAATTTCATGCGCATCGAAGGGCACATGGGCCAATCGTTTACCGCCGTTTTGCAGGAATTGATTGCCCAAAAGCAGGAGAACCGCCTGCCCATCGAGATCATTGCCCTTAAAACGGGTCGCAACAGCAAAAATATTCCATTGCCGGAAGACCTCGAGGGCTGTCATTTTCAAGACCTGGAAACGCTCTATGATGCTTTGCGTGAAGAATTGCGGTGTAATTTGTGCGAGTCGGTAATGTACTTCTACAACCTGCCGATCAAAGACGACAAAGGTCAGCCGCTGCCGGGCGCCGGCGTAAAAAAAGTGCCGCAAATGGCGCTGTTACAGCAATGTTCCCCCAATTTCCGCTACCTGACGGGCACGGTCGGCGAAGTGTACGAGCAGAACCTCGCCGCGCTGAATGCTATGGCGTACCCCAATCTCGATCCGCTGGCACCCAATCCACTGACGGGCATCTCGTCGTTGCTGGTATTGCTGTTGCAAAATCAGGTGCCCAGCGATTCGGTGCTGTTCCTGGCCTTTATTTACTACCTGGAACAGGTTTCGCTGTCGCTGGATGAAGATCTGAACCTGCTCGACTACGCCGATCTGGAGAATAAATACAGCGATCTGGAAATACTGGTGCGTTTATACGACACCGTTATCCGCAATATTTTCAACAATACCGCTACCAATAGCAGTATTACCCTGCCGCAATACATCCGCATCGAGGATCTGCTGGATCAACTGGATCAGATCCTGGTGATCTGTAAACTCGATCCGATCCACTCCGTACACGAGGAGTTCCTGCGCCGGGTACAGCACCTGCGCGACTTACTGTTGTTGTCGGCCTATACCCAGAAAAATCCAGGTATTCAGCATAAAGCCGGGGTGCCGCTGGGCGGTACGTTTATTCTCGTTTACCACGGCGACGACCAGGTGCCGGGTACGACCAAAACGCAAATCGGCCGTTTTATTATCAACGGTCGCGTGGTGGCAGACGGCGATCCGCTCGTTGGGGCTACCATTCAGGTGGCGGGCAAAACATTCGGTGCAGTGACGGATATCGCAGGTAATTTCACCCTTATTTTAGCGCAGTTGCCGGCTACTTTACGGGTCGTTATTCCGGGTTTTCCTACCGTACAGCGGTTGGTGCTGGATGATAAAACGTTCTTATTGATCGATGTAACCAATGTGGACGAGACGAGCAATCCGCTGAATCGTTTCACGGAATTATTTCCCGGCGAAGTCATCGCCGATTTTTACCTGCCCTATATTTGCTGTTCGGATTGCGCACCGGTGCAATTTGTGCTGCCTAAAATACCCCCCACCTTTACCTGGGTACAGCAAGGTTGCACCGTCGAATCGAAAGCGCCCACCGGCGCGCCTTTACTGACCGGCAATATCATTGTCACGCCGCAGGGCGGAACAGCACCTTACCAGTATTCCACCGACGGCGGACAGACCTGGACGGACTTGCCGGCCGGACCCATTCCGGCACCGCACCAGGGTCAGTTACTGATCCGCGATGCCACCCAGACCCTTTCCGCGCCGCGCACAATCGTCCTGCGGCCGGTACTGGAAGTTACGCTGACTTCGCCCGAACCGCCCTGTAATGCAGACGGCACCGAATACCGTACGATTTTGAATATAACCGGTGGTTTGGCCCCTTATTTTGTGGATGGCGCAGCGTTGCCGACCGGACAAAGTACGCAGGTAGTCAGTTTCCCAAGCGGACAGTCGGGGACGGTGCTGGTCAAAGACAGCAGCAATGATTGTGAAATTGCGGTTAAAATCGAGGCGTTTACCTGTGCATCGCCGTGTAATCTGCCGTGCAAAGGCAATACCCTCGAGTGCGGCTACCTGCTCTGGATGCAGCCGCCGCCCAACGACAACAGTCCATACCTGGAAATACGACTGGCCGTCGAAGGATTTATTGTCAGCGGCGACACCGATGCGGCCGGCAATCCGAAAACGCGCACGTTCACCAAGACGGAATTGGCTAAATTGAGTGAGATTCTGAAGCCACCGACTAACATAAGCTCAGCTTCCCAATTCCACGCCACCTGGCTGTCGAAGATGCCGAATGCCAACGAATTTATCCGGAAAGTGCTGAGCGATACCTTCCCGGACCAACCATTCGGCGTAATGCAATGGAGTTACAGCCCGCTGGATACCTCGGTTGGACTGGCTGTTTTACGCATCGAACACTACGAATGTCAGCAATTTGAAATTACCGTGCGGGTACAATACCGGACGCCGTTCAATCAAAATTTCATGCGTGTTACTACGTATACACAACAAGGCACCAAAGTGCAGGTGACGGCCAATGAAAAACCGTTTGGCAACGCCGATCTGCCGGCTTTCGATTGTATCCGTCGCGATTATTGCAACCCGAACACGCCACCGGAATCGCTGTGCAAAAAACCGATTGCGTTCGACATTAAGGTGTTGAAACAAAGCGGACTGGTGGTGCAAACGGAGATATCACCAACGCCTGGCACTGCGGACCAGGTGTACTGGGAGTTCTCCTCGGGCCAGGATTCGGTCGCTACGGGGCCGATTGGCCAGACCAAATTCCCGACCACCGGTTCGTATCAAATTTCGGCTATTCTGGTTTCCGAAAACACCTGCGCAGCCACCAACACGATCAAAGTAAGTGTGACGCAGGACGGTACGCCGCCCGGCGGCATTATCCGGGGTAAAACTACGTCCACGGAAAAGGTGAAAAAGACGCCGGCTGCGCCGAAAAAGAAGCAATGAGTTTCTACTGATTAACGGTTAATGGTTAACGATTAATGACTTGAAATAATGGCAGATTCCAGGCATATTATCCGACGGCAGACCATCGAAGTTGCGCTGTCGGCCAGGGGTGGAAACCACTTCCAGTTGAGCGAACAGGTCAGTCGCCTGGCTCATGGAGTGGTGGCGCGTGCGATCGAACGCGCCCTGGAAAGTGTGGATCTGCCGGACCGCACGATTCGACTGGATCGGCTGGATATCACCCTGGAATGCAGCGATATTGCTTTGTTGGAACAGACCATTAATCAGCAACTGGAACAAAAACTAACGCAGCAACTAACGACGCACATAACCGCAGCGACGCAGCAAACAGCCCTTAACCGGGCTGAAATCCTGGCTGCTTCGCAAACCGACGCGGAGATCGTGCTGTATTTTTTGCAACACGGTTATCTGCCTTGGTTTGCACCGGCGGGAATAACGCTGGCTGAGCTGGAATACCGCTTTAGCGAAGCACTGGCACAACATGGGTCGTTTGCGGTGCAATTGATGGATTTGCTGGCGCATAAGACTGTTTTGCAGCGATTGCTGCGCCAGTTTTCGGCTGCAATGCCCTGGCGTATTTTAACGGCGCAGCGGGTGAGTCCTCCGGAGCCTGTCAGAAAACGTATGCAGCGTTTTATACGCCAACAGAACGTGGCCATACAAAGCCTTTTCTGGGCAAAAATGTACGCACACCCGGATGCTGTGATAGCCCTTTTTCAAAACAAAAAAGCAGCAGTATCCGTCCATGCGCTGGATAAATTACCTGCATTGCAAACCTTGGAGACGCCGCCGGACAAAGCGGTCAATCCGGAAGGAATGTATGTGCAACAGGCTGGCCTGGTATTGCTGCATCCGTTCATTGCCGGTCTTTTTGACGCGCTGCACTGGCGGGACGGCAAACAGATCACGGACCCGTTTCGGGCAGTATTCGCCCTGCATTTTGCGGCCTCCGGCCAAACCCAAGCGGCCGAATGGGAATTAATACTGCCGAAGTTATTGTGTGGTATTGCGCTCGACGAGCCGTTTCCGACCACTGCAATTCTGACCGAAGCCGAACAAAAGGAGATAGAACATTTGCTGGAAACAGTAATCGAACATTGGGGCGCACTGGGCAACACATCCGCACAGGGTTTGCGCGAAGGTTTTTTGCAGCGCGATGGGAAACTGGTCCACGAAGGTGATCGCTGGTTGTTGAGCGTCGAGCAAAAAGCCCAAGATATTTTACTCGGCCAGTTGCCCTGGGGAATGAGCATGATAAAATTACCATGGATGGAAGATTTGCTGGTGACCGAATGGACTGGATAATGAAAAGTGAATACTGAAGTAACGAATAATGAATTTGGCCAGCACCAAGCAACGTTCATAGTGGCTAGTTCCCATCTAAAAACCCCACCAGCCCCAACGGGGCGCAATCACTAAAATCGGGCACCGCCCGATCAGACACACGGGCACTGCCCGATCAGACACACGGGCACCGCCCGATCAGACCCGACACACACACCGCCCGATCGCACAACATGAAATCAACCGCCGAAAAAAGCAGTGCAACCACCACACCGGCAACGGTGCAGGAAAAGCTTTTTTTCTCCAAACAGGGAGAAGAAGGCTTCTTTGCGCCCACAACGGTCCAGGCGAAGTTGAAAGTAAGCGCACCCGGCGACAAGTTTGAAAAAGAGGCCGATCGTATGGCCGATCAGGTGGTACGGCGGACCGAAGCGCCCAAACCAGCGGTCGAAAGGGCAGATTGGCGGGAAAAAGACAAATTACAACGCCAGCCATTGGCACCAAACATAACGCCATTGATCCAGCGGAAAGAAGAGGGCGATGAAGATGAGATGGACGAGCAAGCGGTAGTGCAACGCAAAGCACAAACCCCCATGCAGGATAAAGCGGGTTTGGAAAAAGAACCCGAAAAGGATGCGTCGAAAGTACAGCGCAAGGAACAGGCAGCACCGGTCCAGACCAAAAGAACCAGTGATCGGGTCACGCCCTTGCCGCACTCCGTGGAAACAATGCTGCATGACACCAAAGGCTACGGTGCGGCACTTTCACCGGAGCTCAAACAACGCATGGGCTTCGCTTTTGGCGCGGATTTTAGTCGGGTGCGCATCCACACCGGTGCGGCCGCCGTGACGATGAATACAGAATTGAATGCGCAAGCCTTTACCCACGGCAACGATATTTATTTCAACGAAGGCAAATACAATCCCGCCACCACGGAGGGCAAAACCCTGCTGGCCCACGAACTTACCCATACGATTCAGCAGGGTAGCAGTACGGCCGACCTGCAATCCGGAGACAACGAAACCCAGGCACCGCCAGCACAACCTATAACACCCGCAGTTGCGGTCGAAAGCGTCGCTACACCCGAACCACCGGAAATCCTGGCATCAGAAATGGGGACTGAGATCCCGGTTGCAGGTCCGGCCAATGGTGCCCCGGCCGAGGCTGGGACGGAAGCCCCGGCAGCGGAAAGCGCTCCGGCAGCGATACCCAGAGCGCCGGCTACGCCGAAAGAAGACCCGGCATTCCAGGAAGCCAAAAAGCAGGTCCACAGCGATGGGCGTAAGCAGAAAACGCATGAACCGGCGGAGAAAAAGCAAGCCGAGATGCAGGGCGCTGCTGCGTTGGAAGCAGGTGAACAAAAGGAGCAATCCGGGGTGGAACAAAAAACTGCCCAACTCGAAGCCGCCGCCCAACCGCATGTAAAATTCGACGCGGTCGGTTTTAAGGCAAAATTAAAAGCCAAAATCGAGGAAAAACTACCTAAAACCGAAGATGAAGCCAAGGCTTTCTCTGGCAGTGGCAAACTGGACGAAGCCAAGGAGGAATTCAGCACGACGGTAGGGGAAGAAAAAAAGAAAGTCACCGGACCGCTGGAAACAACCACGGTAGCGCCGGTTCCCGCCGGACAAGTCAGTAAAACGGAAGTGCCCGTACCCGCTCCGAAACCGGCGGATAAACCTGGAAACGTGCCACCCGGGCTCGCGATTCCCAAGCCGCGCACCGATCCCGAAATCTCCCTGCAAAAAGAAAGCGATCACCTCGATCAGCGACTAGTGGATGAAAACATCACCGAACAACAACTGGCCGAATCGGAGGAACCGCAATTCGAACAGGCGCTGCAAAAGAAACAGGATGCCCAGCGGGAAATCGCCGCCGCACCGGCCCGGTACCGCGTACAGGAGACCCAGGCACTGCAACAGGCCGAACAACAGTCGGATAAAACGACCGGAAAAGGGCTGAAAGGGCTGGCAACCGCGAAAAATGACGCTGTAACCGGTGTGCATGGCGGACAAAAAGTCAAAGAAACCGACACCGAGAAAAGGCAGCGCGAAATCAAGGATACGATCAATGGGATTTACACCAGCGCCGAGACGGACGTCAATCTCATCCTCGAAAATCTAACCAAATCGGTAGAGATCAAGTTCAACGCCGAAGTGATGGTGGCCAATATGTTATTCCGCATGAGCGTGAACGGTCGGCTGGACGATTACTACGGATATTTCACCTTCGATGATAAAATTGCCGAAGCGATAGGATTGTCCGACGGCGTAGCGCATATATTCCGGGAAGAAAAACAGCATTTCCTCGACCGGATGGACATTACGCTGGACGGAATCGCCGTCCTGGTGGAGCGCGAATTGAACGCTGCACTGGCCCGCATCCAGCAAGGCAGAACAGATCTGGAGAATTATAAAAAAACGCTCAGCGCGGATGAACAGACTTTTGCCGCCGATCTGCTGACGGAAGTAGGGGATAAATTTACCGAACTGGAATCGACCGTGGAAGCGAGAGAGGATGAATTGATCGACACCTTGTCCGATCAATACGTAGAGCAGGTAGGCAAACTACAGGAAGAATTCGACAAGATCAACGAAGAACTGGGTAGTTCCTGGATCGCCGATGCGATCAGTTTTATTGGCGATGTCGCGCAGGCGATTCGCCGACTGGGCGCTTTGTTGATGTCCATTATCGACCGGATCTCCAATGCGATCGACGGCATTCTGGCGGCACCGAAAAAGTTTTTCAATACCCTGGTGTCCGGCATTACCCAGGGGATGGACAATTTTACCAGCAAAATCGACACCTATCTGGAACAGGGTTTCTGG
>JBBRDQ010000130.1:0-14132 GCA_038203695.1 Chitinophagales bacterium
TCGAAAGTCAACTCCGGGTCCCATTGCCACAGGCCGGCGGCGTATTCACGGGTCATAAGGGCTACGTTCGCTTCGTGAAAAGTCTGCTGTAAACGGGGAAAATGGTACCGACTCCACAGCGAACTATCATCGAAAGGAACATTGGTGGCAATACTTTCCCGCAAGGCATAAATATAAGCCAGGCTTTCAATGCGGCGGTGCAGCCATGCGTCGATGGTCAATGCCGGGTCGCCGTGGCCGGGGATCAGGCGGGTAAACCAGTTGCGGTCGTGGATCAGCAATAGTTTTTCCAGGGTTGCTTCATAAGCGATACTGCTGTATTCAATAAAGGGAAATTCCACATCGGACAAGTAATCGCCGGCAATACAAAGCCCCAGTTGCCAGACAATTACCATCATACTGTCGGCGGTATGGCCGGGCGTCAGGTAAAAGGTAAGTTTGGTACTGCCGTGTTTGAACTGTACGCCGTCGCGAAAAACGACAAAATTACCGACCGGATATTCGATCGGGTAGGGGCGTTGGACGTAAAATTTATCGTCAAAATCCAGCACTTGTTCGATCCGGCGCGCTTTGTCCGGATTGTTCTCCATCGCCTTGCTCACGAACACCCGTTCGGCTTCAAAGGCACCGTAACCGAGGATGTGATCGTAGTCGGAATGGGTGAAAATGAGGAAAATCGGGCGCTCACCCCGGATGGATTCGACATAATTGCGGATCTCGAGCACTTCTTCGGGCAGCCAGGCCGGATCGACGACTAACACGCAATCGGGCGTCCGCACAACCGTTGAATTGGTCTGAAAAAGAGCGCTCTGAAAAATCGTGACACTCGGGTCGCGGTAAATGATTTTTGACATTGGGTCTTCTGTTTCGTGGAATGGCCGCTAAATGCGTACTTTTGCAGCGGTTTTGATTCGGACAAAAATACAGCATTCTTACCCCGTATACCTCAACCGGCAAAAAAATGGGAAATATAGTTGCAATAGTGGGTCGCCCGAACGTGGGAAAATCAACCCTTTACAATCGTTTGGTGGGGCACCACGAAGCCGCGATCACCGATGACTTTTCGGGCGTTACGCGGGATCGGAAGTACGGCTTTTGCGAATGGAACGGTAAGCGTTTTACGGTCGTAGATACGGGCGGATTCGTACATGGTTCTTCCGACGTATTCGAGTCGGCTATCCGCGATCAGGTTCGCGTGGCCATCGACGAAGCGGCCGTTATTATTTTTATGGTGGATGCACAAACCGGCATCACTGACCTGGATGAAGACATTGCCAAGCGCTTGCGCCGGAGCGATAAACCCGTCTATCTGGTCGTCAATAAGGTCGACACGCATAAAAGTCTGATGGAAGGCAATGAATTCTGGGGCCTGGGCTTTGAAAATACTTTTTTTATTGCCTCGATCAGCGGCAGCGGCACGGGCGATCTGTTGGACGCCGTGGTCGAACATATCGAAAATCAGGTGCCGCTGGAGACGCCACTCCCGAAATTCGCCATTATCGGTCGCCCGAACGTTGGCAAATCCTCGCTGGTGAACGCGCTGCTGGGCGAAGACCGCAATATCGTCACCGCCATCGCTGGCACCACCCGCGATCCGATCCACTCCACCTATAATAAGTTTGGGAAAGAATTTGTACTGGTCGATACTGCCGGGATCCGTAAAAAGACCAAGGTCGAAGAAGACCTGGAGTTTTATTCTGTAATGCGCGCCATTCGCGCCGTAGAAGATTCTGATGTGTGTCTGATGATGATCGAGGCTACCCAGGGCCTGGAATCACAGGACCTGAATATTCTGCGACTGGCGCAAAAACACCACAAAGGCATCGTGATTCTGGTCAATAAATGGGACTTGATCAAAAAAGAAACCAATACTGCCCGCGATTTTGAAGCGGCGATCAAAGCCAAGTTGGCTCCATTCAATGATGTGCCGGTGCTGTTTATATCTGTGCTGGACAAACAGCGCATTTTCCAGACGGTGGAAGCGGCCATGGAAGTGTATGAAAATCGTACCCGCCGCATCAAAACGGCCGAGTTGAATGATTTAATGCTACCAATTATCGAGGGTACGCCGCCTCCTTCCATCAAAGGGCGTTTCCCTAAATTCAAATACATCACCCAACTGCCCACGCATTACCCGTCGTTTGCTTTTTTTGTCAACAACCCTAACTATGTGCGCGAATCGTACGTCTCTTTTCTGGAGAACCAGTTGCGCAAACATTACGACTTTAAAGGCGTGCCGATTGAGGTGTACATGCGGGCAAAATAAGTTCTACGCAAGCATTTGAACGTATGCAAAAACTACTTTTCCTACTGGCAATTACGAGCGCTTTAGGCGTCGTTTCCTGTAAAGACGATCCGGAACAAATACCGGCGTATGTGCATGTTGATCCGTTTACGGTCGATGCCCCAGGGGGGGCCGCCTGGCAAAAAATCACGGAAGGCTGGGTGTATGTCAACGGCGAATACCTGGGGGCTTATACTTTACCGGCCGACGTGCCAGTGCTGGCGGAAGGGACCGCCGATGTACTGGTGTTCCCCGGCGTGAAAGAAAACGGCATTAACAGCACGCCCAATATCTACCCGATGCTGACCCGTTTTGAAAAAAGCGTAACCCTGGTGGCCGGTGAGAAGACACAGGTACAGCCTGCTACCGTCTATGATCCCGATGCGGTCTTTGCGTGGTCGAGTACGCAGAGTAATCTGGATCAGGGCAGTATTGTATTCGAAAACCGGGATAATGATAATACCACCGGTTTTGTGTTGACGACCGACGGTGCCTATTCACAGCGATCACTTCAACTCAGCGTCGATACGGTACACCAACGCATGGAGATTGCGACCGAAGCGGTCGTATTACCTAATGCTGGCGGGTATCAGACGTGGCTGGAGTTGCATTACAACGCGAATGTGCGATTCTCCGTCTGGCTGTTGGGCAAATCAGGGTCAGCACCGGAAGTAAACCTGCCGGTTTTTCAGTTTAATGCATCACAAGGCTGGAATAAAACTTACCTGAATCTGACTTCATTTCTGGAACAGAATCCCGAGGAAAATTACCGCCTGTTTTTTCAGGTACTTTTGCCCGTTGATGCTACCGGTAAAACAACCCAGTCCACCGGAAAAGTGCTGCTGGATAATATCCGGTTGATTCATTATTAATCGTTTTACCCGTATAAATTTTGTCCCGTCAACTTCGCAAACGCGACACCCTGTTTTACAGCATTGCCGATTTTGGCATGGCCACCCTGGCCTGGGCCCTGTTCTTTCTGTACCGCAAATCCAGTGAAGGACAGCCGCTGATCATCGAAACTTTTGGCGATCCTAATTTCTATCTCGGCATTTTTATCATTCCGCTAGGCTGGGTGTTACTCTATGCCATTTTTGATCATTATTTGGATATTTACCGGCTCTCCCGGTTAAATACGTTGGCCAGCACCTTCTTTTTATCGTTTTTAGGGGTCGTTTTCCTGTTTTTTAGCCTGATTCTGGATGATGTGGTGACCGATTACCGGACGTATTACCGCTCTTTCCTGGTATTATTCGGATTGCATTATCTGCTGACCGCTACCGCCCGGATGATCATTCTGACCCGTGCCAGTCGCCGGCTCAAGGCAGGTATTGTGACGTTTAACACAATACTGGTAGGCGGCAACCAGAGTGCGCTGGAACTCTATGAAGAAATTCGCGGCCGCAAAAAAGGCCTGGGTAATAAATTTATCGGGTATGTCGATACCAATGGCGGCAGCGACCAGCAACTGGACGTGTACTTGCCGAGAATGGGTTCGGTGGACGATCTGGCCGGGATTATCCGCAGCCACAACGTCGAAGAAGTTATTATTGCCATCGAAACTTCCGAACACAACCAACTGCGCGACATTCTGAATGTGCTCTTTGATTTTGGTGAGCAGATTCTGGTGCGCATCATTCCAGACATGTACGATATTCTGCTCGGCACGGTAAAAATGAACCATGTATTTGGCGCTGTGCTGATCGAAATACGCCAGGAACTGATGCCCAAGTGGCAACGAGTCATCAAACGGGGGATCGATCTGGCAGTCAGTACACTGGCCTTGCTCGTGTTGTCGCCATTGTTGTTGTTCATCTATATTAAAGTGCGCTTGTCTTCACCCGGTCCGATTTTCTTTGCGCAGGAACGGTTGGGCCTGCACGGTCGTCCGTTCACAATTTTCAAATTTCGCTCCATGTATGTGGATGCTGAAGCAATGGGGCCACAACTGTCGACGGACAATGATCCGCGTTGTACGCCCTGGGGTGCCATCATGCGAAAATGGCGACTCGACGAATTGCCTAATTTCTGGAATGTGCTGCGTGGTGATATGTCGCTGGTCGGCCCTCGCCCGGAACGGCGGCACTTTATCGACCAGATCCTGGAGAAAAATCCGCATTACCGCCACTTGCTTAAAGTACGTCCCGGTATTACATCGTGGGGGCAGGTGAAATATGGCTACGCCTCCAATGTGCAGGAAATGCTGCAACGCCTGCGTTTCGACCTGCTTTACATTGAGAATATGTCGCTGGCGCTGGATTTCAAGATCATGTTTTATACGGTACTGGTGTTATTACAGGGGCGAGGGAAATAAGCGTCACTGCCCACCGTGATGCCGGTCATGGCCGACCCTGTGCGGAAGGGGGCAACTTTGCAATCTACACATTGCCGAAATATGTAACTTTAAATCTGTCGCCATGCCTGAAAATGAAATCTGGATAGACGATGCATTGATAAGATAACCCACATGGAGCATAATACACCCGGTTTGACCACCGCACAGGCCAATCACCAATACCGTGTTTTTGGCCCCAATAAACTCGAGGCAACGCGCCGAAGTCCCGTTATCGACAGTCTCCGCAATATCGTAACGGAACCAATGTTTGTGCTGCTCATGGTCGCTTGTGGGTTGTATTTTTTTCTCGGCGATTTTACCGAGGCGATTATGATGGGCATATCGGTCCTGTTTGTGGCAGGGATTCAGTTATATCAGGAAGCCAAAAGTGAGCGGGCGCTGGATGCACTGCGGCGTTATACCCGTGCACAGGTGCGGGTACTCCGGGATGGTAAATGGATTGAACTTTCTTCGGAAGCGCTGGTGCCGGATGATGTGGTATCCATAGAGGAAGGCGAACGTATTCCGGCAGACGGGCTCCTGACCGAACAACATGATTTGGCGGTAGATGAATCTGTGTTGACGGGTGAAAGTCTGGTCGTTGATAAAACATTGGATGATCCGGAAAATAAACTTTTCCAGGGCACTACGGTGGCTTCCGGCAAAGGAACGTTCCGGGTCACTTTTACCGGTGCAAAGACCGAATTTGGTAAACTAGGCAAATCTATCGAGTCGATCGATCCCGAACCGACCCCTCTGCAAATTCAGATCCGCCGGTTTGTGCGACAAATGAGTATTGTGGGCGGTTTAGCCTTTTTGCTGGTATTTGGATTGAATTTCTGGGGAGAACAAGATATCTGGAAAGCGCTGCTTTTCTCGCTCACCCTGGCAATGGCGATTTTGCCAGCCGAAATCCCGGTCGCTTTCAGCGCGTTTATGGGACTGGGGGCTTATCGTATGATCAAATTCGGTATCCTGGCCAAGCAACCTATGACCGTCGAAAGTCTTGGATCGGCCACTGTTATCTGCCTCGATAAAACCGGCACGATCACCGGAAATAAAATGTCCGTGGCTGAAGTAGCCGACTTTTCAGGGCAAAAAAGAACCCTGGAATACGCGCTTTGGGCTAGCGAACCGGAGCCGTTCGATGCGATGGAAAAAGCCATCCTGGAAAGTCAACTGGCCGCTTCCGCTACCCTGCGCGACGGCTTTCAATTGGTCAAAGAATACCCGCTTGCCGGCCGCCCTCCGATGATGACCCATGTCTGGGAAAAACAGGGTGCCGCACGCACGATAGCCTGCAAAGGCGCGGTAGAGCGCATCCTGACGGTCGCCGCGACGGCTCCAGCGCTGCGTAAACAGATTTTGACCAAAACAGAAGCAATGGCGGCGCAGGGTTATCGCGTACTGGGAGTAGCCAGCGCGACATTTGCCGGCGAACGATTCCCAGATGAGCAGGACGCATTTAAATGGCAGTTTGAAGGGCTGGTCGCATTTTACGATCCACCGAAGAAAAACGTCGCCGCTGTTTTTAAAAAATTCTATACCGCCGGTTTGCGCGTGATTATGATTACCGGCGACCATGCTGCGACTGCTAAAAATATCGCCGAGCGCACCGGCTTGCGCGACTGGGAAACAACGATGACCGGCGCACAAATCATGGATTGCTCCGAACCCGAAATACGAGCGGCCGTTCAAAAAGTCAATGTCTTTGCACGCATGTTTCCCGAGGCAAAACTCCGGGTGGTAAATGCGCTGAAAGCCAATGGCGAGACAGTGGCCATGTCGGGCGATGGGGTAAACGACGGTCCTGCGCTGAAAGCCGCACAAATTGGCGTGGCAATGGGCAAAAAGGGCACTGAAATCGCTAAAAGTGCGGCTTCGCTGGTGCTGCTGCGCGACAACCTGCAAGCGATGGTCACCGCCATTCACATGGGACGGCGTATTTATGCCAATCTGCGCAAAGCCATCCGTTATATCATTTCAATCCACCTGCCAATTGTGCTGGTAGTAGTAGTGCCGCTCCTATTGGGATGGCCTTATCCGCACATGTTGCTGCCACTACATGTGATTTTCCTGGAACTGGTCATGGATCCGACTGCCGCCATCGCTTTCGAGAACGAACCATCCGAACCGAACCTGATGCGCAAACCGCCGCGTGCGCGTTTTGCCTCGCTGTTTTCCTGGCGGGAATTGATGGTCAGCCTTTTACAGGGTGCAGTCATTGCAGCCGGGGTATTGTGGATCTATCACGTCGCCGCCGGACAAGGAAAATCGGAGGAAGCAGTACGCTCCATGGTATTTACCACGCTGGTCTCGGCCAATCTGTTTCTGACCCTGGCCAACCGCTCGTTCGATTATGCACTGAACCGCACCCTGTTTTATAAAAACCGCATGTTCCCGTTTATCCTGGGTATTTCGGCCGTATTGTTAGTGGCAATTTTATACGTTCCGTTGCTGAACCGTTTATTTCACGTGCGCCCCTTATCGGCCGTCGATCTGGGCTGGTGTGTCTTAACCGGTTTTGTAAGTGTCGCATGGTTCGAAGTATGGAAAGCGGTGAAAAGCAATCAGATTACATCCACTCCTCCAGAAAACGCTTGAATTCCGCTTTCAATTCCGTGTATATTTTTACAAATATTTCCGCATGCTCCCGCATTACGGCATGATCCGCAAATGACTTATGATCAATGGCAACCGGATTGTTTTCGGCATAATTAGACAGCCATTGTTCGTGGATTTTCACTTCATGGCTGAGCAATTCCAGTTGATCGCGTTGGATAATAAATTGATTTTGAAAGTGCTCCACTTGTTTCAGCACTTCTTCACCAGTGTTTTTAGCGGCAATCTCCGCCAGCCATTTTTCATAGATATTCAATTCGCCTGCATAGAAATCGGATTCCATTTTCCAGAGTTTGTGCTCAAAGTGCAGATCCGACAGGTGCTTTCTTTTTGTTTTTTCAGTTGTCATAATATCTCGATGGTTAAAGTTTGAATGAAAATGTTGTGGTGTGAAACGACAAAGTGCCCTGGTTTATACAACCGTACAATTTGCCAAAGGTTATGTAAATCATCGTAACCGTCTAACGTGCGGTCATGCCGCCGTCGATCACCAATTCGCTTCCGGTAACATAAGACGATTCATCGGAGGCCAGGAACAAAGCGCCATACGCGATCTCGGAAGCCTCGCCGATGCGACCCAAGGGGCACATAGCCGACATCATGGCGTCGCGTTCGGCGGCTTCTGCCGGAAAAAGATGTGCGGTCATGGGGGTCAGGACACCACCGGGGTGGATTGAATTGACCCGGATATTAAACGGTGCAAACTCAACCGCCTGATCCTTACTTAATATCCGCATGGCCGCTTTGGATGCAGAATAGGCAGCACCATTGCCGCCCACCAGGCCGGCGATCGACGAAATGTGTACAATCGAACCTTTACCCGATTTTTTCAAGGATGGCAACGCGGCCTTGGTCCCCAGAAAAGCGCTGGTCAGGTTGATCGACAGGATCTGATTCCAACGTTTCAGGGAGGTGGCTTCGGTGGTTTCCTGCGGCAGATATACGCCGGCATTGTTGACGAGGATATCGATTTCGCCGTATAGATGCAGTGTTTTGGCGATCACTTCCTGCCAATCTGCTTCTGATGTCACGTCGTGTGCCATACAGTCGATGCGCAAACTGGTCAGGCGGCTTTCCTGCACCCAATCGTTCAATTTGTCAAACTGGATATCGGTGGCCATTACCAGCGCGCCTTCGTGGGCAAACAAGCGGGCAATCGCCGCTCCCATGCCGCCGGCAGCACCGGTAACAATCGCGACTTTATTATGTAATCGACTCATTTTAAAAGCATTAATGTGGTTGAAAATAGGTTGCTAGCGTGCGAAGTGAAATTCATGGAGCGTGGCATAGACTGTGTCGGATCCTTACAGCCAAGTACTTAAGTAAGTGTACCATACCAGTTTATGTTCAATCCACAGCACAAAAGTGCGCTGTCCGGGAGGGCGCACACATGATGACGGTCATGGGACTGGTTGACCTTGCTCAACCGGCCCAGTGCGGTTGGCCCGCTATTTTTGTCCCATTATTTTAAACACAATTACTACGGACGATGTCCTGTTTTTCAAGCAAACCGATGAAATATAGCCGAAACGTATCCGCACTCGAAGCGCTTCAGTCCATTAAGTCCGGCGATCATGTTTTTATTCACAGTGTAGCCGCTGCACCGCAAGCCTTGATACAGGAGATGATTGGGCAGGCAGACCGGCTTGCGCACGTTAAATTGTACCATATTCATACGGAAGGCACGGCTGCCTACGCAGCGCCGGCCTATCAGGATATTTTTCACGACCATTCGTTTTTTATTGGGAGCAACGTGCGGGAAGCCGTACAGAACAACCGGGCCGACTACATCCCTGTCCTGCTGAGTGAACTGGGAAGTATATTTCGGGAACGTGTTATTCCACTGGATGTCGCTTTGATCAGCGTCTCCAGACCCAATGCGCACGGATATGTATCGCTGGGCGTGTCGGTCGATGTATCGCTGGCGGCGCTGCAATCGGCGCGCATTGTGATTGCCCAAGTCAATGATTGCCTCCCGTATACCAATGGCGACGGTGTGATCCACCGCAATGAACTCGATTTCCTGGTCGAATATGCCGAACCGCTGCCAATCACTACTTATCCAACCGCCAGTCCCGCCGAACTGGCGGTTGGGGCACAAGTCGCAGCCTTGGTGCCGGATGGTGCGACGCTGCAACTGGGCATCGGCGCCTTGCCCAATGCTGTGCTGCAATGTCTGCACCATCACCGCCATCTTGGCGTGCATACTGAAATGTTTTCCGACGGATTGATCCCGCTGCTCGAATCCGGCGCAGTCGATAACAGCTGCAAGGCCGTGTTACCCGGATGCACCGTTTCGTCTTTTTTATTCGGTTCCCAACGGCTGTACGATTTTGTAAACCACAATGCGTCGGTGGTGATGAAAGAAATGAACTGGGTCAATGACCCGCAGCGTATCGCCCTTAATCCCAAAGTGGTAGCCATCAACAGCGCCATCGAAATAGACCTCACCGGACAGGTGTGTGCCGATTCCATCGGTCAGCGCATGTACTCCGGCGTGGGCGGTCAGGCTGATTTTATTCTGGGTGCTGCACACTCGCCGGGTGGATTTCCGATCATCGCCATGACTGCCCGCACCAAAGCCGGCATTTCCAAGATTGCTCCGACCCTGCGCGTCGGTGCCGGCGTCACCGTTACCCGGGCGCATGTGCACTGGGTAGTTACCGAGTATGGTGCAGTAAACCTATACGGGAAATCGCTGCGCGAACGTGCGCAACTGCTGATCTCGATTGCGCACCCCGACGATCGTGCCCAACTGGAAACCGCTGCCTGGGAGCGATGGAAGGGAGTGGTGGAAAATAAGATAGTCTGAAATAAAGGGCTATGCTTTTTGGTGCCTTGTTTCACAAAGCAGTCCGCGCGCCCAGTAGCCCCATCCAGTTGTTCCTTTTCAGCACCAGCACCGCCCAGATCAGTAGCGCCATCAGGACGCTGGTGCCCAGGGTCATACAAAAACGAACGTTTTTAGCGATTTGCAGCGCAGTGGCGCCGGTTTGATAAATAGGATTGTCGCCTTCGTTGAAGAAGATCAGGAGTATCAGGTAGAGTTTGATCACGGTATACGCATAAAACAGGAGCGAACCAGCGACCAAGTCAATGAGTTTACTTTTCCAGGAGATGGGCGAAAGTAGCACCAGTACTACATAAAACAGCAAAAAACTGAGAAACAGGTTGTGAAAATTGACCAGATTGTTGGCACCGACAATATTGGCCATCGGTTGTCCGGTCTTCTTGGCTTCCGTCATCTGTCGGTCTACCTGCTCCCTGGACGCAAACTGAATATTCAGGGTCTCAAAGTTGTCGCCCTCGGGTTTGATTTGCAGGTAGGCTTTGGGCAGCATCCAGCTGAGGACCGGTTGCGTAGGGCTGCGGTACCACTGGTTGCAGACCTGGCCCACTTTCGGGATCAGGACAATGGCAGTTAGTATGCCGTACAGCACAACAAATAGCGCAAAATACTTGAGCGCGGAACGGATCAGGGTTTTCATGCGGTCGGTTGCGTGTTTTTCGTCATTACCCAGTTCATCCACGTAAACAGAATGACCACACTGATCAGCGTAAAGATGATGAAGCCGCCCTGTACATGCAGCAGATCAAACACCAGTTTAGAGAAATATACCCCGGCGAGGTACAATCCCGCAATACGCAATAAGTTGAGTACCACCAGGATACCGACGCCCCATAACAAACCGCTGCCTTTTTGGCGGCGGGAAGCGGGAAAGATCAGGATGCCGCTGACTAGGATGGCAATGGCTTCTAGTCCGTCGCAACCGTTCCGGATATCGACCGAAAAGTTGTCGCTGCCAATCGCGGCGCCCATTACTTTGGTATTGTAGCCAAACAAATGCAGCAATCCATTGGCGATATTGGCTTGCGTGACCAGCATGGGTTTTTCGATCTGGTTCTGGTAAAAAGAAGAAAAATAGATCAGGTAAAACAAGGCCATACAGCCCACAAATCCCAATAAAAATCGCAGGATGGGGTGCTTGTCTTTCAGTGCCGACCGAATGGTCTGGGTAAGACTGAAAGCAGCGGCTTTGGGCACTTCCTGTTTTTTCGGGGGCTGTTTTCGTTTTTTATCCGACATGATTGCAGTATTAGCAAATGCGCAGTAACAAGCCGTTGAGCCTGTTACTGCGCGTTATATCAAGGTGATGGGCCACCAAATAATTGGTAAAGGATTGCTCCGAACCAGTTAACCGGCCCAATAACTACTTCTTGGCGGATTTCAGCACAAACTGGACCAGATAGGCGATTACTGCGCCGGCCAGCAGGCTGCATGGAATGTCAGCATTGGTCAGTTCATACCCAAAGATAATAGCCGTGGTAAACAAGACTACAAAGGCGGTGTAAACCAATGGCAGTACTTTCATAAACAGGGTCAGATCGAAGGGGAATCTTTTGCGGGGAGCCGTAGCCATGTTGCCGCCAGCATTACCCATCGCCATCGCTTGTTGCTGTTGTGTGCCGAATACGACTGACAACGAGAACACGATCAGACCAAATAGAATCAATCCCCACTCCGACAGGGCCGGAACGGTTGGCGTACCCAATGAGCAGGAAACCGGAGCGGTACCGGTATTGTTGTTGCTCAGCGAACAGATACCGTTGGCAGAAAACGCAGCAGTAAACTGGATCGGCTGACCGTTGGTCGGCATCGTCACACCGGTGAAGGTATACGATGTTGCACCGAGCAAACCAACTGCTACCGAAGCCGCACCGCTACCGGACAGATTCAACGTACCAATGGCAGGCGCGTTGGCGAACGTAACTGTTACGTTGGCGGTAAAAAAGTCGTCGGTTGAATTCGACGGGGTGCCGTTGTTATTGCAGACCGAGATATTAGAAGTAGTAATGTTGTTGATTGAGCAACTTGGCGCGGCCACCGAGCAGGATGCCGGTGCTGTACCGGCATTGCTATTGGACAGCGTGCAGGCCGGCGTAGCGGAAAAAGCAGCGGTCAGACTGATCGGCGTAGCGTCAGCGCTCATGGTCACACCGGTGAAGGTGTACGATGTTGCGCCCAGCGAACCAACTGCTATGGAAGATGTAGCGTCGCCGGTCAGATTCAAAGTCCCGGTAGCCGGTGGCGTAGCGAACGTAACTGTTACGTTGGCCGTAAAGGTATCGTCGCCCTGACCAGGTGTACCCAGGTTATTGCAGGCAGAAACATTGCTGACCGTGATCGCGCTGATGGCACACGCCGAAGCGCAGGCCACGTTCGTGATCGACTTGTAGCGCCAGGCCACGCCGGAAACGATACCTGTCGAGCCGGCAGGATTGTTGCCTGACTCTACAAAAGTCTGCATCCCTACAAATACATTGCCATTCGGTGCAAACATGGGCGCTGCCGGTGAACCGCCCGGGCCACCGATGCCCAGCATAGTGTTGCTAGTCGAGTTCGGCAATGCAGCCAGAATTTCAGAAAGTGGTTTAGACTTGCCGATAACCGCGTCCATCGCACAACCGATCCGCACTTCGGCACCGACCAGTGCCTGACCGGCAGCCGCGTCTACCGGGCCGTCGTTCGTGGCACCCGGATGGGTGCCGTTGGTGCAGGTGATCGTTACGCCGGCACCCAGCGTGCCGTCTGCATTCAACTGGCGGCAGCGCAACTGGAATTTGCTGAGTACCATCGGGCCGTATACGTTGCCTTCCGTTCCTTCATACCCAATGGCTACAAAACCCGTTGGGCAGTCGCAGACCGGACCGGCCTGTGCGGCGGTAGGGCAGAAAGCAATCGTCGTTTTTACGATGGAGGAGAGTTGGCCAGTCGCGGCACCTAACTGGTAACACTGGGCAACAACCGATTGGAGAGAAAACAGCACTGCAACGAGGCAGAGTGCTACCTGTGTAATAATTCTTTTCATTTTCAAAAGATTATAAGATTTAAAAAGTGGTAGATCGTCCAAGCAAAGGCTCGGAAGCACCTTGCTTTTTCCGGATTAAAATAAATACTACTGGACGAAGGTACGCTTCGTTTGTAAAAGAACAGTAAATATTTTTGATGATTCCCGGGCGATGAAAAAAGAGGAGGTTTATGGTTGCAAACCAGGTAATCAGCCTTGAAATAGGACATTTTCCGTGCAATAGCTGGTAATCAATCTACAAATCGATGCCCAAAACCAGCCGCGTGGTATAGTATTTGTCCCCCAGAAAACCGGCAGCCACATCAATGCGGAATGGGCGCAGTACTTTGAAACCGATATTTTCGAAACCGACTTCCACTTCCCAATAAGGTACTTTGGCAGGGTAGGGCGAGTCGGTTAGCAATCCATCGGCATAGTACACGGAAGCACCCAGCACCTCTTTCCAGTTCAATTTGCGCACCACGGGTATTTTATCCAGTAGCCAGCCTTGCAGATGATGGCGCCAATGCGCTTCCACAAAACTCTTTTTCGTAGCATACGCATAATACGGCATCAGGAAAAAGCCCTGATCGTACTGCGCAGGCCGGCCAAACAGGGTTAAATTGCCCAACGGCGTGTAGTAATCCATCGTCTGTATATTTTTTCGATTGAAAAAATAACCGCCGCTGATATTCCAGTTGGAATAACCGGCCAGTCCCCAGGATAGGTTTTCCTGTTTCAATTGCACTTGTACCACCCCGTAATCAGCATCGCTACCCAGTACGCCCGGAATGGCGGTGCGTACCTTGATATTCAGATCCGGCCATTCGGATCCTTCGTACACCCGGAAGGCAGGATAAGTACTATACGTTTGTCCGAACCGGAAGCGCGCATTGAGTTCGAGCGCGAAACTTTTGCCGTAGTTTATTGCGCGTTCATTGTCGGTTGCAGGTCCGGGCTGATTGTCGGTAAATGGGCGATCATCCCCTTTATACCAGGTAAAACTGGTCGTATTGACCATTTTGTTCCGCTGTGCATACTC
>JBBRDQ010000131.1:0-13951 GCA_038203695.1 Chitinophagales bacterium
ACGTCATTACTCACCGCGTCAGAGGCTGCTTTTCTACAAGAGGCTGCCGAACGGGAGGTGTTCCAATTCTTTTTTGCCCGTGCTGAAGGCGGCGTTTTTATCCGGATATTAAAAGCAGAAAAAGACCCCCACATCGCCCGCGAAGCCGCTCGCCTGGCAGGCAGTGAAGTGTTAAGAGAACTCCGGCAATACAAGTTCGAGACGGTTTTAATCCGCAACTTTTGCGCTATTAATCGCGCCCTGGCATTTGCAGAAGGCTTGGCTTTGAGCAGTTACCAGTTCTTGAAATACTTTACGAAGCCGGCGAAAAAAGAGAAAATTCTGCGCACCATTTACATTGAAGATGCTGATGACGCAGCAGTTATCGCTTTGAACAGCCTGGTGCAGACCGTCTTTCTGACGCGCGATTTAGTGAATGAGCCCCAATCGCATTTCAACGCCATTCACCTGGCCGAAGCGGCCATCGAAGCCGGCAGACAATACGGATTCGAGGTAGAAGTGTTGGGCAAGGAAAAAATCGAAACCCTGAAAATGGGTGGTCTTTTGGCCGTCAATAAAGCCAGTGAAATACCGCCGCAATTCTGCATTTTGGAATGGAAACCGGCCAATGCACAAAATGAACGGCCGATCATTTTGATCGGTAAAGGGGTAGTGTATGATACAGGCGGCCTCAGTCTAAAACCGACCGAAGGCATGGACTATATGAAGTGCGATATGGGGGGAGCCGCGACGGTTATCGGCACGTTGGCAGTAGCCGCCGACAATCAATTGCCGTTGCATATTATCGGATTGATCCCCGTTACCGACAACCTCATCGGCGCGCACGCCATGGCACCAGGGGACATTATTACCATGTATTCCGGCACGACAGTAGAAGTAATGAATACCGATGCGGAAGGTCGCCTGATTCTGGCCGACGCGCTGCATTACGCTAAAAAATACGATCCGCAACTGGTCATCGATTTTGCCACACTTACCGGAGCAGCCGTGCGTGCACTGGGTACCCAAACCATCTGTTATATGGGCACCGCCGGGGAGACCGTGAAAAAAGACCTGGAAGAAAGCGGCTGGGCCACGTACGAGCGCCTGGTAGAATTGCCGCTGTGGAAAGAATATGGCGAGGAGTTGAAAAGCAACATTGCGGACCTAAAAAATCTGGGTTCGTCCAATGCCGGAATGATCACCGCAGGCAAGTTTTTAGAACATTTCGCCGGTGATTATCCCTGGTTGCACCTGGATATTGCCGGGCCTGCCTATCTTCGCAACGCCAACGGATACCGCACCAAAGAAGGAACTGGCGTCGGTGTTCGCCTGATGTATGACTTTTTAAAGAAACAAGTGACATGAGCAACATAATAATAGGTATTTCTTGCGGGGATATTAACGGGATCGGCCTGGAGGTCGTACTCAAGGCACTCGCTATAAAACAGGTTGCACCGACCTATCGCATGGTCATTTACAGCAGTACCAAAGTGGTGGCCTATCACAAGAATATTATTACACAGGATAATATCCAGTTTCACTCGGTCAATACGCCCGCAGAAGCCGAGGCCGGCCGTATCAATATCATCAACTGCTGGCCCGACAATGTGAATATTACCCTGGGGAAACCCAATGATGTGGGTGGAAAATGCGCCTTTATCGCCCTGGAACGGGCGGTCAAAGACCTTAAAAGCGGCGAGATAAACGCATTGGTAACCGCTCCGATCAACAAAAAAGCCATGCAAATGGCTGGTTTTCCGTTTATTGGCCATACCGAATACATTACCAGTGAATTCAAGGCGAAAGATTCGCTGATGTTGATGGTATCCGATTCGCTGCGGGTCGGTGTAGTAACCAATCACTTGCCCATTCGCGAAGTAGCGGCGGCGATCACCAAGGAAAAAGTATTGCGTAAAATTCTCATCATGGCGGAAACGCTGCGCATCGACTTTGATGTGGCGCGGCCGACCCTTGCGGTGTTAGGACTAAATCCGCACGCCGGCGATGAAGGCGCAATCGGTGATGAAGATGATAAAATCGTACGGGTAGCGATTGAAGAAGCCAAAGCGAAAGGCGTGCTGGCGTTCGGGCCATTCCCGGCGGATGGCTTTTTCGGTTCGGGACAATACCACAAATATGACGGCATCCTGGCCATGTATCACGATCAGGGATTGGTGCCGTTCAAGGTGCTTTCGTTTGGTTCGGGTGTAAATTATACCGCAGGGCTAGCGGCAGTACGGACTTCACCCGATCATGGTACGGCGTACGATATTGCCGGGAAAGGGGAGGCCGATGAGTCTTCCTTTATCAAAGCACTCTATCTTGCGGCCGATATCGTGCGCAATCGCGGCGAATACGTCGATATGCGGGCCGATTCATTGGAAAGACGCAAACAACGCGCCCTTACCAGCGAAACTGGCGATGATGAAGTATTGGACGATGTGCTGCTGGAAGAGTAGTTTTCGTACCAAATCCGACGAATATAACCACCATTACCCATAGGCATCTTCGTTGGTACTTTTCTGAATAACATTCACCAAATCAATTATATATGTCCGCCATTCTCGGCATTGACGTAGGTGCATCTGGCATCAAAGGGGCCTTAGTTGACCTCCATAAAGGCAAGTTGCACGGCGAGCGTTTTCGCGTGCCTACGCCCCAACCTTCCACGCCCGACGCGATGGCTGCTGCTTTTGCTGAAATGGTCGATTTTTTCAACTATAAAGGCACGGTAGGCGTAGGCTTTCCATCCATTGTAAAAAATGGTGTAGCCCTTTCCGCAGCAAATATTGACCAAGCGTGGATCGGGACCAATATTGAAAAGGTATTCAGTGAAGCGACTGGTTGTAAAGTTTTTGCCACCAACGACGCGGATGCTGCCGGTGTGGCCGAAATGCGGCACGGGATCGGCAAACACGAAGAGGGGCTGGTGTTATTGATTACCATCGGCACAGGTCTGGGAACTGCGCTTTTCTACAACGGCGTACTGGTGCCGAATACTGAACTTGGCCACTTATTGTGGAAAAATAATAAACCGGTGGAGCAGTATTGCTCTTCCGGAGCGCGCGAACGGCTGAAAATCAGCCGCAAGGAATGGGCAGATCGTTTTAATGAATACCTGCTGCATCTGGAGCGTCTCTTCTCACCCGACTTATTTATTTTAGGCGGCGGAGAAAGCAAATTTTACGAGCAATATAAAACGCAATTGCAAACGAAAGCCCGGGTCGTTCCGGCTAAGTTATTGAACAACGCCGGTATTATCGGCGCTGCCGCTTATGCTGCCGAACAGTAATTTTTAAACAAAAATCCCTGTTTTAAGTCGATATTTTCGACCTGGAACAGGGATTTTTGTTTAAAAAGCATCAATAACAAAGCAGTCATTGAATGCCGCTTTGTTTTTACTGGACTGCTCCATTTTCTACCCAGCAGAAAATCTTTTTAATTTTATCATCGGCTAATTTACTGCCGCCTTGGGGCATGGCTTTATACCCGCTTTTGTGTTGAATAGAACCCAGCAAGGCATCCGAGCTATTAGTAACCGCACTTTTGGCACCGGCATAACTGGATAAATCGTAGCCTTGCTCTTTCGTTACGGAATCATGGCAACCGGAGGTAGCGCAGGACGCATCGAAAATAGCCTTGACATCAGCAGTGTAGGTAGGTGTTGTGCCGGTGCAATCGTAGGCGGCGGCGGAATCTTTTTTGCAGCCAAACATGCTGGCAACCAGCACGAGTGCAAAAACAGCAAGGAAACGATTCATTTTGTCGTAGTTTTTGTGAAAAAATTTATGTCGATGAACGTAGACTGGAACGGTGCCACTACTTATGGCTATACGGCTATTGTTCCCGGAGTGTTGCCTCGCTACCTGAATTTTAGCAGGTTTAGCAAATATTCACCATAACCACTCTTGATGTATTTTTGGCCGAGCCGCTCCAACTGGGCATCGTCGATAAAGCCCATTTCCCAGGCTATTTCTTCAATACAGCCAATTTTCAGCCCTTGCCGGTCTTCAATTGTTTCGATAAACTGACCGGCTTGCATCAGACTTTTATGGGTGCCGGTATCCAGCCAGGCGTAGCCACGTCCCATCACGCGCACTTGCAATTTGCCTTGCTCTAGGTAAATCCGGTTCACATCGGTAATTTCATACTCGCCCCGCGGACTTGGTTTTAAATCTCGGGCAACATCCAGCACAGTGTTGTCATAAAAATAGAGACCGGGCACCGCAAAATGACTTTTGGGCTGCGCCGGTTTTTCAGCAATGCTCAAGGCTTTGAAATCTTTATCAAACGCTACCACGCCGTACCGTTCCGGATCGGCTACCTGATACGCAAAAATAATTCCGCCTTCCGGTTCAGCACACGAACGCACCATTTCGCCGAGACCGGCACCGTAAAAAATATTGTCGCCGAGGATCAACGCTGCCGGATCTTTACCGATAAAATCACGCCCCAGCACAAACGCCTGGGCGAGCCCATTGGGATCGGGCTGTTCCACATACGAGAAGTTCAGGCCCAATTCGTGGCCATCGCCAAAAAGTTGCTCGAACTTTGGCAGATCGTAAGGCGTCGAAATAATCAGGATATCCCGGATACCCGCCAGCATAAGGGTACTAAGCGGGTAATAAATCATCGGTTTGTCGTATACTGGCATGAGCTGTTTGCTGACTGCCAGGGTGAGGGGATAAAGCCGGGTGCCAAGGCCTCCGGCAAGTATAATACCTTTCACAGATGGATTTGTTTTAAATGTGGGCGTTTTTTTCAGGACAAAAAAACGATCTAATCCGGTGAAAAGGCAAAAAAAGAAAAAAAATAGCATACATCCGACGTTAATCGCCGGATGGAGCCGCGATTACCCGCATGGAGGATAATGTAAGATTTTAGGCGACCGCTTCTTTTTGCAGCAAAAAACTGACGACTGCTTCGGGCACGCCATCGCCATTCAGGCGGTGTCCCTGACTGCGCGTACTGATCAGCCGTGCCTGGGGCCAGTTGGCTGCATACGACTCCGCATCCGCGTGTGCGACGGTCTGATCGTTCAAATCGTGGATAATGAGGCCTGGAATCGACAGGGTACGGGCCAACGTCGGGCCGGAGAAATGCGCCATGGTAAAACCGAACCGCTTTTCAAAAAGACCTTTTAGTCCTGCTACGACACGATTGCTCAAGCCGACCAGCCGCTGGTAACCGGCCACCATTTTAGACAATTCTGCCGGAGTACCCAGGATCGCCAGCTGCTGCACCGAAGGGTATTGACCCTGACTTAACAGAAAAACGCTGGCAAATCCGCCAATCGAGTGCCCAACGATCGCCTGCGGCTGGTAATGCCGCACAACGACTTCCATCATGCTGGCATAAAGCGGCACATTGAATTGCCGGCCACCCGATTGCCCATGCCCGGGACCATCAAGCGCAATAACATTAAAACCCCTGGCCAGCAACTGCTTGATAAGCCGCTGCCAGCGCGCAGCGTTACTTTCCCAGCCATGTACCAATAAGACCGTATCGCCGGGGCCTTGCCAGTGATAGCAACGAATGTTCACATCTTTCACAAACAGGTCCTTCTCCTGCGTAGCGGTGCTCAAAAATTGGGCATCCCGCTCCCGCAAACGGCCTTTTCGCGGCGTGCAGAAAATATTGAACGCGATCAAACCGGCTTTTTCTTTATTAAACAACGCCAGGGTGTTTAAATAAATCCGCAGGCCAAGAATGGTAAATTGCTGTTTTATCTTGTGCATAATGCGATGCGTATGGCTATTTTGACAATTGATGAATCACTTTATCGGAAAAAACCTGTAAACCGTCCAGGGCCTCTTCTCCCAATTGTTCGGCAACGGATTGATTGACCTGTTTCCAGATTTTATGGACGCGCTTGGCTTTGAGATACCCCTCGCCGGTTAGTTTGAGGCCGTTTTTGGTATCGGGTTCCAGCCAGCCGGATTGCACCATCAATTTAACTTCCAGCGAAACGGAAGATTTGTTGATGTGGTGGCGCTCGCCAAATTCTTTCATCTTGATACCCGGCTCCATAAACACATACATCAAAACACCCGCCTGTGAGATGGTAACTTTCTCCGCTGCATATGCCCGGTTATAGGTCGCTGTAAGGATACGCGAAAGCGTACGGATGTGAAAATTGATGCAATAATCCAATGGCATACTGCGCTTAGTTTTAGATAAAACTCAAAGGTCTGGAAAATGTTGGTTTTAGATAAAACTTTTTTCAAAAAATTTTTCAATACAACTGTTTTTGGCATAAAAAAGCCCCTTTGAGGGCAAAAGAATTACCTTGCTGATTCAACAAAGTCAAACCGACATGGAAAACAGAAGACTTCCTATTATTGCAATTTTACTGTCGCTCTCCATTGGCAATTATGCCCGGCTGCAAGGCACCGAAAATATTCGCACGATTGAATTTGTTTCGATCTGGGCAATTGGCGCGCTTTCAGGACTGCTGATCTATGGAATAATCCGAAAATTACGCGGCGATCGGCCCGCCGTCTAACTGGGCTATAATAGCGGCTTTTAGAGCGTTAATAGTTTCAAAACTATTAAGTTGTATGGTGGGAATAAACGCAGATAAATGTTGACCATCCCATTGCAGGATCACTGGCAAGGTCGTTTTACGCAGTGCAGGGTATTGTGCGTAAAATTCTTCCTTGTGTAAAAATTCAAACGGCACCGGCGAATTTTGCACAAAAGCCTCCCATTCAGGACGAATTTTAAAAATACCGTAGGTCAGATCGCACAGGCTGCAAGGGTACGTAGCCGGCGAAAAAATTTTATGCGCCATATCGGCAGCGACATTGAAAAAACCACCATCGGCGTTGTAGACAAAAATCAGTTTTTGCATGGAAATTAGTCAATCGGAAGGGCAATTGCCGGTTCATTTTTGTCGGCTGCTGCAGTAATTTGGAACTTTGATTGCAGGGTATCCATATCGAAATACTGCTCAAAAAACTCATCGCACCAGCGACAGATATTCTGTAAGTCCTGGTTGCGGGCTTCGGCAAATTCACGACTGATGCCCACTGATTCACCCATACCGAGTGGATCGCCCGCATTTATTTTTTGAAAAACTGGACTTTTCGCTACCCGGGCTAATACATCCGCCACCTTTTCTTTGCGAGCATCGCCCATAGCCTTGGCAGTGCCAGGACAGCAGGGATTGATACGCCACAGTTGGATGGAAATTTCCTGCGGAATCCCTTCGGCACCGCTTAAAAAGCCGATGCCACCACTCAGCACTTTACAAAAGTTATGGTTCGGGTCGCGCAACCAGATGTCTTTCTCCACGGCCCGGCCGCGTGCCCAGTTACCACCAAGCCACATATCGTCGGTAGCCCCCCAGTACCCCCAGGAGAGCCGGTGTTTTTTCATTAAAAAGGTATCTTTCTCAATAAGTGGGTCGTGGTCATCGCCATTCACGCCCCGCGATTCGAACAAATCGGCCAGAATCATGAGGCGGTCACCGGCATGTTTGTGATACCGGTCGATACTGGCAATATCGAAGCGACTTACGCCTTTAGCGATCAGATTATCCAGAATTTCGCCGTTCAGCAAATCACCGTTGGTCTGCAACATCACTTGCGTATGGCCCTGGTATTTCTCCGCAATACGATCGAGAATCGTGTAGAGCAGTTTTTTATCGGCCAATGGTTCGCCCCCCGATAAGATAATCCGCTCGATGCTATCGGGCATATTTTCGATAATTTGCAGACACTCTTCTTCTGAAATACGAGCACCCTGCGGACCGGAAAGGTTGTAGCAGTGGTCGCATTTATCATTGCAAAGTTGGGTAAAGACCCAGTATAATGATTCGCAGTGGTTAAAATTCATTGTTGATGATTAGCATTGGTTTGAAATACGGCGATGCACGAGGTGCGGATCGAATTTTCTGCCGTTCGAGATAACTATACGATATTTTTCCAGAAAACGATTTCCTGCTGCATGCCGGTGCGTTCATCTTGCACGAACGCCGCCTGGTTTGGGTAAATTTCCAGTTGCCCGTTGTGCATGTAACCCAATCGATCCCCCATCAATACCGCTTCTTTCAGATCGTGGGTGACAAAAATAGCCGTGATGCCTTGTGCCGCCGCGATCCGTTTGAAAACACCCTGCATATTAGTCCTTGTTTCAACATCCAGCGCGCCAAAGGGTTCGTCGAGCAGCAGTAGTTTGGGCTGAATGATCAGTGCCCGCCCAAACGCTACCCGTTGTTTTTGTCCGCCGGAAAGTTCTGTCGGCATTTTGTGAATATGGGCGGTAAGATCCAGATTCTCCAGCATTTGCCCGGTCCGTTCGCGGACGTTCGCGGCAGATTCCCGGCGCAGCCGCAAGCCAAAGGCGATATTTTCAAACACATCCAGGTGTGGGAACAACAAGGCTTCCTGGTATAAATAAACTACGCCGCGCTGTTGGGGCGACTGATTGGTAATATCTGCGCCATGCAAATGGATCGCTCCTTCGCCATCGAGCAGCCCGGCGATGATTTTCAGCAACGTCGTTTTGCCGCACCCGGAACGCCCTAATACGGCGAGCGTCTGGTGGGCTTCCAGGGTAAAGGTGATGTCGTGCAATACCGTGGTAGTGCCGAAGGATTTACGGAGATGGTGGATATCTAACATTTTTTGCATTAAATCACATTTCAGGAAGTCGGCCTTACGCAAGATTTCCATGCCCTGGCGCTAATAAAAACCGCTGATTCAGCCACAACAATAGCAAAGGTGGCAATGAAATTAAACAACTTGCCAATGCGGCCACATAATGATTTGCCTCGCCAATATATTGATACACCGCAATGGTAAGTGTGCGCACCTGCCCCAGCCCTATCACCGCAGTAAGCCCATATTCGAACCAGGATATTAGAAAAGTTTGAAAAAAACAGATCAGTAAAGCCGGGCGCGAGATGGGTACCAACACCCGCCAAAATGCGGCACGTGCCGATCCGCCCAATGTGTAGGTCAGGTCTTCCATCGCCTTAATGGCCGGATCGAAGTGATTAAAAAACAACAAAATAGCAAATGGATAGGTCAAAATAAACTGCGCCAGCAACACCCCTGAAAAAGCGCCGGAGAGGTTGGAAACATTGAAAAAGAACTTGAGGCAATGCGCATAAATAACTGGCGAAAAAGCATACGGAAAATAAGCCAGCGTCAGCCACAATGATCGCCGGGGATGGGCCGCCAACTGTTTTGCGGTTAAAAAGCCGGCCGCCGTGCTGATCAATCCGACTGCGATGGCCAGTAACAGGGATGTCAGGGCACTTGCGCCCCAATTACCACCAGTGCTTCCTAGATTGGTCCAGTGGTCCAAAGTCAACCCTTCTTCCGGCAATAGCGCCGGGAAACGCCAGCCCGTGGCGAATGACAATAACAACAAGTACCCAAAAGGTAATACAAACAGACTCAACAATAAAACAGTAACAATACGGCGCATCAGGAATCCGGGCTAAGTGTAGGTTGCAGGGTTCTTTTTCGCACGTTCCAAAAAATGCTGATGATTACAATAAGCAGCACGGAATACACCACGGTCACTACATAAGCCACCGGTAAATCTGCCACATTAAAACGGTTAAATTTCTGATTGATAAAAATCGAGATCATGGCGGGCGATTGTCGCCCCAACAGGAGCGGCACCTCAAAAGCGCCCAGCAAAAACACAAAATACAGGAGCAGCGTCGGCGCAGCACGCTGTAGCAGGACCGGAATAATGATCCGGGTGTGGGTATAGGAAGAAGACGCACCAAGTGTAGCCGCAAGTTGCGCAAAATTGGGCAGGTTGGCCGCGTAATAGTGACTGCGCAGCAGCAATAAAAAAAAGGGGAATGTCAATAATATTTGCGTGAAACAAACCCCGAAATACCAGGCGTCGTTAATCAGGTTGGGGAAATCGTCTATGCGGTCAATCCATCCAATGTGCAAGGCAATCCGCGCCAGCATCCCAGAACTACCCAGCCATTGAAACGAAAAAAATGCGGCGATCATCGGTGGTAAAGCCAGGGGCCAGTGCAACAAAAAACGCACCGTCGGCTGCTCCAACTGTGGGCGCAACCACAACAATAATCCCAGCGCCAGTCCGGTTGAAATGCCCGTTACCATTGCCGCAATGACGATACTTACCCCAAACGACGCCCAAAAACTGACATCACTTAACGTAGATTGCCAATTTTGCAGCGTAAAGCCCTGCCCCAATGCCCCTACCATACCGAGCGAATAGAGCAGCGCATAGACTAATCCGGCGGCAAGTGGAAGAATCGCAAAAGTGAGAAAGAAAAGTGGGGTCAGGTGTTTAAATTTCATTGTCATTTACGGCATCCAGACGGGCTTCTAATTCGGAATCCGCGATGGCTGCTTCAAACTGATCTAGAAAATCTTTTTTAGAAAGTGGTTGACCGTTTATGCTTTCAACCTCCACAAATTGCAGACGTTCCAGCAATGCAATAAAAAATGGCAGCTGGCTATCCGGTATTTTAACTAGGACTTCCGTCATAACTTCTAATTTCAAACAAAGATAAACCAAATTTCACCAAAATCACTGCTCGATCACTGCCTTGCGGAAATCTTCGAACAGCCGGATCATATACTCTGGGGCGGGTTCTTTCAAGGCAAAAGGCTGAATATCAGCGCGGCGCGGCGCATTTTTACGTTGCGGAAGATGCTCGAATTTTGATTGCCATTCCGCCGGCAATTTCGCCATATCCAGCACGGTACCGTCGCCCCAGACCGCCGGATTGAGTTTCTGCAGCTGCGCTTCCGGACTAATCATAAAGTTGATGACGGTCATCGCACCGGTCTGGTTGCGGGCGTTTTTAACAATGCCCAGATAATGGGAATTCTGGATCGTACCAGTCTCTAACACAAATGCTTTGGCCGAACCGGGAAAGATATTTTGCAGGATTTTATTGTCGACTTCATTGTCGTTATTACTCATCGTAAAATCCAGTTCGCCGTTGGCAAACATCTGGTGCATGGTCGCCAGCGATTCCGGAAACGTCTCGCCTTTGCGCCAGAAGTATTGCTTATTGCGGTTGATGTAGGCAAATAATTGTCCCGACAAAGCCTTGTATTTCGCCTCGTCAAATGGCCCGTCCAGCGCCTGGGGATCGCCAGCCAGCGCAACCAGCCAGGCTTTCATCAGGGTCATTCCGGTGAATTCATACGGGATCGTGAATTTGCCCGGATGCACTTTCACATACGCCTCCAGCGCGGCTAATGTGCGCGGAGGCGCCGGTGTGCGCACCGAATCATAGATGATACATTCCTGCACATTGCCCCAGGGGCATTCCAGGCCATCGACCGGCTGCTGGAAATCTGTCCCGATAAACGGGTTCTGAAAATCAATGTACTGCGCATTCGGCAACCGCGCCGTAAACGGGCCGTACAACCCGCCGATCTGTCTGAGCTGGAAGAACGTCTCGCCGTTTATCCAGCCGATGTCGATGCTGCTCGCCGTCTTGCCCGCCTCCTTTTCGCCCAGCAATAATTTTACTATTTCGCTGCCCTGACCGGGTGCAATAACCAGATCGATACCATAGCGATTTTTTAATTCGGGCACCACCCATTCCCGCATGTAGCGGTTGATCAGCGGATCGCCCTGCCACATCATCATGCGCACCGTGCTGCCCTTGGCCGATTGCTCGACTTGTTCCCAGGGTGCCGTCAAAGGGTCAATAACCGGCGCATTATTCGATTGATTTTGCTGGCAAGCACTGGCAAACAGCAAAAAAAAGGCGATTTTGATGAAATTTTTCATGTAATATTGTCTACTAAACCAGGTAAGAAAATGTCTACTGCCACGCTCGCGCAACAAATTTTAGAACGCCCGGATGCTGTACTGCAGCTACAGGTCATTCATGATGCGCTTGCAACCGAGAAAGAACGCCGGCAGGGTTTTTAAGCATGGGTCACCGAAAATGTAAAAGCATTGCTGTTACCGGTTTTGAAATTCCGGTCCAGGCCATTTTTGATGAAGCCGCCAATATCGAGGCATGGCAGCAAATTACCATACAATAAGATTGCTTGAATTATACCCGTCCTGTCCTGCCATAAAACATGGCGGAACAGGACGGGTATTTTTATTTAAAACGCGTACCGCAAACCAAACTGGAACTGTCGTGGTGGCGCCGCATTGCGGCGCACCAGCAAACCGCTCGATGCCGGACCTACCTGCACCTGATTCGATTGGGTGGCATTGTTGGAGTACCCGCTGAGGTTGACTGCATTGAATACATTAAAGACGTCCGCACGGAGTACGATTCCGGTTTTGCCAAACCGGTATTCTACCGCTGCATCCAAGGTATTATTCCAGGGTAAACGATCGCTATTGCGGGTTTCACCAGGCTGACGGTCACTATTGCCTACATAGGCATCGCCAAAAGAACGACCGTCACCGTTCAGATCGGTCGTACCGTAAATAGTAGCATCCGGAATGCGGTTGATCGGCTGCCCGCTTTGGATAAGCGCTGCCACCGTCACACCCAAACCTTTGACTGGGTAATAAGAGTAAATCGCATTGATCACGTGGGTGCGATCATTGATACTCGGTCCCCATTCCGCACCAAAATTATTGCTGTCCTGCGCTTTGAAGTTAATGTCTTCCGTATTATTGCGCAAACGCGAAAGCGTATAAATCAGGCGCCAGGCATAATTGTCCGCGCCACGGTCTTTTTGCAGGTTGAAAGAGGCACCATAATATTCCGATTCCCCTTCACTTTCGGATACGACCACATTGCGCGCTACACCAGTTACCGTTTGTCCGTCGATGCTGGCAGCATTGTCAACGATCGCTACCGGACGCGTAAGATCGGCTTGCGCCTGCGTACGTACCACCAGATTGTTAGGATCATTCAATGGGTAAGCGGATGGCGCATTCAAGTCCCGCAACCGGAACAGGTTATTGGATTTGTTGTAAACCACGTCTACATAGAATAAACGCTTTTCATCGAGTTGGCGCTGGTAACCCAACGAAAACTGGTGCGTAAGCGGATTCTGATAGCCGTTCGGGTTCAGGATACGGCGTTCGCCGCTGAATGCGCCTTCGCGTTGCGCCTGCAATTCAGTGTAAGACGGCCCCTGTAAATAAGCCACATTGGCTAAGGAAGCCCCGGCATTGCCATCAAAAGTGATTTTATCCAGGTCGGTATTCGCCGGCAAAATATTCTTATTGATCAGCACCTGCAATTGCTTTCTGTAGTCGGCGGAAGTCGTATTTTGCTGTATGGCATCGCTGTAAATGGCATACAGTACTTTGTCGTAAAAAATACCGTATCCGCCGCGCAAACTACTGACTGCATTCAGCTTGTAATTAAAACTGAAACGTGGCGCAACGTTGTTTAAATCAAGGTCGTCCGATCCGCCTTTCGACAAATTATCGACATCATAGCGCACGCCCAGGGTCAGGTTCAAGCGATTGGTAGCATTAAAGGCATCTTCCACATAAGCAGAAAAAACGTTTTGCCGGGTGCCAAACGACTGTGGGCGAAGTTCCACATTGTAGTTCAGGACTTGTACATCGGCTGGAATGTCATTAACGCTCAGGGATGCGCCTACGCCACGCACGCGCAGGGCATCTAACTGGCTTTGGGCCAATTTTACGGTGTAGTTGCCGTTTACATTTCCACCACCTAACAATCCATGGTCGGCGCTGATGATTTCCGCACCGGCTTTGAAGGTGTGGCGATTGAGATAAAACGTAAATTTTTCCTGCGCCTGGATAGTTTCCTCTGTCGCATCGAAGAAATAACCTGGGTGTCCCAGCACCGCGATGGTCTGTTCCTGCGGATTCAACACGGTCACCTGTGGCGAGTTTTCATCGACCGCCCGTGCGTAGTTCCAGCGGAAGCGGCTGAACTGGACATTGGTTTCCGATTTGAAATTATTACCCAGATAGGTATTTTGCGAAGCCAGCAACAGTGAATTGCGATCCTGAAAATTTGCGGCCGACGGAAATGCTACGCCCCCGCTCAATC
>JBBRDQ010000132.1:0-13908 GCA_038203695.1 Chitinophagales bacterium
AGGCAGGCCCTGTTTGGGATTTTGATTTCGCGTGGAAAAACCTGTCAACCTGCCCGATATTTCAAGGGCTCGACGGTTCAGGATGGGCTCATCAAATCAATGATTGCTTTACAGATAATTATTCCTGCGGTTGGTATGTCCGTTTGTTGCAAGACAGTTCATTCACGGACGAATTGAGATGCACCTATGAAAATTATCGTCACTCACTTTTAGACACTACACACATTTTTTCTTACTTAGATAGTGTACGTACCCTGGTTCAAAATGCCCAAGTACGTCATTTTAAAAAATGGCCCATACTTGGCGTAAGCGGTTTTGCACCGGAGATAGGCGCAATTGCTACAACTTACAATGCAGAGATTGATACACTTAAAGCATGGATCAGTTTACGATTGCAATGGCTTGATGCAAATATTCCGGGAGTATGTTCCCCTGTTTCCATTGAACAATTAAATTCAGTCGGCACTTTGCAATGCTTCCCTAATCCAAGCACGGGTACTATACATTTCGAAGGATTCATTAATGCAACATCTATTTCAACATTGAATCTCTACGATGTATCTGGAAAACTTATGGAACAAATTAAATTCAATCCAGGGAATGTTAGTATTAATTATCAATTGAATAGAAAAGGCATTTTTTATTTTGAGATAATTAATGAAAAAGGATTGGTACAAAATGGCAAACTCGTGGTGATTTAACGGCGCGTATCGGGTCAAAGACGCTCATGAGCATAAATCCATTTTCCTTAATTTCATACATATCAAGAGTTCGCAAATAAAGGTTCAGACTAATCAAATGGGTTATTAAAACAATCTTAGTCGGAGAAATTATATGCCTCCACGATAACCGTTCCGGCCAATGACGTCATGCCCCGGCGCTGAAATATCGAACCCGAATGACTGGCGAATGATTCTTTTGGGAGACGGCCATCGTGCTTCCGCACATCGTCCAGTTAAAACAAGACGGGCATAATTTTTTGCCCCCCTCCTGCCCGGCCAGGCCGGCAGCCTGCATTGTGCCGGGATCTGCGGTCCATTGCTGCCGTTAGAGGCGGCCCGCTGGCGGTACGTGCTGCGTCCGTTGCCGGCACCTCCCCTTCTCCTTTCAGCAAAGGCCCTTTTCGCATTATGACCAACATCAGTTAGCAGGTTGACCACGGTCATTCCCACACCCTTTTGTCTCCAATTACTTTTGTCATAAAAAGAGATAAAACTCTTTAATTATTTATTCACCGTCCACACCTGATTTGTCATGACTAAAAAAACAACTTTTCTCGCCGTGCTGCTACTGTTTGCTATATTAGCCTGCACTTCCAAAAAAGAGGCCACCGATGCCGCCCAAAGTTCGCCCTCGCCTGCCGATATCGCCACTACCCAGCCCGAGACGCATGGAGTCGAAGTCAAAGCCATCGAACTTACCCATCCGCTCAACCAGAGCTGGGTGGCAGCGGGGACTAAAATATATGATCTCAAATGCGCGGCCTGCCACCGGCTTACCGGCGAGAAATTGGTCGGACCAGGCTGGAAAGGCGTCACCCAGCGCCGCGAGCCACTTTGGATTATGAACATGATAACCAACGTGGATATGATGCTCGAAAAGGATCCTGAAGCGCAAAAACTGCTCGAACAGTGCCTGGTGCGTATGCCCAACCAAAATGTGACCCAGGAAGATACCCGCCAGCTCATCGAATTCATGCGCTCCAACGATGGAGAGAGATAGTACGCTGCGGTCCTGACTTGCCCCTTTGGATTATCATATATCAACCAATTAACAATCAACGATTTTTATGAAATACCGTCCTTTAATGCTGCTCATGGTAGCAGCGTTTGCCCTGCCTTCTCTCCTGTTCCTTCCCGGCTGCAAGCCGCATAACCCGGTCACGGCGGTTGAAGGAGACGCCGCGCAGAAAGTATATGTAGCACCCGGCAAATACGATGAGTTCTACAACATCGTATCTGGCGGCTTCAACGGTCAGGTGGCAGTATACGGCATCCCTTCGGGACGTCTGCTCCGGATCATTCCAGTATTCGCTCAATTCCCCGAGAATGGCTGGGGCTTCAGCGAAGAGACCAAACCCATGCTCAACACCTCGCATGGCTTTGTACCTTGGGACGATGCCCACCACGTCGCCCTGTCTACGACCAATGGCGTTCACGATGGCCGCTGGGCCTTCATAAACGGCAACAATACGCCCCGTATCGCCCGTATCAGCCTGAAAACTTTTCGGACCGAGGAGATTATCGAAATACCCAACAGCTCTGGCAACCACTCGTCGCCATTTCTGACGGAGAATTCGGAATACGCCATCGCCGGCACTCGTTTCAGTTATCCGTTGGACGATGAAAACTCTAACCCCGACGTACCCATCAGCAGCTATAAACAAAACTTCAAAGGCACGGTTTCCTTCGTTGGCATCAACCCCGAAACCGGGCGCATGGGCATCAGTTTCCAGGTGCTTACACCGGGCGTGAACTTCGACCTCAGCCGCGGCGGTCGCGGCCCCTCACACGACTGGTTTTTCTTCTCCTGCTACAACACCGAACAGGCGAATACCCTGCTCGAAGTGAACGCTTCGCAAAAAGACAAGGACTTCATCATGGCCCTTAACTGGAAGAAATGCGAAGAGTACGTAAAGGCTGGCAGAGGCAAAAAATCCAAGGTTCGTTACGCCCACAACGTGTATGATGAGAAGACGCATACCGGTACTTCGACCATAGAGACGGAAACTATCGTGCTTGATCCCAAGGAGTTGAAAGACATCGTGTATTTCATACCCTGTCCAAAATCGCCGCATGGCTGCGACGTGGACCCGACCGGGGAATACATCTGCGGTTCCGGTAAACTGGCCGCCATGATCCCGGTATTCTCGTTCAGCAAAATCCAGAAAGCGATTGCCGATAAAAGTTTTGAAGGGGAGTTCGATGGCATTCCAGTATTGAAATATGACGCGGTGCTGCACGGAGAAGTGAAAAAGCCCGGCCTTGGTCCGTTGCATACCGAATTCGACGGCAAGGGTTTTGCCTACACCTCCTTCTTCGTCTCCTCCGAAATCGTGAAGTGGAACGTGAAGACACTGGAGGTCGTGGACCGTGTGCCCACTTATTATTCCATCGGCCACCTCAGCATTCCGGGCGGCCCGACTGCCAAACCCTGGGGTAAGTACGTGATCGCTTACAACAAAATCACCAAGGATCGCTACCTGCCTACTGGTCCGGAACTGGCCCAATCCGCCCAACTATACGACATCAGCGGCGATAAAATGAAGCTCTTGCTCGACTTTCCGACTACCGGCGAGCCGCACTACGCCGAGGCGATTCCCGCCAACCTGGTATCCCCCAATTCGGTGAAGATTTTCAAAATTGAAGATAACCAGCATCCCTACGTAACCCGGGGCGAGAAAGAGGCCAAGGTGACCCGGAAGGGCAACCAG
Source organism: Chitinophagales bacterium (assembly GCA_038203695.1). Lineage (GTDB taxonomy): Bacteria > Bacteroidota > Bacteroidia > Chitinophagales > Saprospiraceae > M3007. The sequence goes on from JBBRDQ010000132.1 coordinate 3,434, forward strand.
GTTCACGTACAGATGACGACTATTCGCTCGCACTTCGTACCCGACAACATCGAAGGTGTACAGATGGGCGATGAGGTCTATTTCCACGTGACCAACCTCGAACAGGACTGGGACGTGCCGCATGGCTTTGCCGTAAAAGGTGCCAACAACGCCGAAATCCTGGTCATGCCGGGCGAGACCTGTACCCTCAAATGGGTGCCAGATCGCGTGGGCGTGGTCGCCTTTTATTGTACCGACTTCTGCTCTGCACTCCACCAGGAAATGCAGGGATATGTGCGCGTGTCGCCGCGCGGCTCCAATGTACCGCTCACATTTAGTACGGGCAATAAAGCAGAGCCGACCGGGGCAACGCAATAATCAAGTTAAGAAGGGTTGATGAGGGTGATCAATCTTCATCAACCCCTTATCAACGTTTACCAACCAGTTTACCCATGACACTCAGCAAAACGACGCGCATCCTGCTTGGCCTGGCCAGTCTGTCGCTCCTTTTTACCTATTTTGTGCCGCTGTGGCAAATCCTGCTTTGGGCGCCGCAGTACCCGGAGGGCCTGACTATGAAGATCTGGATGACCAAACTCTCGGGCGAAGTAGACATCATCAACGGCCTCAACCACTATATCGGCATGCGGCATATCAGCTCCGAAATGTTCCCGGAGTTCCATTTTCTAGGTCTGCTGGTGGGCTTTCTGATCGCCGTCGGGCTGGCGGCAGCCGCCTTCGGCAGCCCGCGTATCTTGTTCGCTTTTACGCTGTTGTCCTACGTCTACGGCGTGGCGGCGATGTGGGATTTCTGGCGTTGGGGGTATGACTATGGCCACCACCTCGATCCGACTGCGGCCATCATCGTACCTGGCATGTCGTACCAGCCACCCTTGATCGGCTACAAAAACTTGCTCAATTTCACGTCCTATTCCGGCCCCGATACGGGAGCCTGGATCATCATCGGGGTGTGTTTGCTGGCAACGGTATTGTGGTGGTGGGAATTTTTCAAAAACAGAAACAGGAAGCGGATGCTCAGCTCTGTGGCTGGTAAAACAGGGGTACTCATGGCTGTTGTCATGCTGGCCTGCTGTTCCTCCTGTACCACCGGCCCAGAGCCCATCCGCTACGGGCAGGATAATTGCCAGTACTGCCAGATGACGCTCATGGATAAGCGGTTCGGCGCGGAAATCGTGACGGACAAAGGGAAAGTTTATAAGTTCGACGACCTGAACTGTCTGGTCAATTTTATGAAAACAGGTACCGTACCAGAAACCAAGATTGCCCAAATCATAGGGATTGATTTCCAAAAAACCGGCTCGTTTGTGGCCGTGCAACAGGCGTTTTTCCTACAGAACGAAGCCATCAAAAGCCCGATGCGCGGCGACGTGGCGACTTTCTCGGACCAAAAAGACTTGGAAGCGGTGAAGGCCAAAGTGGGCGGCGGAAAGGAACTGCGCTGGGCGGAGGTGAAAGCGGAGTTCTAAAACCGGGAGGATTATTGCAACGATGCCTGCTTACAAGTACTCATTTTCAAAGGAAATTAAATCCTTACCATGCGCATAAAGTGTAGTTATTCCATTTTGGTGCTGATGGCGGTCCAGATTGGCAGCTGGAGCAATCTTCGCGCCGCCACCCACCACGTCGGTAACGGCCAGCCCAATGCTACCATCCAGCAGACCTTGGTCAAAGCCCAACCCGGCGACACGATTTTCGTCCATCCAGGCACTTATACGGAAGGCAATCTGGCGATTGATAAACCCTTGACCCTCATTGGTATCGGCTATCCCGTGCTCGACGGACAACATAATTGCGAAATGATCACGATCACAGCTTCCGACGTATGCATCCGGGGCTTCGAACTGCGCAACAGCGGTCAGCTGAGTACGCTCGATGTAGCTGGTGTCAAAGTCCTCTCGGCCAACCGCGTGGTAGTGGAAGACAACCGGCTGCGCGATTGCAATTTCGGCATCTACCTCTCCGATGCCCTCGATTGCCGGATAAGCCGCAATGACGTACAAGGTATCATTAAGGAAGAGCAAAACAGCGGTAATGGCATCCATTTGTGGAAATGCGCGCGGGCACTGGTGGAAGGCAACCACCTGACCGGCCAGCGCGACGGTATTTATTTCGAGTTCGTGACCGACTCCGAAATCAGGTACAACGAGAGCGAACAAAACCTGCGCTACGGGCTGCATTTCATGTTTTCGCACCATGATTATTATCACCACAACCGCTTCCATCACAACGGCGCAGGCGTGGCGGTGATGTACTCCCGGCAAGTGCAAATGATGGAAAATGTTTTTGGTTACAATTGGGGTGGTAGTGCTTACGGCATTTTACTGAAAGATATTTCGGACAGTCATATCTGGAAAAACACCTTTGAACACAATTCGGCAGCGGTATACATGGAAGGCGCGAGCCGTATTATCCTGGAACAAAACCAGTTTCGCGAAAACGGCTGGGCGCTGCGGGTGCAGGCCAGCTGCGATGCTAACGTGATCCGCCAGAACAATTTTTTCGGCAATTCCTTTGACGTGTCCACCAACGGCAGCCTCGTGCTCAACACCTTCGACGGCAACTACTGGGACCGCTACGAGGGGTACGACCTGCACCACGACGGCGTGGGCGACGTGCCATTCCGCCCGGTCAGTCTCTACGCCGTGGTGGTGGAGCGTATGCCCTACGGCCTGATGCTGATGCGCAGTTTTATGGTCTATTTGATGGACAAGGCAGAAAAGATCATCCCTTCACTCACGCCGGAGCAACTCATGGATGAGAAACCGGCGATGCAACCCTTACTAATTATGCGTGATGAATGATCACTCAACATCTTCATTATTAATTCATCCTTAAAAAACGCTTATGCTTACTGATCTGCCTATTTCACCGCCAGAATCCAATGACCATAATCCCGCCGTCGCGCTGGCCGACCAACTGGATTTTCGCCCCGAAAAATTCAACAATAAAGTGCTGTTCCACGAGGCGGGGCTCCATCTCATCCTCTTCGCTTTGTTAAAAGGACAAGCCATCGCGGCGCACAAGACACCCCACAATGCCTATCTCCAATGTTTGAAAGGCCAAGCGACGGTGACCATTGCCGATACAGCGTTTCCCTTGCAAAAAGGTGAAATTATCCTGCTGCCCAAGGGCATTTTGCACGGCATCGTAGCCTTGAAAAAGACCCGTCTGCTGCTCGTAAAACAATCGTAGTATCTGGTTGGAACACTACGCTGCAATAACTATCAAAACCGTTGAATAATGAAACCGGATATACAAAACAGGCACGACGTAGAACATTTCGTGGACGAGTTTTACAAAAAGGTAGTGGACGATGAGATCATTGGGTACATTTTTACTCGAGTGGCCGGTTTTAGTTGGGAAAAGCACATCCCGATCATGTACAGTTTCTGGGAGACGGTGCTATTTGGCGTGATGTCGTACAAAGGCAACCCGATGCTGGTCCACCTTGAACTGAACAGAAAAGTGCCGTTGAACGCCGCCCATTTTGACCGGTGGCAAATACTGTTTTTTGAAACCATCGACGACCTGTTCGAAGGGGAAAAAGTAGATGACGCCAAAAGACGGGTAGTAACAATGAGCCTGTTGATCCAGCATAAAATCAAAGCCAGCGAAAGCAAAGGCTTTATTCAATAATCTCCCAACCAAGTACATTATTTCAATAGCAAAACGCAATCGCATGAAATTCAACTTCTTATTTCGCTCCATGCCGGCCTTGTTGGTGCTGGCCACCTTTGCCTACTGCACCAACACCGCGCCTGACCCCTCCACCACCAGCCAATCGGCAGCGCCCTCTGGCGGCGGCCAATCGGCCGTGCAAGACAATGAATCGCAAAAAGATGTCGTGAAAGTAGCTGCCGGCAGCCCGGACCACACTACCCTGATCACTGCCGTAAAAGCCGCCGAATTGGTAGACGTGCTGTCCAATGCCGGGCCGTTCACCGTGTTTGCGCCGACCAATGCCGCCTTCGATAAATTGCCGCCTGGTACGGTGGATGGTTTGTTAAAGCCGGATAAAAAAGAGGCGTTACAGGATATTTTGCAATATCATGTTGCGCTGGGAGTCTATAAACCGGACATGCTGCAAGACGGCCAGGTGCTCTCGATGGCCAATGGCGGCAACGTTACCATCGGCATTAAAGACGGCAAAATGACCGTCAACGGGGCCAATGTGCTGGCCACCATCCCGGCCACCAATGGCATCGTTCATGTAATCGACGGGGTACTTTTACCTAAATAAAAAAGGTGATGCGTTATGAGTATTGCCGCGCGCGAGCACGCTCATAACGCATCGCGCATCACTTCAAAAAATGCTCGAATCCACCCACCTGTCCAAATCGTTCGGCAAACTCAAAGCCCTGGACCGCCTGAGCATCCGCATGGAGGCCGGGCAGGCCGTGTCGCTCGTGGGGCCGAACGGTTCCGGCAAAACAACCTTCCTGAAATGTCTGCTCGGCCTCGTCATCCCCGACAGCGGCGACCTGACGTTGCACGGGCAAACCATCCTCGGCCAATGGGATTACCGGCGGAAGATTGGCTACATGCCCCAGATCGGGCGATACCCCGATAATATGCGCGTCGGACAGATGTTTGATATGGTGCGGGAAATCCGGCGCGACACGTCCCATCGCCTGGACGACGACCTGATACAGGCTTTTGAAGTCGGGAAATTTGCCCACAAAACCATGCGCACCCTCTCCGGCGGCACCCGCCAAAAAGTGAGTGCCTGCCTGGCTTTCCTGTTCGACCCCGACGTGCTGGTACTGGACGAGCCGACCGCCGGGCTGGACCCGATGGCCTCCGAAATACTAAAAGAAAAAGTGCTGGCCGAAAAAGCCAAGGGCAAGCTGGTGCTGGTCACTTCCCACATTCTCAGCGATCTGGAAGAATTGACCACCGACGTAATGTACCTCATCGAAGGCCAGCTGCAATTTTACCAGTCCATCGAACAATTGAAATCCCGCACCGGCGAAGATAAACTCAACCGCGCCCTGGCGCGAATTATGCAACAAAATGCTCCGAATAGTTAAATACGTTCTTTACGACATCCTGCAAAACCGGATGGTCATTGGTTATACCCTGTTCTTGCTGGCGGTGTCGTTGGGCTTGTTCAATCTGAGCGGCGACCCGACCAAAGGACTGGTCAGCCTGCTGAATGTTGCGCTGATCGTCGTGCCCTTGTTCAGCATTGTGTTCGCCACCATCCACTTTTACAATGCGGCCGAATTCATCGAGTTGCTGGCGGCGCAGCCTATTCGGCGAAGCGTGATCGTATGGAGTGCGTTTTTAGGCTTAGCCGTGGCCATGAGCCTGGCCGTGTTGATCGGCCTTGGCATCCCGGTGGCGCTGTATGCCGCCAATGCGACGGGGATGACGCTGGTGATAGCAGCAATGGGACTCTCGGTGGCCTTCGTATCTATTGCACTGCTGGCCTCCGTGCTCACCCGCGACAAGGCTAAGGGTATCGGCGTAGCCTTGCTGCTGTGGTTCTATTTCGCACTGCTGTACGATGCACTGGTGTTGTTCCTGATGTTCAGTTTTGCCGATTACCCACTGGAAAAAGCCATGTTGGGCTTTATTGCACTCAACCCGATTGATTTGGCGCGGGTGGTGGTACTGTTGCAAATGGATATTTCCGCACTGATGGGCTATACCGGAGCATTGTTCCGGGAGTTTCTCGGTACCGGCTGGGGCATTCTGTTTGCGTTTGCCGTGCTATTGCTTTGGGTGCTGATCCCCATCAGCCTGGCCGTACGCATCTTTCGACGGAAGGATTTATAACCATGCTCCCGGCGGCACTACGCTGTCGGTTCAGGAACCGATGACTGCAATCAGGGCAGACGGTAATCATGATCATAACATTCCGCAAAAGTTACCCCTTGATTTGCAGCATAAAACTGCGTTTTTATGCTCACCAAAACTGTTTTCCCCTGCCTCGCCATTGCGTTATGGGCTTACTTCTCTGCCATTCCGCCGGCTCTGGCGCAACAAGAGCCCAAGGCGAAGCACTCATAAATCGATAATACAGTAGTGCATTTTGGACATTTCATAGCGAACAATGGTTGAATGATACACGTTTGGTGGTCAATATTATTTTTTATGGCTACAGTCTAGATTCACCAGCGTATTAATAATGAAGCCGGAATTGTATTGAAAGACATTGCGCCCATTGGGGTTGCCGGGCAGTGCGATTTCCCGAGGAAGTTGGAGTATTTGGTTGAAAAAGCCGCCTTCGATGCGGATTGTTTTACTAAAACGGTAGCCCAACAAGAGCCCGATACGGTTTTGGTCGAATACGTTTTCGTTGACGTTTTTCCCAAACCCGATAAGAATTTCGTCGTAAGCGGCGGCATATAACTCCTTGTCGTCTAACGTTTTACCCATGAGCGGGTATTGCATCCGAAACATATACCGCAGACGGTTGACGAAGAAGTATTCATCTTCACGGGCCACTTCGGGTTTGGTGTATCGGCCTATCCAGCGTTGTTCGAGCATGAACCGATGCGACACATCCAGGCGACCAGGTTTATCGGTCAGGGTCGCCATTTGAAATGCCCGGTGTTCCGTGAAGTCCCTTCCAAGTCCATTGATCGGGTAATCCCCGTAGTTAAAGGTCTCGATCCAGGCATAACCGGCACGCAGTTGGACCTTGGGAGTGAGTTGGTAATTCAAGCCAACCCTTAGAAGACTCTGCTGCCAGTCGGTCACGAAATTTTCCCGCCGCCATTGGTACTCGGTGTGGATGCCCCACTTGCTATTGAGTTTTAGGGTTGCAAAGTTTGCCCACCAGCCTACTTTATTGCGGTCGGTAATGCGGGTGTTCTGAGCCAACAAACTAAAGGCCAGTAAAATCAGTAATGAAAAAACCAAACTGGATCGTAAAAGCATATAAAAAGAAATGAGTTCCTGTGATGTGTCGGTAAAAGAGCATAATGATTCTTACTGCGTTCAATATTCCCGTTTTGTGAAAAAATCCTGCACGCTGCGCATATAGACACCGGTTAGTGTGACGGCAAAAACCTGTCCGCGCCACTCGTGTAAATTTATGATGGCGTTTCCTTCCAATCCAGCCAGATCCAATTCTGTTTGACTGATTTTACCCTCAGCACTGCGCTCTATTTGATAAATCCCAAAACCAGAATACATTATAAGACGGCCGTCTATAGTAGTATATCCTTCCATGGCGAAAAGTAAATCCAAGCCCGGATTACCCCCTTGTATTTCAACCCAGGTATTACCTTGACTGGTTGAAAAGAAATAATTACCCGATGCATAGGCGAACAGGGTATCACCAATAGGCAGCACTGGAAACAATCCAACCTCAGAAGCTACCACGGATACATTGCCGATGGTATCGATCAATAGGGTGCTTTGTTGATCCAGATTGGTAATGGAACGGACCAGGAACTGATTGTTTATCACACTAGTTCCAGTATAAATATAACTTTCTGGCAGGTTTATACGCTTGAAAGTTACTTCCTCCACCTCCCAAAACTCGTTTTTCTGCATTTTTACCTCAAATAGAAAAAGCGCTGAGCGATCTGAGATAGTCCGAAAATTAGCCAATACCTGCCCGGTGCCATTATCTGAAAAAGACGCATTGCTAAAGTTATAGGCAAAGCCGGCAATATCTGACCCAAGGTCGCTCCTATTGATCCGTATTCGCTTAGCCCCTGCTTTATCCGGGTTGGCACTGGGAATAAAAATCAATACATCGGGATCGTGTTCCGTTACCACAAAAAAGTCGCGATTTAAGATCGATTGAAACTCAATTTTTTCGTTGTGATAAGCCCGCCAAGATATGTTGCCATCCGGCTTCACGGTGCAGAGGGAATTTTCTGTTAAAACGTACAATTGATCATCCCAGACGGCGCTGTTAAAAGCGATCCTATTATTGTATAAAAATCCGGGCGCGGCATTCCACGGTGCAGGTGCCGGCTGTACCGGTTCTTTTTTGCAATTGGGAAAGGAGCAGAGTGCCAGGCAACAAAATGCCAAAAATGAAAAGCGAGTGCGCATACGCGTTGACTAATTTAAATACAGCCGAACGCAGAAGGAGCGTCCGGCTGCAAAATGCCCAAAATTGTGTGAAATCAACGAAAAAAAGTCAAATTTTTGAAATCGATTGGGTAATACGGGATCGAAATGTAGTTCAGACAGATCTTTCGAATCGGTATCAGGGAAGCCGCTTATCCAGGTTGCCAGACCACTTAGATCTTTTCGTGTATTTAAATCCTGACTCAGATTCTGGTCAAACGGAATTTCATCATTCATAATTAAAGTCGCTGGTTAAAGAAACTCAACCCGGCCCGTTTCCAAATGGTAATAGGCGGGGATAATCTTGATTTTACCTTCCTGCACGTATTGAGAGAGGATCGGATCTAACTTTTTTAGGGCCTCTACTTCTGCAAGTACGTTAGCTTTGCACGCCTCTTCCAGTTTTTCCGGTTTGCCAATAAATTCCTTGACGCCAGGCCGAATAATGTTTACCAAGTCTTCGATATGACCTGGCAATTTGGTCGTACCAATAGCACCGGCAACAGCACCACATTTTTGATGGCCCACGACGACAATCGCCTTAACGCCCAGCACCGCTACCGAGAACTCGAGCGATCCGAATGAAGCGGTTGCAGGTGCCTGACCGGCGGTGCGGACAATAAAGAGGTCGCCCAAGCCTTGGTCAAAAATGATCTCCGAAGGCACCCGGCTATCGCTACAACCCATGATGCTGGCAAAAGGGGTTTGCTTTTCAGCCTGTACAATCTTGCGGTTATCATCGCGGTTGGGGTGTGCCGATTGATCGTTGACAAATCGGGCATTCCCTTCTTTGAGCCGCGCAATGGCTTCGTCTGGGCTTTGTGGATAAGGAAGTTCAACCGCGGCCACCTTACCAGAATCAGTCGCTAGGTTTGGTGCTGCTTTGTTTTTTGATTTGTCACTGTCGGTTTGGCAGGCTTCGGCCAAGAAAAAGATGCAGATTGCAAAAGCCGCTACGAATAATTGCTTTGTCATGTGTGATGGTGGTATAGATTGAATTGAAGTAAGGGAAACAAGACTTAGTTGCCTTCATTGCCCGGCATATTTCCCATTGGCGTGTTCCGTCCGTCATCATGGTCTTTGTATTCGGTGATCCGATCTCTTTCAGGATTTGAGGCACCGCATTTGAATTTTGACACAAAGGTGATGGGTGGGTATTAGAATGGGATAAGAACTGATTAAGAATGGGATTATAATTTTAACTACGCCGAAGAAAGGACGGGTAAAACGAGAAGACCCTTGTTTCTTTTCCGCCGTGCTTGGTCTTATGGCCATAACACACACACAACGCGCGCTTCCAAGCCGAACATTACATCGCTGCTTTCGGCGGCCAGTATTCTACACACCAAAAATACATTAAAAATGGTCATTGAACTACCCGCCATGTCAATATTCGTTGTATTTTGCGAGCGATCTGCGCTGTTTTAGCGCGTGGAAGTATCGTTTTTTAGGTTTGACGCCGCACTTGCATGTGCTTGGGCATAAGGCCAAAGCGCAGCGGTTAATATTAATAACCTATTGTTCCTTATCTTACTTTTTCCGTTACCAATAATTCAAAGTAAACGCAAAAATGGTAAATAAAAAAAATATTCTCAGTAAACTAACTTCATTTTGGAAACAATTAGGCCCTGGTTTGGTAACCGGCGCAAGCGATGATGATCCATCTGGAATAGCTACCTATTCACAAGCTGGTGCAGCTTATGGTCTTTCAACACTTTGGACTTCTATTGTTGCATTTCCACTTATGGCCGCCATTCAGCAAATGTGTGCAAGAATTGGCTTGGTAACCTCGCAGGGATTAACTGGAACACTCAAGAAACATTATCCAAAGCCGATTTTATATATTATGCTATTATTTAGTTTTCCTGCCATCATTATGAATATTGGTGCGGACATTGCAGGAATGGGTGCCGTAGGTAATTTATTATTCCCATCCATAGATGCCAGTTTTTTTAGTGTTTTTTTTACAGTTCTATTATTGGGTTTAATCATCTATTTACCTTACCAGAAAATAGCTTCCATTTTAAAATATGTTTGTATCGTAATGCTGGTTTATTTCATTGTTCCTTTCTTGTACAAACAAGACTTTTATGCAATACTGAAGGCTACGTTTATTCCTACCATAAAATTTGACAAGGACTTTCTTGCCATTATTGTTGGAATATTAGGAACCACCATTTCTCCCTATCTGTTTTTTTGGCAGGCATCGGTAGAAGTGGAAGAAATGAAAAACAAAAAAAGACATCTTGTTGTAAATAAAAAAATGATTCATGCCATGAATCAAGATGTAGATTTTGGCATGACTGTTTCTGGTTTTGTCATGTATTTTATTATTCTCACAACGGGTACAGTACTATATCAAGGAGGCGTACACCAAATAGACACGGTTGAACAAGCGGCGATGGCATTAAAACCTTTGGCTGGTAATTTAGCATACC
>JBBRDQ010000133.1:0-13826 GCA_038203695.1 Chitinophagales bacterium
AACGAAGCCTTTTCGCGCTCATTCGGTTGCATGGCCCATTGGAAATGGCGTTCGTTGGACCAATAGGTAGCATTGGGAAAAGCAATTTCGACCCTGCCCGTCTGCTCATTGCGCCACAAAGCGCCGCCACAGTGATCAAAATGCAGGTGGGTCAAAAAAACGTCGGTAATCGCTTCCCGGCTTACGCCGACCTGTTCGAGACTGCCGAATAATGACTCGGTGCCAAACGGCTCAAAATGACTGCGAAATTTTTCGTCCTGTTTGTTGCCAATGCCGGTATCGATCAGGATGGTGCGGTCGCCGGTTTGGACCAGCAGGGCACGCATTGCCCACGAACACAGATTGTTGGCGTCAGGCGGGTTTAGTTTGGCCCACATCTGGCGTGGCACCACACCAAACATGGCTCCTCCGTCGAGTTTGAGAGAGCCGGTATGCAAGGCAGTAAGTTTCATGACGTAAAGATAAATAAACTGTTTTAAAATATAGGCCGGATCACCCGCACCTTCTCTTTTCAAGGCATTATTCACCTGCGTAAAAAACCTGATATGCCGTTTATCTGACATTTTCAGTGCTTCGCAAAGGCATTTCGCAGGGTAGATGCTACTTTTGCAAAAATTGTTTTAATCCGCTTACAAAACATACTTGTTGATGAGACACCTATTATTTCTTATGGTTGGCCTGCTTGTGCTGGCGGCCCTACCTTCGCTTGCACAGAACCAAGGTATTTTTACGCAGGAAGAAACGCTCTTTTTCAATGATACGGCCCGACGCACCGAAAAGATGACGGAATTCGGGCTGTTCTTCGGCGCGCTCCGGTATTGCGGCGATGTATCCAACGATCAAAAGTTACAATTTGCAGCACTTACGCCGGCCGGCGGTATTTTCTTGCGGCGGCATCTGATCCCTAATCTTGCCCTGCGCGCCAATTTGCTGGGGGGGAAATTACAGGCCAGCGATCTGGACTACAACTCGCCGGAATGGCGCACGGAACGCGCCAGTTCCTTTGTTTCGAAAGTTGGCGAACTCTCCTTGCAGGCTGAATGGGATATTTTCGGGAAACGCCGTTTTCGCCATCGCGACACCACGACGTATACCCTGGATAAAAACCGGCAAATCGCGACCATCAATAAAATGCGCCCCACTTTTGCGCCTTACCTGTACTTTGGGGGAGGTATGGTCGCGAGTAATTCCACCACCGTTTACAACTATCCATACGCACAGGAATCCGGCTTATCGGCCGAAGTGCAGGACGATGCAAGCCATGCCGGACGCTGGATCACTAAACCGACGCTCGCATTTGGGGGCGGTCTGAACCTGGATCTGGGGCGCTATTGGGTGCTGGGCGCAGAAATCGGCACCCGCAAGGTGTTTTCCGATTATCTGGACGGCATCAGTCGATCCGGCAATCCGGCCAAATCCGATTGGTACTGGTGCGGCGGACTCAGCATTTCCGTACGCCTCGGCGCACGCGACCGCGATGGCGACGGCATACCGGATAAATTGGATAAATGTCCCGATACGGCCGGGACGGTCAACGGATGCCCGGATTCTGACCACGATGGCATTGCTGACCGCGATGATGAATGCCCACACCGCCGCGGTATTCTTGCGCTCGCTGGTTGTCCGCTCAAAGATGCCGACAATGACAGTGTACCCGATGTGGACGATCTATGCCCCAAAGTGCCCGGTCTGGTCAAATTTCAGGGTTGTCCCGATACGGACGGCGATGGCGTGGAAGATAAACTGGATTCCTGCCTGACCGTGGCCGGTTTGCCCCAGTTTAACGGCTGCCCGGATACCGACGGCGACGGGGTGGAAGACAAAAAAGACGAGTGTCCCAATGAAAAAGGCGAGGCGGGATTTTACAAGGGCTGCCCCGCGCGCGATACGGATGGCGATGGCGTGGAAGATAAACTCGATGCCTGTCCCACGGTTGCCGGAAAGGCGGAATTTAAAGGATGCGCCGATACCGACGGCGATGGCGTAGTCGATAGCGATGATCTATGCCCTACCATCCCCGGCAAGATAACCAACCGCGGCTGTCCCGAAGTGGAAAAGAAAGACCAGGCTAAATTGGACTTAGCGGTCAAAGCGGTCAAATTCGAATCGGCGAAAGCGATCTTAAAACCCGAATCCAACAAGATCCTCAATGATATCGCCACCATTTTGCTAAAATATCCAGCCTATCACCTGCGCATTGAAGGCCACACCGACAATGCCGGAAAAGACCAGGCCAATCAATTGCTGTCCGAACAGCGCGCGAAAGCCTGTGCAGATTACCTGACTAACAAAGGCATTGAAAACCAGCGATTTGCTCCGAATGGGTTCGGGGAAACTAAACCGATCACGGAAAACAAAACGGCTGCTGGACGTGCGCAGAACCGCCGGGTAGAATTTAGCCTGTTTCTGCCGGTGCAATAAATTTCCACCACATACAATGGAACATGCAGGGTCAAATCCTTGCACACACAGCGTTGGAATAAATTTTATTTTAATACTTTCAATACTTTTCCTACCGGAAGTTTAAATTTTACTACATTTTAAAACCTTTACAATCAACACCTTACTACAAAACCAATAATCTATAATCGCTTTTTTGTGGGTGAAATATCACGGCCAACTGTCTCAGGCAGATAGTTGGCCGTGCTGGTATCTTTGGCCTAGTTTTAATCAGGAATATATCATCTGCCAAGGTCGAAAAATTAAATGAGCATAAAAGGAACACATCACGAGCGACCCCAACAACCACCGCAAACAGAATTAGATAAAAATGTGATTCGCGCGCAGGTTATCCTGGGTTGTCCCAGTACCGGATGCGAAGGCGTAGGAATCTGCCGGGTAATCGGCGCTAAGCAGCCGATCAACATTAAGTGTCCAGTCGTCATTGCGTTTATCAGTACTACCGAGCAAGGGAAAATCAGGTTTAGTTTCCTGAAGACATCCATGGCGCCCCGTTATTTGCGCAAGCATTTCCGGTGGCTTTTATTTCAGGTGGGAGAAGTGCATCCCCTGTCGCGAAGTATTACCCGGCGGCTACAGATGCCGGCCAACTATTCGATCGATCCAGGCATTTACCCTGTTTGGGAAACGCCCGAGTTTATGGTAGTCGACTATTAAAACGGCACTACCAGTCTAAGATATAAAGTTGCTCTTTACATTTCCCTTTAATCCTGCGCTTTTTCATTCAAAGGTGAAAAATTAAAATTAAGCAAGGGGCGGACTTAGCGAAAGTCTGCCCCTTCTCTTATCGCCCGTAGTCCGGAAGGGCAAAAATAAAGCGGTCGCAGGAGCATAAAATGTTCGATCTTGCCCCATTATGCGACCTATGTACTTTATCATCATTGCCTTATTGGCCGCCTTGGCCTTCTGCTGCCTGCAAAAGCCGGCTAAAACTGTCCTTACAGATCCGGCACCGACGCCGATCTTCCCTTATCGCGTCAATACGCCCGATAAAACGCTGGAATTACCGCCGGAATTGAAAGAGATTTCCGGGTTGGCGTACGATCTATCGACGCAGACTTTGTGGGCCAACGAAGATGAAAACGGCATTATTTATCGCATTCATCCCGAAGATGGCCGCCTGGAGTCGTTTCCCTTTGCGAAAAAAGGCGACTTTGAAGACCTGCAACTGGTCGGCGATGCGCTCTATGCCTTGAAAAGTAACGGTAAAATCACCCGCATCCAGCAAATAACCAGCGCGGCCCCGGTTATTGAAAAATTCGACACGGACCTTACGGAAGCACATGATTGCGAAGGATTGGGATACGATCGTGCGAACAATCGCCTGCTCATTGCCTGCAAAGGCGATCCGGTCGAAACCACGCAGCGCAGCATTTATACATTTGATGTAACCACCCATCAATTCAATAAAAACATTCTTTTTAGTATAAAATTAGTTGATATACAGACTTTTTTAAAGCAAAATAACCTTACCGGACCTGCCTATAAGGACTGGACGGACAACACTGCGCTCGAATTAGGGCCATCCGCTATTGCGGTGCATCCCATCTCCGGCAACTACTATATCCTTTCTTCGGTCGGTAAAGTGCTGCTCGTCACCAGTCCGACCGGGACGATTTTGCAACTCGTTTTGCTGGATAAAAAAGTCCACGCGCAGCCGGAAGGGATGGCCTTTATGCCGGATGGCACGCTGTTTATTTCCAATGAGGGTAAAAGCGGGGCGCCTACGTTGCATCGTTTCCGGATGAATTGAGAAGATACCGCTAAGCGTATTCAGAAACCAACCATGCAGCGTACTTTTTTTAAAGATTTAAAGATCGTCGAATTTGCCAGCGTACTGGCCGGCCCGGCGGTAGGGATGTTTTTCGCAGAACTGGGCGCAACCGTGGTAAAAATTGAAAATAAAACGACGGGCGGCGACATGACACGCGGCTGGAAACTGCCGATAGAAGACCCTGAATCGCCCGTCTCAGCATACTGGAGCAGCGTAAACTGGGGCAAAGAGCATCTTTTGCTCGACTTGAACGATGAGACCGACCGCGACCGCGCCATTGCCTTGGCTGGTACCGCCGATGTGGTTATTTCCAATTTCAAACCGTCTTCCGCCCAACGCTTAGGCGTAGATGCTGCTTCCTTACGCGCCCAACACCCTGCGCTTATTTTTGCCCAACTCAATTCTTTTGCTGATCCGGAAGACGAAAGTCCGGCGTTCGACATCGTACTGCAAGCCGAAGCCGGGTTCTTGTATATGTGTGGCGAGCCAGGCCGTGCGCCCGTGCGGATGCCGGTGGCACTGATCGATGCGCTGGCTGCACACCAGTTGAAAGAGGGTATTTTACTGGCGTTGCTGCACCGTGCACGCACCGGCGAGGGTTCGGTGGTAAGTACTTCCTTGCTGGAATCGGCGATAGCCTCGCTGCTCAACCAGGCTTCCAATTACCTGATGACCGGACACATCCCGCAGCCGATGGGTACCCGCCATCCGAATATTGCACCCTATGGCGACATTTTCACGTGTGCCGATGGATTGCCCGTTGTCCTGGCGGTGGGGACAGAACGGCAGTTTCGGCAGTTATGCCATCTTTTAGGGCTGGAAGATCTGGCACAAAACCGTGATTTTCAAACCAATAAAGACCGCGTGACCCATCGCGATGCGTTAAATACGGTATTAGCCGAGGCCATTCGAAAACGAACGCTGCTGGATATGCTGGCCCAGTGTAAAACCCACCAGGTACCGGCCGGCCGCATTCGCGACATGCAGGGTGTATTTGAAATGCCGGAAGCACAGGCGATGATCCTGCGCGAAGTCACGGCCGAAGGCATCGCGACCCAACGGGTGCAAACGGTGGCTTTCCAGTTGAACACCGATACCTGAAAAAAACTGGCGACAGAAGTTGTGAAAGTTTGGGCGCGCAAAGTCATTCCTGCGTACATTTGCCAACGATGAAAAAGAAAAACGACGTATCGCTGCAGGAGGCCATGCAGGCCATGATCCAGGAGTATCAATTGGCACCGCAACTCAACGAGACGCGGATCAAAATGCTGTGGAATAAACTCATGGGCAAAACCATCGTTACGTACACATCCAATATTGCCGTCCGCAAAAACATACTCTACCTCACGATTATTTCCGCGCCGCTGAAACAGGAATTGTCTTATGCAAAAGACAAAATCCGCTCGTTATTGAATGAGGAAATGGGCGAAGAATACATCAAGGATGTGGTGATTCGTTAAAATACGCACCCTGTGGCACGCCTTTATGCGGGTAATTTTTTGCACCTGCCGGATTTCATCGAACGCGTGACAAAACATTTATAAACAGCCACTCAAAGACATGCTTTTCCCGATTATCTCCAAAAACAAGTTTCTATTGCTATTACTGGCGGTCGCCTGCTGCCTCACCTATTGCGACCCGGCCAAACGGGCTGTAGGACGGCCTAATCCCGGCAAACCCAACAAACCCGGCAAATACGAACCGATTGATACGGTACGCTGGACGCCCAACAACGGCAAACCGCCCATCGGCAACGACCGCCCGAATCCAGGCAATCAACCACCACGGCCCGGCGAAACGTACCATATCGCTTACCTCTTGCCCTTTCTAACCGCCCAGGCTGAAGGCACGACCGTACCCGATAAAAGTGAACTGGCGTTGCAATTTTATGCCGGTGCAAAAATTGCCCTGCAAAAACTCTCCGTGGAAGAGGGCTTGAACTTGGTGGTCGACGCCTTCGATACCCAGGCCAACGACGCCGATTTTCAGCAACTGATCAACACCCCTAAAGTAGATAAAGCGCAGTTATACATCGGCCCGATCCGCACCAGCCACGTCACCACTTTTGCCAACTGGGCCAAACAGCGGCGCAGAATTCTGTTGTCGCCCGAAAGCGTCAGTGTGGACCTGACCGCCCAAAACCCCGGTTTTCTGCAATTCAATCCGTCGTTGCGGGCCCATTGCGCGGCCATTACGCGGTACGTGCGCGCGCACCACAAACCGGAAAATGTAACCCTGGTTTGCAAGGAAAAAGAAGCCGACCGCCTACCCTATTTTCAAAACGCCAATGCGGCGCTGGGCGGAGCACGGTTTGCCGAAATGATCGTGCCCGATGCTACGACTACTTTTACCGCAGCCGATCTAAAAAAATACCTGCGCCCGGGGAAAACCAGCATCTTTATTTTACCGACCTGGGCCAGCCAGGATTTTGTCATGGCCTTCCTGCGCACGCTCAAAACCGTGAAAGGCACCGGCAGCGTGGAAGTGTACGGTATGCCGCAATGGGCTGGTTATGAGAGCATTGAGCCGGAGTACCTGCGCGATTTGAACGTGCATATCACCCAGGCATCTTTTGTGGATCATCAGGCAGCAGATGTAAAACTGTTCCAGCAGGCATTCTACGAAGCCTCCGGCACCTTGCCCAACGATGACGCGTTCAACGGCTATGATGTCACCTTGTTTGCGGGACGCATGCTCAAAAAATACGGCCTCTCGTTTCCGGAACGCCTCGCCAATGAATCGTTTACCGGTTTGCAAAACAAGTTTGTCTTCGGCCCTGTATTCACGACGACCACCCCCGATGCGGGGTTCGATCGCTACGACTATCTGGAGAACACCGCAGTGCATATCCTGCGGTTTGATAAATTTGGGTTTGTGCCGGCGGAGTAGGGAGGAGCGGTGGCACAAAGCTGTGTGTATAACCTACATACACGCAATGCGGGATAAGTGCATAAAATCGACAATAACATTCAAAAAATGACGAACTGAAAAAGTTTGATGTAATCATGGCCAACCCGCCCTACAGCGTAAAAAAGTGGAGCCAGCAAAAATGGATGAACGACCCCTTTGGCCGCAATATTTGGGGAACCCCACCGCAAGGCTGTGCCGACTATGCTTTTCAGCAGCATATTATGCGCAGCCTGCACCCCGACACCGGACGCAGCGTGGTATTGTGGCCACATGGCGTATTGTTCAGAGACAGCGAAGCCGGCATACGCAAACGCATGATTGAAGAAGATTATGTAGATGCCGTCATTGGCCTGGGCAAAAACCTGTTTTACAACAGCAGCATGGAAAGTTGCCTATTGGTATGCCGCATGAAAAAGCCGAAAGAGAGAAAAGGCAGCATTATTTTTATTGATGCCAAAGACGAACTACGCATAGACCGTACCAATGCCTGGCTGGAACCAAAGCACATAACCAAGATAAGCGAGGCGTATTGGAAATTTAAAGATGTGGAAAGTTTTGCCAAGGTGATGAGCAACGCATCAGTTTTGGAAAACAACGGCAACCTGAGTTTGCAGCTCTATGTAAAACAAGCCGCCAATGCCAATGAACACAATACCGAAGATTTGATTGCGGAGATTAAAACGGGGCAAGCACAAATCAATACTTCGATCGAACATTTATTTGTTCAACTTAAGAATATTGGAATTGAGGTATGAACGAGTTGAAAAACAAGGATTTATATGCTAATATTGCCGAATTGCTGCAAGCGGCAAGGCAAAACGTGGTGCGCGCGGTGAACCAAACGATGGTGCTAACTTATTATGAAATAGGGCGAATGATTGTGGAAGATGAGCAGCAAGGCACAGCACGCGCCGCTTATGGAAAGCAAGTGTTGAAAGAAATTTCAAGGCAACTGACTATGAATTTTGGAAAGGGATTTTCGGAAGATAACCTTGGAAGAATGAAGAACTTTTACTTGCTCTATTCGCCTGCAATTTCCGCAACAGATTTGCGGAAATTGGAAATGAAGTCTAAATTTGCGCTTTCTTGGTCGCATTACCTCAAATTGATGCGCATACAAAACCCAGGCGAGCGCAGTTTTTATGAAATAGAATCGGCAGCGAATAATTGGAGCTTGAAGGAGTTGCAACGACAATTTGATACCGGACTGTACGAAAGGCTTGCCTTAAGTCGGGATAAAGAAGGCATACGAGAACTTGCCCAAAAAGGGCAACTGATTGAAAAGCCAAACGACCTCCTGAAAGACCCTTACATTTTAGAGTTTCTTAATTTGCCAGAACAACACCAGTATTCCGAAAGCGATTTAGAAACGGCGATTATTGATAAACTCGAACATTTTTTGCTCGAATTGGGCAAAGGTTTTACCTTTGTGGCGCGCCAATACCGCATGACAATCGAAGAAAAACACTTTAAAGCAGACCTCGTTTTCTTTAACCGGTTACTAAAATGTTTTGTAGTCATTGACTTGAAAATTGGCGAACTCACCCACCAAGATATTGGGCAAATGCAGATGTATGTACACTACCACGACCGCTTTGTGTGCCTGCCCGATGAAAACAAAACTATTGGCATTATCCTTTGTAAAGACAAAAACCAAACTTTGGTGGAAATTACGTTGCCCGAAGATAATGCCCAGATTTTTGCCAGTCAATATCAAACCATTTTCCCCGATAAGCAGTCTTTTATTAACCTTTTAAATGAAAATATAGGATGAAGTTGAATAAGGATAAATTGGAAATGATAAGGCTTAAAAAACTAAGTCATAAAATAGAATATGGCTTGACAGCAAGTTCTGAAGATTTTGGTGATACTATTCTTTTGAGAATTACAGATGTGAATGAAAATGGAACATTAAATGAAGGATTAAGATTTGCTACTGTTGATGAAAAAATATTTTCTAAATATGAACTCAAAACAGATGATGTTCTAATTGCAAGAAGTGGAGCAACAGCGGGCAAAGCATACATTCACAAATCTAATGGTAAGTTTATTTTTGCTTCTTATATGTTGAGAATTGGATTGAAGAAAGAAATACTTAACCCTGATTTCTTCTTTTCATTTCTTAACTCACCAAACTATTTATCTCAATTAAGTGGTATAAAAGTTGGGTCAGCACAACCCAATGTAAACACAGTAAATCTTGCAACATTACAAATCCCCCTTCCCCCACTCGCCGAGCAAAAACAAATTATCAATCATGCAGTCAGCACTTCGGCAGGTTCATTGTCACCAAGAACCAAATGGAAAGATTTAGCAGAATTGGAAGTTTCCATTCCTGATTTAACAACACAGGGAAAGATTTTGGATGTATTCACACAATTGCAAACAACCCTGCAACAACTCAAACAACAAAGAATAACTTTGCAGCATTTTAAGCAGAAATTGTTGAATGAGATATTGGGGTAATGGCAAAGAAGAACGCAGATAACAACTACAATACAAACTTGGCATCAGAGTATTTGATGATGAGTTTATTGTGTCGTGCCGGCAAGGATGCCTACTTGTCGCTTGGAAATAAAAAAGGCGTGGATATCATAATAAAAACCGATAAAGGTGCTATATGTATATTGGAGGTGAAAGGCGTTAATAAAAACAATGATTGGATGATTGGCAATTCCGGCATTCTGCCATCGTTACCCAATATGTTTTACGCCCTGGTTGGCTACGAGGGAAGGATTACCGAGGTGAATGCCCGGCAAAATTTTATCTGATCCCATCGGAGGTATTGAACAAGTCAGGTGAATTCAAGCGGTCGAAGAATGAAAAGACCGTATATTTGTCCCATAAGTACATCCGGGAAAATTACAGCCAGTATCTGAATACCTTTACATGGCTGGATGCGTACTTAGAAGAAAACTAAGCCAGCGTTTGTGGCATTTTAAAATGAAAAAATCATGAGTAGAATAAAAATAAAGAATTTTGGCCCTATCAAGGAAGGCTATCAGGAAAACGATGGCTGGCTGGATGTAAAAAAAGTTACGGTGCTAATCGGTAACCAGGGTAGTGGTAAGAGTACGGTGGCTAAGTTATACTCTACCTTGACATGGATTGAAAAGGCAATGGTAGTTGGTACCATTCAGCAGGATGAATTAAATGCGAATAATCGCTTTTTAAAAGAATTGGCTTATCAACGAATAGACAAATACGCCAATCCTGAAACAAGCATTGAATATATTGGTAGTGCATTCAGTTTAAGTTTTATTGATGGTAAGTTTGACGCAGTTGAATCAAAGGATAATGGTTATTTGCTTCCGAAGATTATGTATGCTCCAGCAGAACGAAACTTTTTGAGTTCGGTTGACCGGCCTGATAAAATAAAGAACTTGCCCAGTACTTTATACACTTTTAATGACGAATTTGATGCCGCGAAAAATTTATTTGCAGAAGGTATAGACCTGCCAATCAACAAGGTTAGGTTTGAATATGATACACTAAATAAGTTAGCCCATATTGTAGGTGCAAACAAGGAATATAGACTCCGACTATCGGAGGCTTCCAGCGGATTTCAATCAACAGTTCCTTTGTTTCTTGTTACCAAATACTTATCTGATCGTTTAACTGCCGAAGAAAATCCATCTATTAAAGAGAATTCTTTAGAGGACCAGAAGAGAATAGACAAACAAATTAAATCAATATTAAATGACCCGCAGCTAGCTCCGGAAATACGACAATCCCTACTGCGTCGGTTAAGTGCTATGAGGAAACCTGTCTGTTTTATCAATATTGTTGAAGAGCCTGAGCAAAACTTATTTCCGTCATCGCAGCAAACTGTGTTGAATGAGTTGTTAAAATATGCAAATAAAGCAGTTGGAAATCAACTGGTTATGACCACGCACAGCCCATATTTGATTAATTATTTGACTTTGTCAGTGAAAGCCGAAATGGTAAAATTAAAACTGAATTCAGTAGACCAAAAAAAGAAGCTGGCTGAAATCGTTCCACTTGAAGCCACATTGAGCGCTGAAGATTTGGTTATTTATGAATTGGATGAAACGGACGGAACAATAAAAAAGCTTGGTGATTACAAAGGGCTTCCCTCAGATGAAAACTATTTGAATAGTGGGCTTGAAGAATCCAACGAACTGTTTGCTCAATTACAAGAAATTGAAAAGGGATGGCGATAAATTTCTTTCAGGCACCATGCCAAAGCAAAACCAACGAAACGGTTTTTGGGATTTACGATGCTCCGCCTGCCACCCTTTCATTTGCAAATTCAGATGATTGGCATGTGTGGGTGGATAATCCAAATGCCAAAGAGGTTTCCCATACTGCAATAGACGACTGTTTGAGTATTCCTTATTCGGAAGGCGAGCGATGTGAGTCTATGATTATTTATGATGATGTCCTTACTTTCATTGAATTAAAAGACCGTAATGGAGGAAGATGGGCTGGTAAAGCAAGAGACCAACTAATAAATACCATTGCACTTTTTAAAAGAGATGTCGGACTTGCTGGTTACAATAAACTTTATGGACATATCGCCAATAAACAAAGGCCAAATTTCAAATCAGGTGGTGGAAGCTTTTTTCAAGAGTTTGAAGATAAAACGGGATTTGTTTTAAGAGTAAGTGATGTAATTAAAATACAATAATATATGGCCTTCACCGAACAAAATACCGTAGAGCATTTCATCATTCACCAACTCACCGGGGTGAACCTAAATGCCGTGCGAGGCAATCCCGCCAGGTCGGGACAAGTTATGGTGCACAAGTTCAAAGAAATCAAAGACGAAGACCTGTTCAATAGGGCTTATGAATATATAAAAGAGTATTACTAAACAATTTCCCCAAAAATTGCTCCTAAACGTCGTACCTTCGTCAACCGTACCGATGCAAAGCCCAAAGAACACAAACAAAAAATAACTAACAGACAAAAATAACATGATTGACTCCATAGTTCCTTTACTTTCCTTGATCGCATTGGAAGTGATTCTAGGCATTGACAACATTATTTTCATTTCGATTTTGGCTGACAAACTACCAGAAGAGAAGAGAAATAAACTTCGTTATTGGGGCATTGGCTTAGCAATGGTGATTCGGCTTTGTTTGTTGGGTATTATCACATGGATATTAAAACTAGACCAAACATTATTCACTGTATTCGAAACTGACTTTTCGGGAAAGGGATTGATTTTGATACTTGGCGGACTTTTCTTAATTTATAAGAGTACGAAAGAAATCTATCTTAAAACAGAGATCGTAGATGCCGGAAATACCGCCACTACAAAAGAATTGAGTTTTAGCAAGTTGCTGACAGAGGTTATTATTTTAGATGCCGTATTTTCTGTTGACTCTATCATTACCGCAGTTGGAATGGTCCAGGAACTTTGGGTAATGTACACTGCCGTGATCGTAACTGTAATAATTATGCTTATTGCCTCTAAACCAATCAGTGAATTTATTCGAAAACATCCATCGTTTAAAGTATTGGCATTATGCTTTTTGATGATGATTGGTGTTTCTCTATTAGCCGAAGGATTTAGTTTTGAAATACCCAAAGGCTATATTTATTTTTCAATGGCATTTGCTTTTTTAGTTGATGTCATACAAATGAAAACGATAAAGCACAAGACTACATAGCACACACCTGTGTTACACCATCCACCTTACTTGTTTCATTTATCAGCGAAACGGACGGAACGCTTACCATTGTGCCAACAAAACGCCCTATTTGCAGTGAACAGATAGCGCAACATCTCTTTTTGTGGTTGCAAAAAATGCCGCGCTGGCGTCTGGGAGAAAAAGGCGGAAAAGCGGTAGCCACGCAGTATAATTTGCCCATTAGGATTCACTGGGAATAAAGCGCCTTTTTCTAAGAAAATAGCCCAAAAGGCATCTACAACCGCGCCACAATCGTTTGATTGCCCTTGACCATCTGGTTTAGCGTCACCTCTATTTTTGCATCGAGCGGCAGGTATAGGTCTACCCGTGAGCCGAATTTAATAAAGCCCATATCTTTTCCCTGTTGCACCTGATCGCCTTCGCTGACGTACCATTTGATGCGTTTAGCCACAGCGCCCGCTACCTGGCGCATGAGGATCTCGGCATCGCCCAGACCGTAGACGATGGTGGTGCGCTCGTTTTCGGTGCTGCTTTTCGGATGCCAGGCCACCAGGTATTTACCCGGATGGTAGCGAAAGTAGTTGACCACCCCGCTCACCGGGTTGCGGTTGACGTGTACATTCAGCGGCGACATGAAAATCGAAACCTGTAAGCGTTTTTCATTAAAATACTCCGCTTCAAATACCTCCTCGATCACACACACCTTGCCATCGGCCGGCGCATAGACGAGATCGTTGTCGGCTACGCGGATATCGCGCACGGGATTGCGGAAAAATTGCAGCACCAGGCTATACAACACCACCGAAACCAGGATGGCAAACCACAGGAATGCGGGCGCAAACTGCCATACGGCAACATTAATTGCCCCGAAAACCAGTCCTAAAACCGCCAGTAAAACCTGGCCTTCTTTATGAATTCTAAAAATCATCTTGGATTTATTGAAAAAATGTGCCGCAAAATTAATAAATCCCGGCAACCAAGGGCATCTAGCGCTTGCCGGATGCTGTAAAAAATATTTACACCGCCTATATTTGCGCCGCCTAACACCTTATATCCCAGTG
>JBBRDQ010000134.1:0-13779 GCA_038203695.1 Chitinophagales bacterium
CAAACTGGCTGCGATGATCAAGAAAAACCAAACGACCCTGAAAACGGTAAGCGGCGGTACACTGACCTTTATGATGAACGGTGCGCACAACATCGCAGTAAAAGACGAATCCGGCAACGTTGCCAACATCACGACCTACGACGTATACCAGTCCAACGGTGTAATTCACGTAATCGACAGCGTGTTGTTGCCGAAGTAAAACCACCGTCTTTACCATCAGACCACGGCATTAAGATTTTATAAAAAACCAGTTTTAAAGCCGTTCCAGATAGCCTTCCTGCCCGCAATCGGCATGGAAGGCTATTTTTTTGAAAAAAGCAATTTTTGCGCGCGGTTTGTCGTGTTATTTCGTCCTTTGCGCCATGAACCGTCATTTAATTGCCCTGTTTGCCGGGCCGCTGCTTTTTCTTTTGATTGCCCTGCTTCCGGCGCCGGAGGGTATGAGTGTGGTCGCCAAACTGACGGCAGGCATCACGGTCTGGATGGCCATCTGGTGGATCATGGAGCCGATTAATACGGCGGTTACGTCATTATTGCCGTTGGTATTGTTCCCTTTTTGTGGCCAGCCGCTCAGCGGATTGTCCGGCGAATATGGCAACGAGTTAATTTTCCTGTTTTTAGCCGGGTTCTTTTTTGGTAAAACCATTGAGCGCTGGAATCTACACCGGCGCATCGCCTTGCGGCTGGTGCTGTGGCTGGGGCACAATCCATCGCGCACGGTACTCGGCTTTATGGTGTCGACTGGTTTTATTTCCATGTGGATTTCCAACACGGCTACTGCGGTGATGATGACGCCGGTCGCTATTGCAGTCGGCGTAAATGCGCGCTACGCAGGACCAAATTTCAATAAGTGCCTGATGCTGGGCGTAGGGTATGCCTGCTCGATCGGTGGATTGGCCACCATGATCGGCACCCCTACCAATGGCATTTTTTTGACCTTCGTACAGAAAAAAATGGGGATGACGGTATCCTTTTTGCAGTGGTTCCTCTTCGGATTTCCATTTGCCTGCGTCCTGCTAATTATATGCTGGTGGCTGTTATTATGGATGTTCCCCTTACCTAAGAACACCGAAAACGACCCCAGTTTGCACGAATCCATCAAGGCGGATCTGGCGGCTATGGGTCCGATGACCGCACCGGAAAGTCGCTTGTTGTGGGTATTTGGCGGCGTTATTACGGCCTGGGTCAGTGGGTCGCTGCTGTGGTACAACTGGGTAAATACCTGGGTTTTTCAACAGGTCGTAAAAGGCACCGGCGATATAATTCCCCGCTATTGCAATGATACGGTAGTGGCGGTAGCCGGCGGGGTGCTGCTTTTCCTGGTCCCTACCGGACAACGTCAAAACCGTGCCGACGATGTGCCGGACGCGCTGTTGGACTGGAACACTGCGCTGAAAGTTCCCTGGGGCGTGGTACTATTTTTTGGCGGCGGTCTGGCACTGGCCAAGGGGTTTGATCAAAGTGGCCTGGCGCTGTGGATGGGGGAGCAAATGAAAAGCCTCAACACATTGCCGCACGTGCTGATTATTTTATCGGTATTGACGGTGGTGGTTTTGCTCAGTGAAGTGGCTTCTAATATTGCGACCGCATCCATGATGATGCCGGTGCTGGCTGCGCTCGCCGTGAGCATCGGGGTGCCACCTTTTGGTTTATTGCTCAGCGCGACCATGGCGGCCTCTTTCGGTTTTGGATTGCCCATCGCTACGGCACCCAATACGATCGTCTTTAGTTCCGGGCAGATATCCACCCGCGATATGGCCAAAGCGGGTTTTCTGCTGGATGCGATTGCGATCCTACTGCTGTTGCTGTTTATTTATATACTGCTACCGGTAGTGTGGGGATTTCGGGTGTAGGGAACGTCGTCTGGCAGAAATTTAATTTTATACTTTTTTATGTAATGCAAGGGTTGGTCGCATCTCCTGAATGCATCATTTGCATCCGCAGTGAGCTTTCCATCTTTCGCCAAAACATTTTTACATGAAAAAGTCCATCCTTTTTGCCTCGCTCCTGCTGTTGTCGCTGCCGGTTTTTGCCGATAACCGCATCAAATCCACCATTAAAGAAGTCACTGTCTACCGTGTGGGCGCGAAAGTCAGCAGTTTTGCTATCGTACGCGTTCCGGCCGGTGCCTCGGAGGTTGTTTTCGAAGACCTGTCGCCTTATTTCAACGGGAATAGTTTGCAGGTAAAAATCAAGGGGGAGGGCACCACGCTCAACGCGGCGGTGTTCCGGATGCAAACCCCCGGACCAGTCGCCGAAAACCCGCGGGTGCCTGTCTTGCAGGATTCACTGATCTTGTTAAATGATGAATTGATCCGCATCAACAATGAGACTGCGGTGTTAAATGCTGAAAATCAACTCATTGATCAAAATGTAAAGCGCGTGGGGATCACTTCGCCGGCACCGGATCCAAGCGTAGTGCTTACCCTGGCCGACCTAAAAAATTTGGCGACATTTTACAGTCAGCGCATCTTAGAAATTAAGGAACGCCTGTTGCAACTGATCATCAAACAACGCCTGATCTATAAAATTCAGCAACGCATCAACGACGAACTGGTACGCCTGCAGCCCAACACCGCTAATTCCACGGGCGAAATTGTGCTGAAACTGGATGCCGCTTCGGCGCAATCGCTGGAAATTACCTGCACCTACATTGTTTCCCAGGCCGGCTGGTCGCCACTCTACGACCTGCGTTCCGACGGCATGGACAAACCGCTGCAACTCAAGTACAAAGCCAATGTGCGCAACCAGTCGGGCTACGACTGGAAGAATATTACGCTGCACTTATCGTCGGCGTTGCCATTGTCCAATAATAACCGCCCGATCCTGAATCCTGTTTTTGTGGATTTCCGGCCGATTGCCGTGGGCCGCGACCAGTCAGAGGAAGACGATACGAGCCTGAATGAAGTCGTCATTACCAACCTCGCCCAGGTTACTATAAAAGGCTCCCGCGCCAAGAGTGACAATCATTACATCGATGGCGTACGGGTATCGGGTGCGAACGCGCCAGTAGCAGATTTGGAGGAACTGCTGGAACCCGACCTGAACACGGAGTTACTGACCGTTTTTGATATTGTAAAACTGCAAAATATCCTGGCTGACGGACAGGAGAATATCGTGACCGTGGAAGAAAAGGAAATCCCGGCCATGTACGAGTACCATGCGGTGCCGAAACTGGATCCTTCCGTGTTCCTGCTGGCCAAAGTGGCCGACTATGGCAAATACAATCTGTTGCCGGGCATTGCCAATATTTTTTACCAGGATACGTATGTCGGACAGACTTCGATAAACCCGCACACGACGACCGATACGCTGCTGCTTTCGCTGGGTCGCGATGAGCAAATCGTTGTGAAACGCACCCAGCCCAAAGATTTTACCGCGCGTAAAAAATTCGTCAATAGCAGCATTAAGGAGACGTATTCCTACGAGATCAACATAAAGAACAACAAACCAATTCCGATTTATCTGACGATACTGGACGCGATACCGGTGTCCAGACAGAAAGAAATTGAAGTGGAACTCGAAGCGCAGGATGGTGCCAAATACGTGGAGACGTATGGCAAACTGGAATGGAATCTGGAAATTCCGGCCGGTAAAAGCAAGAAAGTGGAATTTACCTATTCGGTTAAATATCCCCGGGATAAACCGATTGGCACGTTTGCCCAATAAGCAGTAATTTGCCCGGACTAACCATGCCGGATTATGACTCGAACCGTATTGCGCTACCTTTTTGCCCTGCTTGTGTTGCCGGTATTTGCCGAAGCACAAGCAGGGTTTTTTATTCCGAGAGGCCAAAAAAAGATCGAACTCCCCTTCGAATACTCCAACAATTTCATCATCCTGACTTTTCGTTTTAATGGCGGCCCAAATCTGAAATTCATCTTTGATACCGGCGCCGAACATACGATTCTAAGCAAGCGGGAAATCACCGACATCCTAAATATCCCATACGAACGGGAGTTTCGCGTCACCGGCTCAGATATGCGCACGGAACTGGTCGCTTACCTGGTGCGTAATGTCAAGTTCGAGATTCCGGAAAAACTAACTGCTCCGCGGGAAGACATTCTGGTGCTGGACGAAGATTACTTTCGCTTTGAAGAATATGCCGGCGTGAAAGTGGACGGCATCCTGTCGGGCAATGCCTTTTCACGGTACATCATCCGCATTAATTATCTCCTGCGGGTCATTACCTTGTATGAGCGGTCTGCTTTCTCGCCGCCGGGTGACGACTATGTGCAAATGCCGATTGAAATTTTTCGCAATAAACCCTATCTGAAAACCAGTGTGGAAGTGGTACCAGATTCGATTGCTGCGGTGAAATTGCTGCTCGATACAGGTGCCGGTTTGCCGATGTTATTATTTACCAACACCGCCTCTTACGTGCATCCGCCACCAAACGCTATTCCCACCAATATCGGCATGGGATTGGGTGGTTATCTGGAGGGTTTTACCGGCCGTATCCATGGGCTTGGGTTGGGCAAACTTACCCAACACGGCATCGTAACCTATTTTCAAACCGTGGATTCTATGGGTCAGCGCGATTACCTCAATGGAAGAAACGGGCTGCTGGGCAATGGTTTACTCAATCGTTTCAACTTCGTTATCGACTACCAAAACGCACAAATCTGGCTAAAACCGAACAAATATTACAAAGAAGCCTTCATTTTTGACCGAAGTGGCCTGAACATAATTGCCTCGGGTGTGAAGTTCGACGTTTTTACGGTACAAAGTGTGCTGCCCAATTCACCGGCGATGGAGGCCGATATCCGCCGGGGCGACGAAGTAGTGCGTATTGGCATTACGCCGACCCTGTTTATGTCGCTGGCCGATGTGCAGCGCGCACTCCAGAAAAAAATAGGCAAAAAAGTCAAAATCGTCATCAAACGCGGCACAAAAAACATCAAAAAAACCATCTACCTCCGCGACCTAATCTGACGCTGTAATTTTTCACTTTTCACTCCGCTCTCACCACATTCGACACCCATTCCAGCTCCTTCAAAGCCTGGATCGCCATGCGCAATTGATTCGTATTGGCGACGACCAGTGCTACTTCGCATTCGAAATAATCGCCGTTGCTGTCAATTTTGAACGAGCGGATGTTAATGCCTAATTCGAACAAACGGTTGGTCAGCCGCTGAATCACGCCGGGACCTGTATCTACGCCGGTAATGATGACCGAAACGACGGTATCGGACTTGGCCACTTTGCCCCATTCGGCCGTGAGGATGCGGTGGCCGTAGTTCGACAACAGGTTATTGGCATTCGAACAATTATAACGGTGGATTTTGACGCCATCCTTGATCGTAATAAAGGCAAAAATGGAATCGCCCGGCACCGAATTACAGCAAGGCGACAGCGAATACGCGTAGCGGCCCGGCTCGCCGTTGATAATGATCTCAGCGCCCGTACCCGGTTGCGAGCGGGCAGGTCCGGCCATTTCCTGCGGCGGTTGTTTCTCGGCATCTTCACGATGGGTCGGTGCCTCGATTTCTACCAGCCGTTGACCATCGGGGCGGAAACGTTTGTTCAAACCCGTCAGTTCGACCTGTTCGAGGTGAATGGCACACAAAAATTCGATGCGGTTGGAATAACCAAACCATTTGGCCAGCATGTCCACATTTTCATCGACGGGTACTTTCAGCCCGTTGAGTTTGCGTTCCAGGATTTCGCGGCCGTATTCCGCCTGTGTGCGTTTTTCCTCTTTTAATGCCCAGCGGATGCGATTTTTGGCTTTGCCGGTTTGGACGTGCTGGAGCCAGTCCTCGGTTGGTTTTTGGTTTTTATCCCGGACGATGCAAACGCGGTCGCCGGTTTTGAGTTTTTGAAAAATAGGCACCACCCGGTCGTCGATAATGACCGAACGGCACGTGCAGCCGATATCCGAGTGAATACTGAAGGCAAAATCCAGCGCGGTCGCACCTTCCGGCAGGATTTTCATATCGCCCTTGGGGGTGTAGACATGAATTTCTTCCAGGAAAATATTGGTGCTTTGCATATCCGCCAGGAACTCTACTGCGCTGCCCGAATCATCGCTGTCCAGCGTCTCGCGCACCTGTTCCAGCCAATTGTCAAAGGTATTGGCGCGTTCGCCGATGGCTTTGATGCCCTTGTATTTCCAGTGGGCGGCAAAACCGCGTTCGGCCACATCGTCCATCCGTTCAGAACGGATCTGCACTTCCACAAAACGGCCTTCCGGCCCCACTACCGTTGTGTGCAGCGACTCGTATCCGTTGGCTTTGGAATTGGTGATCCAGTCTTTGAGCCGTTCCGGGATCGGTTTGAAATAATCCGTCACGATCGAATATACTTGCCAGCAGGCAAACTTTTCCTGTTCCGGGGGCACATCCACAATAAAACGGATGGCAAAAAGGTCGTAAATTTCTTCGAAAGAGACCGATTTGCGCTTCATTTTATTCCAGATTGAATAAATGCTTTTCGGACGACCGGCGATGCGAAATTTCACATCCATTTCGGTGAGGGCAGCCTCCAGCGGGCTGGAAAATCGCTCGATATAATCCTGTCGGGTACGTTTGGTTTCGGCCAGTTTGTCGGCAATTTCTTTGTACTCTTCGGCGTGGGTGACTTTCAGGCACAGATCCTGAAACTCGGATTTTATATTGTACAACCCGAGTCGATGCGCGAGCGGCGTATAAACCGAGGCCGTTTCGGCCGCTATTTTCAGTTGTTTATTAATCGGCATCTCCTTGATTGTCCGCATGTTATGCAGTCGGTCGGCCATTTTTATCAGTACGACCCGTACATCGGAGATCATATAGCGCAGCACCTTGCTCAGATTTTCGGCCTGCCGGTTTTCTACTTCATGCAGCCCGTCCAGTTTGGTCAGTCCGTCGACAATCAATTTGATGCGTTCGCCGAATTGTTCCTCGATCTGTTTCAGCGAGACCGTGGTATCTTCAACCACATCGTGCAGCAGTGCGCAAACGATGGCGGTCGGCCCCAGCCCAATCTCTTCGGAGCAAATACGGGCTACCTCGATCGGGTGCAGAATATAAGGCTCGCCGGTTTTGCGCCGTTGCTCGATGTGCGACAGCGTGGCCAGATCGAAAGCGGCCCGGATGTTACGCTTGTCTTCGGTATTCAGCGGCGTCTTGATCGAACGCAGCAAATTGCGATAGGCACCGACAATGAGCGGACGGTCTTCTTCCAGTAGCACAGGAATGTTAGTTTCCTCTTTCTCGTTTTTCATAGTACCCTTCTGATATTGCTTGCTTGTCGGGAATGGGCCAATCATGCAGGCGTGATTAAATGCAGCGTAAAACTGCTAAAATAATAGTCAATTTTCGTTCCAACTCAAAGTTATGATGAAAAAAATGTCTGTACAATTGCGTTTGCGTGTTGTTAACGCTTTTTCTTTTGGACTACTGCTTTGTTTTTCAGGAATAACGCGTACTTTTGCGCTCGTTTTTAAGCGGGCGTGGCGAAATTGGTAGACGTACCAGACTTAGGATCTGGCGCCGCGAGGCATGGGGGTTCGAGTCCCTCCGCCCGCACTTTCAGGTTTTTTAGTAGCAAAATGCGGTTAAAATAGCCTTCTGCAACAATGGAGCAACGGGTGAAACTGATAACATGGATGACGGGATTTAATACTAAAAATCCCCTTGATCTGGATAATCGTTTCATCCGTTCTGCTATTGGCACCCAGACAGGTTTTCCCTACCCAATCAGCAAAATCACCAATTCAATAAATCAATAATTCGTTATGGTTGTCCGTAAAGACATTGACAACACTTCTGCCATCGTTAGCGTCACGATCACCCGTGAGGAGATCAAACCAAAAATCGATGCAGAACTGAAACGCCTGCGCCAAAAGGCTCCCATCAAGGGCTTTCGCCCCGGTCAGGCACCCTTGGAATTTGTAAAAAAAATGTACGGCGGTTCCGTGTTCGGGGATACGCTGAATGATCTGCTTACCAAAGAGTTGTACGAATACCTCCGGCAAAGCGGCCTGAATGTGTTGGGCCAGCCCATGCCGTCCGAGACCCAGGAGAAGTTTTCTTTCAATGTAAACAAGCCGGATCCGGAATACGTAGTCCATTATGAAATCGGTTTCGTGCCTGCTTTTGACATAAAAGGGCTGGATAAAGACGCCACGTTCGAGCGCCTTACTATCACTAATTACGACGAACTGGCCGAAGACGATCTTAACTACGCCCGTAAACGCCAGGGTGCCCGTACGCATCCTGAAACGGATATCCAGGAAAATGACATCGTGCGCATCGCTGCCCATGAAATGGAATCTGCCGATGGCGGCGTGCAGGAAGGTGGTTATGAAACGACCATCACCCTGCACCTCAACAGCCTGGCCGATGAAGTGCTGAAAACGCAATTACTATTCCTGAAAAAAGGCGATACCATCCGTTTCAATGCCCGCTCCATGGAGAAACAGGAGAAGGACAGCATGTATCGCAAATACATCCTCAACCTGGAAGATACGGACGACCGTGTGGTCGGCGATTATTTTGAAGGCACGATCGAAGATGTGGAGCGCGTCGGTGAATCGGACCTCGATCAGGAATTTTTCGACGGGTATTTCGGCACCGGCGTAAGTACAAAAGAAGAAGCGATCGAACGGATCAAAGAGGGCATCCGCGAGTTTTACGACGTGCGCGCTAATGCATTATTGATGCGCTCTTTCCAGGAACGTCTGATGGCGGAAAATAAAATTGACCTGCCCGATACATTCCTGAAACGCTGGTTGCTCACCACCGAAGAAAACAAACTCACAGCAGAGCGCATTGAGGTGGAATACCCTGCTTTTGCCGATAACCTGCGCTGGTCGCTGTTGCGCGATCGCATCAAGGAACGCTTCAACCTAGTTGTCACCGATGAAGATGTACGGGAAGCGTATTATCAGAAAGTGCGCAATTACTTCAAGGTAGATCTGCCCGATAATCTGCTGGAAAGCAGCGTAGAGCGTCTGATGCAGAACAAAGAAGACGTAGAAACTACTACGCGCGATATCGAAACCGACAAGATTTTCGTGGCCATCCGCCACGAAGTCACCGTGACCGACCGCGCCGTACCCTCGAAAGAATTCCACGAAATACTGGACGCGACGACCAAGCAGGCCGAAGCAGAACAGTTGGAAATTGCACCGGAATTGGAGGCTTAAAACCGTCATTTTCCTTTCATCCCTGCTACACGTTGTTTCGTCGGTAAAACCCGGCCCTTCTTCGAGCAGTACGGTTCCATTTTTGGAAGGCGTAACCTTCATCGTGAAATGTTGTTACACTTGCCTCAAAATTGAGTTACTATGTTTGACAAAAATGAATTTCAAAAGTACGCCACCAAGCACATGGGC
Source organism: Chitinophagales bacterium (assembly GCA_038203695.1). Classification (GTDB taxonomy): domain Bacteria; phylum Bacteroidota; class Bacteroidia; order Chitinophagales; family Saprospiraceae; genus M3007. The sequence goes on from JBBRDQ010000134.1 coordinate 9,323, forward strand.
ATGAGTGGTATGCACCTCGAAAAGTACATGGACGCGACTGTGCCGAATATCCGCGCATTCACGCCGTATGTCATCGAAGAACGCCAGATGAATGCAGCCGCACTCGACGTATTCAGCCGTCTGATGATGGACCGCATTATCTTTATGGGCGTACCCGTGAACGATTACGTTTCCAACGTCATTCAGGCGCAGTTGCTGTTCCTCGAAAGTGCCGATCCGAAACGCGACGTACAAATGTTTATCAACAGCCCCGGCGGTTCGGTAATTGACGGACTGGGTATTTACGACACCATGCAATATGTTTCTCCGGATGTGGCCACGATCTGTACCGGTCTGGCGGCGTCGATGGGTGCCGTATTGCTGGCTGCCGGCGCGAAAGGCAAACGCAGCTGCCTGCAACACAGCCGGGTGATGATCCACCAGCCACTGGGCGGCGCGCAAGGTCAGGTCTCGGATATCGAAATTTCCTACCATCTGATCAAGGACATGCAAAAATCGCTGTACGACATCCTGGCTTACCATACCGGCCAGTCGTATGAGACGATCCTGAAAGATTGCGACCGCGACAACTGGATGAAAGCCGAAGATGCCAAAGCCTATGGCCTGGTAGACGAAGTGCTGACCCGCCAGAACCCACGAGCGAAGGAAGCGTAAACGGTAAAGTGCGGCTCCGGACAAAGAAAATCAGGGTCGGCCACACTTAATTTAAAAAAAATGAATTTATACCGTTCCGAAGGTCGCAAACTTTTGGAACGGTAATTTTTTACAATTCACCAACCTATAGGTGCTATGATTAAACGCGGCAAACAATTGCAACACCGGTGCTCTTTCTGCGGACGCAGTGAAGCAGAAGTAATGATTTTAGTCTCCGGCATGGAAGCGCAGATCTGTGAAGTTTGCGTCGAAAAAGCCGACGAAATCATCAGTCAGGAACTGCGTAAAGCCGGTGCGCAACCCGATGAGGAAGCCGCCGCAGCACCTAAAAGTTCAAAATATGGCGGACCCATCCATCTTACGCCGCCACGTGAACTCAAAGCCTTTCTGGATCAATACGTGATCGGCCAGGACACCGCCAAAAAAGTGTTGTCCGTAGCAGTTTATAATCACTACCGCCGCATCCAGGAATCTGCCAAAATTGCCAAAGATGATATCGAACTCGAAAAATCGAATGTGCTTTTTATCGGGCAGACTGGTACTGGTAAAACGCTGATGGCCAAGAGTATCGCCAAACTGCTCAATGTGCCGTTCACCATTGTGGATGCTACCATTTTTACCGAGGCTGGTTATGTGGGTGAAGATGTGGAAAGCATCCTGTCGCGCCTGTTACAGGTGTGCGATTTCGATGTGGAAGCGGCAGAACGCGGCATTGTTTATATCGATGAAATTGATAAAATTGCCCGCAAGCAGGACAATCCCTCCATCACCCGCGACGTGTCGGGCGAAGGTGTGCAACAAGGCATGTTGAAAATGCTGGAAGGTGCCGAAGTGCTGGTGCCGCCGCAGGGTGGTCGCAAGCACCCCGAGCAAAAATTAGTCAAGATCAACACCCAGAATATCCTTTTCATCTGCGGTGGTGCCTTCGACGGGATTGAAAAAATCATCGCCCGCCGCATCAATACGCAGGTAATTGGTTACAAGAAAAAAGAAACCACCGAAGTCGATCGCGACAATATGCTGCAATATGTCAGCCACCAGGACGTGAAAAATTTCGGCATTATTCCGGAGTTGGTTGGCCGCCTGCCGGTGGTCGTACACCTGGAACCGCTCGATCTGACCGCGCTGCGCCGTATCCTCACCGAACCGCGCAACGCCCTGTTGCGTCAGTATGAAAAAATGTTTGCGCTGGAAGGTATCAGCCTGGTACTCGAACCCGGTGCCATAGATTACATCGCTGAAAAAGCGCTGGAGTATAAACTCGGCGCACGTGGATTACGCTCGCTGTGTGAAGCGATTCTGACGGAGGCCATGTTCGAATTGCCTGGCTCAACGGCGTTTATCGATGGTAAAAAACAGTTTGTCGTAGATCGTGCCTATGCGGAAGCGCAGATGGATCGGTCGCGGATCGGGGCGCTAAAGGCGGCCTAGTAAATTCGATTGCAACGTTTACAAATATGCCCTAATTTGTTCATTATGAATAAATTAGGGCATATTTATTTATAGATTTACTTTCCGTTGCAGCAGGTACGAGACACCGCTGCGGCTAAATCACTATTCCTGTCGTGACGGGAAAAACCCGTTTTCATCCGTTTGATCCGTTCTGCGATCCTGCCGTAACGGGAAGACCTGGGTAATACGTTGGTATTGTCATTTTACGAGTGAGATGTGGCACCTGATTAATACTTTTGATAGAAAACCTATCGTTTTTCAGGCTGGCTAAGTTTTTACAATAGTTTAATGCTATTGTCTATCATTTTTAGATTTCAGTTTGTTACGTTATTGAATTCCCTGCTTTTCGTACACTTACCTGATTACGCATGCTCTGGTGTGCTCGTGAGGGTCTTTGACCCGATACGTTGTGTCTGCAAGTCTTTGACTTGTATTGGTTTGCGTTTGTTGTGTTGCTTCCAAGTCGCAGACTTGCCGACGGCGTGTATCGGGTCAAAGACCCTTACGAGCGAGCGTTGCGCGTGATATTTGTGGTGATGGAACACTTGTGACCAGCAGGTATTCCTCCCCGCGTCCCCGCTATCCCAAGCCCAGCGCCGCAGCAGTGTCTGCGACCTGCTGCCAAGGTACCCCACAATGAACCGGCGCTGCTGCATGCCATTTATTGCTTGCCAGTAATACATTGAATGAAGGTGCAATATAGAACTTCTGCTGTATTTTAATGGATCATCGTGCTGTACGTGGGCAGCAGGTCAAAGACACTGCTGCGGCAGTGTCTTGGGCTTGTGAGCAGATACCGAGGAAGACCTGCTGGGGTTAAAAGGTGTGCAACAAGGCATGTTGAAAATGCTGGAAGGTGCCGAAGTGCTGGTGCCGCCACAGGGTGGCCGCAAGCACCCCGAGCAAAAATTAGTCAAGATCAACACCCAGAATATCCTTTTCATCTGCGGTGGTGCCTTCGACGGGATTGAAAAAATCATCGCCCGCCGCATCAATACGCAAGTGATCGGTTACAAGAAAAAAGAAACCACCGAGGTCGACCGCGACAATATGCTGCAATATGTCAGCCACCAGGATGTGAAAAATTTCGGCATTATTCCGGAGTTGGTGGGCCGCCTGCCGGTGGTCGTACACCTGGAACCGCTCGATCTGACCGCGCTGCGCCGTATCCTCACCGAACCGCGCAACGCCCTGTTGCGTCAGTATGAAAAAATGTTTGCGTTGGAAGGCATCAGCCTGGTACTCGAACCCGGTGCCATAGATTACATCGCTGAAAAAGCGCTGGAGTATAAACTCGGCGCACGTGGATTAAGCTCGCTGTGTGAAGCGATTCTGACGGAGGCCATGTTCGAATTGCCTGGCTCAACGGCGTTTATTGACGGTAAAAAACAGTTTGTCGTGGATCGTGCCTATGCGGAAGCGCAGATGGATCGGTCGCGGATCGGGGCCTTGAAAGCGGCCTAGCGAGATAATATCTTACAATTGCCTGTGCTATACAGCCACTAGTTTCTTCTTTTTTCACGAACCATTGTAATTACCTGCACTAAATCTATTTAAAACACATGCCGTTCCGCATGATAACTCGACCGCACCAGCGGCCCGCTCTCCACGTATTTCAGTCCTTTGGCCAGGCCGATTTCTTTATATTCTGCAAACACATCCGGGTGCACAAACTCGGCGACCTCCAGGTGCATTTTCGTCGGTTGCAGGTATTGACCGATGGTCAGGATGTCGCAGCCGTGGGCCACGAGATCGTCCATGGCTTGCAACATCTCTTCGCGGGTTTCGCCCAGGCCAACCATAATGCCGGTTTTGGTGCGTTTGCCGTAGTCTTTGATGCGCTGGATTTGTTCGAGGCTGCGCTCGTATTTGGCCTGCGGGCGCACTTTGCGGTACAAGCGCGGGACCGTTTCCATATTATGGGAGACAACTTCCTGTCCGGCGCTAATCATTCGTTCCAGCGCTACCCAGTTGGCTTTGACATCGGGAATTAATGTTTCGATGGTGGTATCCGGACTCAGGTTTTTGATGGAACGGATGGTTTCATACCAGATTTCAGCGCCCCGGTCGGCCAGTTCGTCGCGGTTGACCGAAGTAATGACGGCGTGTTTTACCTTCATCAGCCAGATTGCTTCGGCCACACGGCGTGGCTCATCGGTATCATATTCATTCGGGCGACCGGTTTTGACCGCGCAAAAAGAGCAGGAGCGCGTGCAGACATTGCCCAAAATCATGAAAGTAGCGGTACCAGCACCCCAGCATTCACCCATATTCGGGCAGTTGCCGCTCTGACAAATCGTGTGTAGTTTATATTCATCCACAATGCTGCGCACATTGCGGTAATTCTCGCC
>JBBRDQ010000135.1:0-13502 GCA_038203695.1 Chitinophagales bacterium
CAAGATGTTTGATGTGATTGGGCATTATCAAACGATTACTTAGGCCATGTCTTTTCGAGCCCACATCAGCCATCTTGTAACCGCCGATTTCAATCGGTGGCTGAGTGAACCTTACCCCGCACATCCATCTTCTTTTCAGAACATCCCATCAAGAAGTGGAGGCAGATGTCTGAAAAGAAGGCGGATGTGGTTATATGTTATGTCGGGCCGCCCGTTAAAACGAGCGGTTACAAGATGTTTGATGTGATACGTGCATTATCAAAAACATTATATCGCACTATGCCCTTTCCCAGCCCACATCAGCCATCTTGTAACAGCCGATTTCAATCGGCGGATCAGCGAAACGTACCCCGCACATCTATCTTCTTTTCAAAACATCCCATCAAGAAGTGGAGGCGGATGTCTGAAAAGAAGGCGGATGTGATTAGGTGTTAGGCTCGGCCGCTCGTTGAAACGAGCGGTTACAATATGTTTGAGACAACTCGTTCATTATCAAACGATTACATCGCACCATGCCTTTTCGAGCACACATCAGCCATCTTGTAACCGCCGATTTCAATCGGCGGATCAGCGAAACTTACCTCGCACATCCATCTTCTTTTCAAAACATCGCATCAAGAAGTGGAAGTGGATGTCTGAAAAGAAGGCGGATGTGGTTAGATGTTAGGCTCGGCCGCCCGTTGAAACGAGCGGTTACAAGATGTTTGATGTGATTGGGTGCATTATCAAACGATTACATTAAGCCATATCTTTTCGAGCGCACATCGACCATCTTGTAACCGCCGATTTCAATCGGCGGATCAGGGAAACTTATCCCGCACATCCATCTTCTTTTCAAAACATCCCATCAAGAAGTGAAGGCGGATGTCTGAAAAGAAGGCGGATGCGGTTAGGTGTTAGGCTGGGCCGCCCGTTGAAACGAGCGGTTACAATATGTTTGATGGGATACGTGCATTATCAAACGATTGCATTAAGCCATGCCTTTTCGAGCACACATCAGCCATCTTGTAACCGCCGATTTCAATCGGCGGATCAGCGAAACGTACCCCGCACATCCATCTTCTTTTCAAAACATCGCATCAAAAAAGTGGAAGTGGATGTCTGAAAAGAAGGCTGATGTGGTTAGGTGTTAGGCTGGGCCGCCCGTTGAAACGAGCGGTTACAACATGTTTGATGGGATTGGTGCATTATCAAACGATTACATTAAGCCATGTCTTTTCGAGCGCACATCAGCCATCTTGTAACCGCCGATTTCAATCGGCGGATCAGCGAAACTTACCCCGCACATCCGGCCGCCCGTTGAAACGAGCGGTTACAAGATGGCTGATGTGATTGGATGCACCCTACTGACCAACCCACCATTCATTCCCTTTTCACGTTCCCTTTCAACACCACCCGCTTCACAAACGGATACCCCTGTGCGTCGGTATTCTCAAATACCACATCAATGTCTTTATGCACGGGTTCTGCCCGACCGGTGCTGTCGTACACCACATCGATATAACCGCGTTCGCCAGGTGGTATGGGCACAGTGGTCCAGTTGACGTCCAGGCAATCGCAGGCGCTGACGATCCGGATTTGCAATGTGTCCGGGCCAAGGTTGTAGAAGGAGTATTGCAGGGAGACGACTTCGCCTTGTTGCAAGGTGCCAAAATCAAGGCTGTCCAGGTCGAAAGCCAGGTGCGCATCGGCGGGATTGATCCAGCCGGTATCGCAGACAGACAAAAGCCTTGTTACAGTTTGACACTGCAACAAGGCTTTTGAATCCATCAAATGATCTTCGACTAATCCAAGTAAAAAAAAACGGGGCGCGTAGATTGTTTTCCGCCCGGTGCTTTGCCTTTTGGCTTTTCAGGTGCTTTTTCACCCGTTACTTTCCGCATTTCGGTGCGCTCTACGGTAATGGTCGTCGGACCGGAAAGGATTTTAAACTCGGTACGACGGTTGAGTTGGTGCTGCTCCTCGGTACATTCCACGCCATTGGTACAGGCGTTGAGCAACTGGGTTTCGCCATAGCCTTTTGGCACGATCCGATCGCCGGAGATGCCTTTGGCAATGATCCAGTTGCGAGCGCTTTCCGCCCGTTTTTGCGATAGATCCATATTGTAGTCGTCTTTACCACGCGCGTCCGTGTGCGAGGAAAGTTCGATTTTCATGTCCGGGTACTTGTTCAACAAATCGACCAGGAATTGCAGATCCGGCTCGGCGTCAGTCCGAATATTGGACTTATTGTAGTCGTAAAAAATGTTGTTCATCCGGATCGGCGAATTGGTGCGGATGGTGTCGATCACGACATATTCTTTGGGTTTCTCCGCCCGCAGGGTGAGTTTTTTATCCACCTTGGCCGATTTTTTCACGCCGACGGTGTTGAATTTGAGGGTATCTGGCACGTATCCTTCGTGCGTCGCGATGATGATGTAGGATTTTTCCGGGGCCAGGGTAAACGAGAAATCGTTGGCAGTGGCATTGGTGCGCTCTTCGACGTTGGCCGGATTCTGGTCGGTCACGTCCATGATCTGTACCGTGCTGCCGGTGAGGGCTGGGTTTTCTTTCTCCGTTTTCTTTTTGTAGCGGAAAGTGGTGGCCAGCAGTTCAACTTTCACGCGTTCGTACCCCCAGGCATAAATATCATCGCAGCAGGTTTTGCTTTTCAGGTTATTTGGGCCGGGGCGGTTGCTGACGTAAAAGCCGGAGAGGCCATCCGCATTTTGCGTGTAATACTGGTCGTCCAGACTGGTGTTGATACCGAATGGCAAACCTTTGGGAGCGCTCCAGATGGAGCCGTTCCATTGGCTTTCAAATATATCCATGCCACCCAAAGACGGGTGACCATTACTGCTGAAGAATAATTTACCGTCGCGGTAGAACGGGCTGGCTTCTTCGCCCGGGGTATTGATGACCTCGCCGAGATTGACCGGTGCGGAAAATTGACCGTCGCCTTTTTTAGTGGCGTAGAAAATATCAAAACCGCCTTTGGTGCCGGGCATATTGGAGACGAAGAAGAGCACTTTTTCGCCGAACAATTCGCCTTCGCACGGGTGTTTCGCGATGAACTCACCATTAACACCGGTGACTTCATTGGCAGCGCCCCAACCGTCGGCACCTTTTTTTGAGTACAGGATTTTGCTTTCTTTCAGGCCGTTATTTTCCAGTTGCACCCGGGTAAAATACATGGTCTTGCCATCCGGCGTGACACTGACATTGCCCTGGTGCCAGTCTTCGCGGTTAATCTGCGTACCCAGTGGTTTGGGTTCACTGAATTCTTCCTTACCGGGCGCCGTGGTGTAAATTTTAGCATACCAGTCGCCTTCCTTGCCATCGATCGCGATAATATCTTTGGCTTGCATCGAGGCATAATACAATTCGCCGCCGCTATAAGAAGGCGAAGCCTCGGTCTGCGGGCTATTGGCCTTTTTACCGATGTTGCCCACCAGCAGATTATCCGGTTGTTTGGCTTTGCGCGCCAGTTCGCAGCCGGCGATTTGCAATTTAGCCGATTTTTTCAATTCCGCGTCTGCGCCGTCGGTGATATACTGGTTGAACATATCTATCGCGTCGGCGTATTTTGCATTGGCTTTCATCGACATGGCCAGCAAGTATTTCAGTTCGGTAAATTCGCCTTTGCGGTCGCGCGACACCAGTTTAGTAAAGCCTTTTTCGGCTTTTTCATAGTCGCGGACTACGTATTCGAGTTGCGCAATTTTAGCCGCAATGGTCTTGTCCTTATTATTATCGGCATAGACTTTCTGGTAAAGGTTCAGCGCCTCGTACGGATTGTTGGTTGCTTCGGCCTCTTTCGCCGATTTAAGGTTAGCCTCCGGAGTAGAACGGTTGAGGGGTTGCGCATTGGACAACCCCACCGACAGGGCTACTAAGGTTAGGACGAAAAATATTTTTTTCATATTATGTTGAGAATTGAAGTCAGTATAGTGGCAACACCGCAAGTCTTGTACGACCCGATTGTGTTGCAATCATGGCATGCCGCACGGGTAATTTTTAAAAACGCGGGCAAAGAATTTTGGTTTTAATGACCGGGTTTTTATAGATTTTAACAATGTAGTTGGCCGCTAATTCAAAACCGCCGCGGTAGTTGCTGGCTGCAGTCAGGTCGGAGGTATTGATATCGTACGCAAAGCCAACGCGCAGATTTTTGTATTTCACGCCCAAAAGCGCTTGTAATGCATCGCTCAGGCGGTAGCCCAAACCGGCGCTCAAGGTAATATCGCGCTGTTGGTCGAACAAGTAACCGGCCATACCCTGCACTTGAATTTCATCGGCTCCGCTCAAAGTCTGGAACATGAATGACGGGCTCAGCGTCAGGCGATCGCTGGTGGCGATATTAAACGTGCCGTGTAACAAAGAACGCACCGGCAATTCCTGTTTAGCACCACCCGTAGGCGGAGGATTCGGGCCGCCGCCTACAGCACCCGGGATCAGCGTGTAACTTGGTTTCAACAGGTGAAACATGGCAAAGCCAATATTGAAATCCATTTGTTTATTCAATTTACCGGAAAAGATAAGTCCGGCATCGAAGTCTTTGTACGTCTGTTTTTGGGTAGCCAAGCCCTGATAATCAAGGCTTTGCGTAGGGGAAGTCAATGAAAATCCGTCGCCAAATTTCGCATTGGTTTTGTCCAGATTACGGGAAGCGCCGGTAAAGTTGAAGCCGGCGGTCAGGTAAAAGCGGCTTCTTTTATCCAGCGAAAGGTGGTAGGAAGCGCCAATTTTGCTTTCATTATGTTTCATAGCCAGCGAACCGGCTTTATCGGAAAAGAACGCCAGACCAAGACTGATCCAGTCGCGCTTGCGCAGGGAGAAAACGGGCGCATCCGCCCAAGCCGATGGGGTGCTGTACTGGTTGGAACTACCCACGACACTCGCCCACTGTCCCCGATAAATGCCACCAAAACGCACAGTGCCTTCAAACCCGCCGATATTGGCCGGATTCGTAGTCAGGGGCGACATATTGAATTGCGTGAAGTGAATGTCTTGGGCCGAGAGGCTGCCAAAAGTGAGCAGGACGGCGATGAGGCTAAGTAGATTTCTAACGTGCATATCAGATTTGTTTGAAAGACGGGATTCAGGAACGGTTTTGAAAATAACTTCCCAATTAATCGGCGAAAAATAGGGTTAATTTTACAATCTAAAATCCAAAGGGATGCCGGATTTTGTTAAATTTTCAACTTTGGTACGGCGCAATCATTTTCAAGGGCAAACAAAACACTTTTTCAGGACAATGCCGCTACAATTTCTGCAACAGAAATGTCGCGCATGCAGCGAAAATGTCCTTTTGGGCATTCGGCATAGCCAATCTTGGAACAGGGTCGGCACGATAAGCCCCGCACTTCGATGGTTTGGTTCAGGTCCACGCCGTCCGGATACAATGGATACATGCCGAATTTCGGCACCGTATTCCCCCAAACGGAAACAATCGGTCGCAGAAACGCCGCCGCAATATGCATCAATCCGGTATCGTGGGTCAGTACCTGCGCAGCCTGCCGAACGATAGACGCTGATTGGTGCAGCGATAGTTGGCCGCACGCATTAAAAATTTGCCGGCCGGCCGTTTTTTCCAATATTGCCGCCGTTTCCGCTTCTGCCGGACCGCCTAATAAAATAAGTGGTGATTGAATTTGCTGACACAGGGCCTGCATCTTTTCGAGCGGCAGGCGTTTGGTGGCATGGGTAGCGCCCAAAACCAAGGCGACATACTGCTCGGGAATCAGCCAGGGTGCCAGCGATGGCGGTTCCACTTCCTGATCCGGTGGGATAAAATAATCCAGCCCATGCCCATCGTAGCGGACCCCCAAGTGCGCGGCGGCGTACAGGTATCGCTGCACAATATGCAGATCGGGCAATCGATCAATATGCAGATTGACCAGCAGCCATTTCTCAAAATTTAGTTTGTCGAAGGCTTTGGCCGGCCGGCCCAGCGCCATTTTCAGCCGCAGGCTGCGCAGGTTGTGGTGCAGGTCTATTACCCAGTCGTATTGCTCCGCCCGCAGATCTTCTACTACTTCGCTAATCTCCTGTTCAAAAGAATAGACCCGGTCGATATATGGATTCGCGGTCAATATGGGCGCAAAACTGCTTTTGGTCAGAAAATGCACCGTCGCGCCCAACTGTTTTTTCAGGCAACGCACCACGGGCGTGGTCAGCACGATATCGCCGATGGAAGAAAAACGCAGGATCAGTATTTTCATGCCTGTATCCACGCTATGTCTTTACGCAGCAGCGATAAGGTATATGCTTCGGGGCTGTCCGGTTCGGGCTGGAAATTATACGCCCAGTTGGCTTCGGGCGGCATGCTCATGAGAATGGATTCCACCCGGCCATTGGTTTCGAGGCCGAACTTGGTGCCGCGATCCCATACCAGATTGAATTCTACGTACCGGCCGCGGCGCAACAACTGCCAGCGTTTTTCCCGTTCAGTCCAGGGGCGGTTTTTCGCGCGTTCTAATAATTCCGTGTACGTAGGCGCAAACGTATTTCCGACGGCCAGCACAAATTCCACCAGATTTTCGGAGGTCAAGCCCTCTTTTTCCTGCACATAATCAAAGAAAATACCACCAATGCCCCGGGTTTCCTGGCGGTGTTTGATAAAGAAATAATCGTCGGCCGTCTTTTTATACTGGGGGTAAAAGTCGGGATGGAAGCGGTCGCAGGTATCTTTCAATTGCTGGTGAAAAAAACGCGCATCGTCCGCGATAATATAATGCGGCGTCAAATCGATGCCGCCACCAAACCACCATCGGCCGGTATCCGTTTCAAAATAGCGCACATTCATGTGGATAATCGGTGCCATCGGGCTGTGCGGATGTAAAACGATCGAAACACCCGTGGCAAAAAAAGAAGTGCCGGCAGGCAGTTTCATGCTTTGGGCAATCGGCTCCGGCAGCGGACCATGGACGGCAGAAAACATGACGCCGCCGCGCTGGATCGTGTTTCCTTCGATCACCCGGCTGCGACCTCCCCCACCCTCGGCGCGCACCCAGTTGTCTTCTATAAAACGGCCGCCGCCGTCTGCGGCTTCGAGTTGGCGACAAATATCATCCTGCAATGCGCGAAATCGGTCGGCAACCTGTTCTTTTGTGTGCATAAATAGTCACTGGTAAGCCGCAAAGGTCGCACGGAAAAACGGAACACGGACTGCTGTTGGCAAAAAAATGCCGAAATTGCCCGTTCTTTAAAATATATACAAAACAACCTTAGTTTGTCCATAAACACGGTGCCACATGAATACATCTGAACTTATCCTGAACGCCGACGGCAGTGTTTATCACCTGCATTTGCGCCCCGAACAGATTGCCCCGACCATTATTACCGTGGGCGACCCCGAACGGGTGGCCAAAGTGAGTCGCCATTTTGACTCGATCGAATGCCGCGTGCGGCGGCGTGAATTTGTAACCCATACCGGCTGGCTCAATAAACGGCGGGTTTCGGTTATTTCCACCGGTATCGGTCCCGACAACATAGATATTGTCGTCAATGAACTGGATGCGCTGTTCAATATTGACCTGACTACCCGGCAGGTAAAAACCGATTTTACTCCCCTGACTTTTATTCGACTGGGTACCGCCGGTAGTTTGCAGCCCGACGTGCCGGTGGACGCATTCGTCGCCTCGACTGCAGCGATCGGGATGGATGGATTGCTGCAATATTACCAGGCGCCCGATTTGCAGCAACATCCTGTACTGGAGGCTTTGCGGACACACTGCGCTGGTCAGTGGGACTTTCCCCTGGCACCTTATTTTACGGTGGGCGATGCGGCTTTGCTGGCCCAGTTTCAGGATGGGTTTACACCGGGCGTTACGGCCACCAATCCAGGGTTTTATGGACCGCAAGGACGGCAATTACGCGCACCCGTGCGACAGCCCCGGTATCTGGATATATTACAAAATTTTCACTTTCAGGGGCTCCGAATTGTAAATCTCGAAATGGAAACGGCCGCGATTTACGGATTAGCCCATTTGTTGGGGCATCGGGCCATTTCTTTAAGTGCTATTCTGGCCAACCGTACTGCTGGTACGTTCAGTCGTCAGCCCGAAAAAACGGTGCGGCGCTTGCTCGATATTGCGCTGACAAAAATTTCACATGGGGTTTAAATACAAGCCCTTATTTTTACCACTTTATTCCTTTTAACAAACTTAAAATCTGATTTATGCAAACCATTTTCGCATCATTTCGACCCAGCGCATGGATGCTGGCGCTCGGTTTCTTGCTGTTCAGCACCACAACTACGTTACAATCCTGTGCACCGGTCTATGACGCCCTTGGCGTACAAAACCTGACGGATCTTAGCAAGATACTGCCCGATCTGATGGGCAAAGCCGTAAAGCCATTTTCCGAAAATAAGGATGCGGTGACCCAGGTAATGACCAAACTGAACGATACTTACACCCATGCTGCCGCCATCAAAGGCAACAAAGAAATCGCCCAATCGTGGAAAATTCTGAAGGATGAAATTGCTACGCCTTTTTTTGACCGCTGGAAAGAAAAAGGAAAGTTAGATAAAGACTTCGTGGCCGAAGCAACCAAACAGGTGACGAAAAGTCTGGAGGCGATTAAAAAAGCCGAAATGAGCAAGAAAAAGTAAGCGCGTGGATGTTTTTCGGGGTTGAGTCAAAAGTCCCTCCGAGACTTTTGACTCAACCCCGAAAACCGCGCGTTTAACCCGTTATTCGCATAAATACTTACAACCAACCATTTATATGCCAGCAAAAAATGTAAAAGCCGCGCTCGACAACCTGGATGTACAGGTCGTGCAACTCGTCGGCGACTTCGTAAAACGCCGCAAAAAACACTATGAAGCCGTTGCCAGTCAACTGCATGCGAACCTAAAAGAAGATACGCTTCGCTATGCCGATCTGTTGGCCGATAAAAAAATCAATACCGCCGATTTTGAACTGCTGCTCACCGGACGCGCTGCGCAATTAAGGATCGAACTCCTGGCTGAGGTATCGGTTTCAAAGGTCAAATTTGAAGAGATTGCGATTGCAATCTTACGATTGACGTTCAAAACGGTGCTGCCCCTGTTGCTTTAAACGGGCGCTACAACTTGCGGTAAAAATCGCGGGTCATTTGCTCAAATTCGGGCGAGTGACCCGCGTTTTCATTGTAAATCAACAGATTATCTTGTTGAAATGAATATGGGCTGCGCTCAAACTGCAACAGCCAGCGCTCCACTGGTTTGGCCATGCGGCTAAACACAAGGGTGCGGCGCGTACAATACAGTCCGTTTACAGCCGCCAGTTCACACCAGCGCTGACCTTCTTTGGGCGGCAACACGACACAATATCGGCCATTGGGAGCCAGTAATTGCTGCACGGCATACAGCAGGTCGCCCGGTAAAAGGCTATCCGTACTTCGGCCTAAACGACGGGTCGCATCGGGTGCTACCACTGTTTCAGAGAAAAATGGCGGGTTACTTACAATTACATCAAATTGATAGTCAGGCTGTTGCGCAAAATTCTGCACCGCTGCATGCTGTATATCAAGTCGGTGGTGCCAGGGCGATGCCTTGAAATTAGCGGCCGCACAAGCCGCTGTAGCAGCATGAATTTCCACCGCCCGAATCTGGGTTTTATCCGTGGTGCGCTGGGCGAGCATCAGGGCTATTACCCCAGTTCCGGTACCGATATCTAAAATGCGCTGCGCATCAGATACATCGGCCCATACGCCTAACAATACGCTATCGGTGCCGACCGGATGCACGACATTTTCCTGATAGATGGAAAATTGCTGGAAATGAAACGGCGGCGTAGGCATGATCAGGAAGCTGGGCCAGTGGCAGAAAGCCTGGGCCCTGCCAGCAATTTCCAGGAAATGATGCCCCAGAGCAGTATGCACGGTACGGCTTTCAGTACATATGGCTGTACGACTTGCGTGCGCAGGTAACGGGGAAAAAGATCGGTCGGCGAAAGCGAAACCAGGATAAACAGCACCGCCAGCAGCGCCTTTTCCCACGGCCTTTGCGCAGATACACAATACCAAAGCGCCGCGCCGCAAACCGCAATAATAAAGGTAGGTGATTCGGCTTTATGGTTAAAAATTACCACCCAGATTAGCAAGGACGCCCAGGCCAAGGCGCGGATCGGAAAAGAATCCGCCGCATGGCGTTGTGCTTGCCAGATGGAACCCATAAAGATAACCACCCCGGTGAGCAATACCGCGATTTTCGATGGAAACCACCCGAACCAACTTTCCAGCCAGCCCTGTACCGAAAGGCCGGTCGAGGTAGCGTGGTCGTTTTGCAGGAGTCCAAGCCACCAGCGGTAATTTTGCACGGTCAGGGAAAAACCCAGCAGAAAAACGGGCAGTATTGTCAAAAAAATACTAAAAATCAGCGCCCACCCCAAAAACTGAATTTTTTTGGGATACAGCCACGCCATCAGCACACCGACGCCGCCGAAGATTTTAATAAACGCATTCGCACTGATCCAGGCGCCGGCACGGGCCATGTGTCCACGCTCGAAGGCAATGAACGACCATAAGATCAAACCGGCGGTAAGTCCGTTGCTTTGGCTGTTCTGCATCGAGGTCAATAGTTCCAGGAGTACAAACCAGGCGATAAAATGACGTTGTGAAAGCCGCAGTACCGGAAGATACAGGATAGCGGATAACAGCACAAAAGCGTTCAGTAGATTCCAGAGGGGTAAACCCAGCGCATCGGGCAATACCGTAAATGGCCCCATGAAAATGGCAAACGCCGGGCTGTATTTGTATAAATCCCAGGTCTCGGCCGGGTAGGCCGCATAGGGGTTCTGACCGGCTAACAAGTGCCCAAAAGCGTTTTTAAAAATGCGGTAGTTTTCGTAAGCGGTGTACCCGTTGGGGCCGGCTGGCGCCCCTAATTTCAACCCCGATGCCACCACAGCGAGTACCCCATAAACGAGCCACAAAAACCAGTTTTTTCTCCAGAACGGTCGCATACGCTCAACGGGTACCAAAAATGAGACTACCAATGCGCACCATTGTACTGCCCTCTTCGATGGCCCATTGCCAGTCGCCCGACATGCCCATGGATAATTCATGAAAATGGGGCGCATCGGCAAAAAACTGCTCTTTCAGTTGCGCAAAAATCTGCCGCAACTGCCGAAATTCACCGCGCACCAGGTTTTCATCGGAGGAAAACGACGCCATGCCCATAATGCCGCAAATCCGCACATTGTGCAAGGCGGCAAAATCGGCACTGCGCAACATTTCAACGGCTTCTTCCAGCTCAAAACCGAACTTTGTTTCTTCCTGCGCTACATGAAATTGGAGCAGACAGTCAATAATCCGACCGCATTTAAATGCCTGTTTATCAATTTCCTGTAATAAGCGCAGGCTATCCACCGAGTGGATCATGCGGACAAAAGAAGCAATGCTTTTGACTTTATTGGTCTGTAAATGGCCAATCAGATGCCATTCAATATCGGCAGGCAGCGCAGCCTGCTTCTCCTGCATCTCCTGTACGCGATTCTCCCCAAAAACACGCTGGCCCAGGTGGTAAAATGCTGCTATCCGCTCTGGCGGATGCGTTTTGGAAACCGCAACCAAAGTCACATTGCGGGCGGCTAAATCTGCTTGTAAGGCTTGAAACATAGACGAGTGGGTTTATCCAAGAGCACTTCCGATAACCGGAATGTATTTTTGAAAGCCGCAAAACTACGCAAAGTCGCTGCCACAAATGACCGGATCAATAGTTCGGTATAAATTTTTCGCTAAGTCTTTCTCCTTTATAGTTAAGTAATATCCCAAATGGGGCTTTTGCCCTACCTTTGCGTTTTGTAATCCATTCAACCGATCGGGTAATATAACACAAACATCTTTATACATTGTTGATGCTCAACTGTTTGACCATGTCATCCCACCGCACCAGAGGTCTTTTTTCTCTTTTTTTCATTTGTATTTCCTGTGTTGTTTCCGCGCAAACAATTTGGCTCGAAGATTTTAGCGGTGCCAATATGGGCTGGGCAGCCACAGGCACGGACTGTGATTTCACGGCTGCTTCCTTTTATGGGGTGCGCAACGGCCGTTTTGAAATTCAGGATACGGAAGGAGCGCCCTGCTGCACGACCGGCGGCGGTGGCGGCAATGAATGGATCACCAACCCAATTCCGATCACCGGCAATTGCAATGTTTCGATCTCCGTTGACTACGGAGCGATTGGTGTATTCGAATGTGAACCGGGCGGCCCTTATTTTAGTTGCCAGAATAATGTCGCTATCGATAATGGTCACGATCAGATCGTATTTTCTTACAGTATTGACGGCGGCCCGTTTATCCAGTTTTGGTATGTATGTGGCAGTGCGCCGGTTGGTCCGGCTACGGTAACTGGTTTAACCGGCAATAATATCGTCATCAAAATCGAGCCTTCCAACAAATCGACCGCAGAAATATACTGGTTTGATAATGTCCGGGTAAGCGGATCGTCCAATGCAACGGTAAACCCGCCGGCTGATATTACGGTATGTGCCGGTTCAGCAGTACCGGCGATTGTTTTTACGGGTACCGGTACACCGGCACCCACTTTTGCCTGGACGAATAGTAATACCGCGATCGGGCTGGGCGCTATGGGCAATGGCAATATCCCCACCTTTACGCCGCCAGCCGGCATTTCTACCCAACAGATAGCCACGATTACCGTCACCCCTACTTCGGGAACCTGCGTGGGGCCTCCCGTAACGTTTACCATCACCGTCAACCCCAGACCTATGGTAAATCAGCCGCCCAACTATACTTTTTGTGCCGGTGCGATGGTGGATATTATGTTTTCCGGCAACAGCCCGACTGCTACGTATAACTGGACCCTTAGTCCGGCCTTCCCTGGTTTTCCAGTCTCCGGCAGCGGCAACATCACTGGCACTGTTCCTACGCCGATCCCCTTTCCACTTACCGGTACGATCACCGTCACCCCTACTGAAAATGGCTGTCCGGGCACCCCACGGACCTTCACGATCACGTTATTGCCGGCCCCTTCAGCCAACATGACCCTGACCAGCAATCCCAATATTTGCGCCGGTGGCAGCGCGAGTTTTTCGGTAAATTTTTCCGGCACAGCGCCTTATATGTTTACGTATTCGGTAAACGGTACCAATCAAACCGTCACCACCAGTGCCAATCCTTATATCTTCTCCGTACCCGGCCTGACTGCCAATGCCACCATCACCGCCGTCAGTTTGACTACCGCCAGCAACTGTACCGTCAATGCGACGGGCAGCGCCAGTATTGTCGTAACACCCACGCCAACGGCTACATTGGTATCCGGCAGTTCTTCTATTTGTGCAGGCCAGCCCTTCGATCTAACGGTCAACTTTAACGGAACCGGAACGTATACTTTTGTGTACCGTATCAATGGGATTGCACAGTCGCCCATTACTACCGTCGGACCCTCTTACACGCTGATGGTTAATCCGGCGGCTGCGAGTACTGTTTATACCCTGGTAAGTGTAACCAGTAATACCTGTCCAGGCACCGTGAGCGGAACTTATACCGTGACGGTCAGTACCGCGCCCAAT
>JBBRDQ010000136.1:0-13449 GCA_038203695.1 Chitinophagales bacterium
TTCGGTCAAGAACGGCTTGGTAAGATAGGCATCCGCGCCTAATTTCAGGCAAGCGATTTTATGGTCCAGTTCCAGTCTAGCCGTAAGCACGACGATAGGGATCAGACTCGTACGTTCATTGTTTTTTAAAACCTGGAGTAAATCGGTCCCGTCCTTCCCCGGCATCTTGAGATCCGTAACTATAAGGTCAGGGATTAACTTATAAGCTTTGTCAATGCCTTCCTCGCCGTTGCTGGCCTCGATTACCTGATAGCCTTGTACCAGCAGGATGTCTTTCAGAAATTGCCGCATCTCCACATCATTTTCCACCAGGAGCACCAGACTGGCAAAACGCTCGGTAGCAATGTCCGTTTCAACTGACTCCGCTGTGTTACCGTTCATTTCCGGTACTGGCCAGATAACCTGCGCTTCGGTAGCAGACGCTGTCGGTGCGTCCGTAACGGCATTCGGCATTTCCATGACAAGCGGTAAGAACACTTTGAAGGTACTGCCCCTCCCCTCTTCACTCTCCAGGAAAACTTTCCCGCCATGCAGTTCCGTAAATTCTTTCACCAGCGTCAATCCAATGCCGGAGCCTTCGGTCGGACTGGCAGCCCCATTTTCAATTTGCTTGAATCGGTCAAATATTTTTTCACGGTATGCCGCAGCAATGCCAACGCCGGTATCTTCGACAATTATAACCAGGGACTGCACGGGACCATTTTCAGACGGCATAGTTTCCCGGGCAATTTTCAAATCAACCTTACCTGCCGCGCCGGTAAACTTAATCGCGTTGGAAAGCAGGTTCGACACAATTTTTTCAACCATTACCCGATCGAAGTAAAAATCAACCAAATCCGTATCGGCCTTAAAATGCAGTCCGATTGATTTTGAATCAGCCAACACAAAAAAGGATTGGTAGATCGGCCGGATAATATGGACCAGGTTGCCCTTGCTTAAATTTGGCTTGACCTCGCTACTTTCAAGTTTAGAAAAATCGAGCAGTTGGTTGATTAAAGTAAGCAGCCGTTGGCTATTGCTCTCGATCAATCGCAGTTTGGCCGACATCGTACGCTCATGCGTATCGCGCAGCATTTGCCGGACCGGTTCCAGAATAAGGGTAAGGGGTGAACGGAACTCATGGGCTACATTATTAAAAAACTGAATTTTCACCTTTTCCAGTTCGGTCAACTGCTTTCGCGTTTCCTGTTCAGCAATCAACTGCGCTTCGGTATCGGCACGGTGTCTTTCGAGCCTGCGCACTTTCAACAACAATACCCCTGACCCGATCAGCAAGCCGACCAACAAGGCAAACACAGCTATAAATCCCGCACCACTATAAAGAAGAAGAAGAATGACTTTCATTTTTTCAAAAACTCTATTTTTATTGCCAAAAAAACATTACAATAAAAATATATTTCACATGATTTTGGACAACAAAGAAACACTAGATATATGGTATGTGCCTACATATTTTACAAATTTTTTGCTTTGGTAAGGAACGGTACCGGAATAAAGACAGCCCCTTGTTGGGCTCACTGCGTCCATTGCATGATCTGGGCGCGCAGTAAACCGACTTCGATGGGTTTCGAGAGGTACCCATCCATACCGGCCTGCAGGCATTTTTCCCGTTCCTCGGCGGTTGCGTTGGCCGTCAGAGCGATAATTGGCGTGGTCAATCCAGCGGCGCGCAGGGCTTGGGTGGCGGCGAAACCGTCCATGCGCGGCATTTTAACATCCATAAAGATAAGATCAAACCCTCCTGCATGGGCCTTTTCAATGGCTTCCAGGCCATTGACGGCTACGGCAATATCGGCCTGGTCCACAATTTTTCGGAGCAACTCGGTCGCCAGCAACTGGTTGAAATGATTGTCTTCGACCAGCAGTATTTTGCAGGAAGGCAATTTGGATAATTCCGCATTCGGTGCCGCCATCGGTATGTCTGGCAAATCGGCCAGGCCCACCGGCAGCAAGACCCGAAACTCGGAACCGCGGCCAGGCGTGCTTTCCACTTCGATTTTTCCACCTTGCAATTCGACCAGTTGCTTTGAAATAGCCAGTCCCAGCCCGGTGCCACTGTGCCGCAAATGGGTGTTCTCTCCCGCTTGCTGAAAGGCGTCGAAAATGAGCGGTAGTTCCTCCGCAGAAATGCCAACGCCGGAGTCGCGCACCGCGAATTGCAACAGCACTTGTCCATTTGGCAAGTGCGCATGCAGCGAGGCCGTGAGTGTGACGGCGCCGCGTTCGGTGAATTTGACGGCATTGCTCAGCAGGTTGAGCAGGATTTGATTGAGCCGGCCGGCATCGGCCACGACACCGCGGGGCAGATTTTCGGCACATACCAGTTGCAGCGCTAATTTCTTTTGCTCCGCCGGAAAACGCACCAGGCTTACCTGGCGGCGCAGTAATTCGGGCAGGTCAAAAGGTTTGGGCAGGAAGTCGATTTTACCGGATTCAATTTTTGAAAAATCCAGGATCTCGTTGATCAGTGTCAGCAGGTTTTGCGACGCATGGCTGACGATCTGGGCATGTTCGCGCTCCGCCGGCGGCAATGGTGCCGTGGCCATCAGTTCCGACATACCGATAATGGTATTTAGGGGAGTGCGGATTTCATGGCTCATGTTGGACAAAAAGATGCTTTTGAAGCGGTTTACTTCGGCTAAGCGGGTATGCTGCGCCTCGATTTCGGCGCGTTGTTGTTCGATCTTTTTGCCGGCATTTATTTTCTGGTAATACAACCGCAACAGCAGGAACGTAAAAAACACCAACCCAGCCAGTCCGGCCAGCAAGGCATAGCGCAACGTACGTTCGCTTTCTGCTTCGATTTCCCGACGCTGATTCACAGCATTGAGCGCTTCGATCTCGCGTTGCTTTTCGCGGGATTCCGCATCCTGGCCCTGTATTTTAGCGTCCTGCACTTCCAGTTGCAAGGCGATATTGGCGTTGTTCTGTTCGAGTAGCAGTGCGTGCTCCCGCGAGCGATCGGCCTTGATTCTGGCCTGCCGCAATGCCACTTCGCTGCGTAGGATATCGATCTCGCGGTCTTTGGCTTCGGCACTCAGCATACTGATCGCGTGCTCCTTCTTCGCGGTCTCAAATTTGACTTGTATCTCGGCGATCTGCCGGCTTTTTTCGGTATCGAACAAGGAGTCCTTGTACACCCGATTGAGGCCGTTGTAATAAAATGCCCGCAGAAACAAACTGTCTTTCAGCATCGGCTCGGCCATTTTGGCCCGGCGCAGGTAAATCTCCTGCAAGATCAGGTACGCGTCCTTGGCGATGAATTTGTGTTGGCCCTGAATGGCCACCTCCACAGCTTCCAGCGCCGATTTTTCCGCGCCGGCATCGTCGTTCATGCGCGTATACAGATCGGACATGACCAGTAAGTGATCGCCGTAGCGCATCAAGTCCTTGTCGCGGGCAAAGGCAATACGGGCTTTTTCAGCGTACACAAGCGCTTGTGGCAGGCTATCCAGTTTGGTATAAATGGCTGATAATGTGGAATATACCTGTGCTTCAAACTGTTTCAGCCCTTTTTCCCGGATAATTTTCTCCGCTTTATAGGTCTCTGCCAGTCCCTCGGCGACCTTGTTCTGATCGCTGTAAATCGCGCCCAGATTGCCGTACACCATCATCAAACCTTCCGCGTACTGCGCCCGCAAAAAGGCTTCCTCCGCCAGACTGAAATAGTGAATCGCATTGTCGAATTCCAGCAAATAGCCGCCATAGACTGTGCCGATGCCGATCAGCGCATCGCCCATGGCGCGATCCTGGCCGATCAATTGGCTTTTCTCATGCGATTCGTGGTAGTAGCGCAGGGCTTCGGGGAAATTACCGGAGCGTTTGTAATAGTTGCCGTGCAGGAAGCAGGTTCTCGCCCGCGATTGTAAATAGGCTTTCTGGCTTGGCCAGCGGGCGGGCACGTATTCACTGGTCAGGCGCAGGCTTTCGCGCAATTTCTCCGCCGCCTGCGGCATACCATAACGGATGTATTGCGCGGCCAGGTTGTTCAGATACAACACCCGGGCGGAATCGCTCGTGGCGCGCACCGCTTCTTTTTCCAGCGAATCCAGCAATACCTGATTCTGTGCAGACAGACTGTCGGCGCACATAGCCAGAAACAGGATCAGACAAACAGAATGAATAACTTTGAACATGCGACTGACAGATTGGAGGGTGCGATACCGGTACGTGCGCAGAATGTGACGTCTTACAAGTGCGAAGGTAAAAATCATGCACGCCTGCAAGCATCCTAGCAATATTTGCGCCTAAAATGAATCAGATCGCCCGCATCCGGTTATTTTTCGGATTGTGCTCCAGTTCGACCAGGCCCAATTCTTCCAGCAGCGGCGGCACATACATGCCAAAGCGGCCGCGAAAACCTTTTTTCAAGCCATACCAGCCACCGACCGGATTGCCGGCATCGCGGCCCCAGGCTTCGACGGTGCCGGCTTTCGGTTCCTTGCCTTCGTCGGCAGCGCCGAGTTCCATCCAGTTGCCGTGGGCTTTGAGCATGGCGTGCAGGTCTTCGATGCAGCGCTGGTCGTAATGCAGCGTCGTCGTACCGACCTTACAGACGATGAGGTCTTTGTCTGCGTCGCGGTACATCGTGTACTCGGAGGTGCCGGGAGCGGTTTTTAGTTGCCAGGGATTGTCTTTGGTGCCGTGTTCCATGTTGGGTGGGTTTGAAATGAATGGGTGCATAAAAGTAGGCAGTACCAGCTGTAAATGTTGAATTATCCGTTGAGGAACTGGACCCACGGTTTATCGAGGCCCTGAAAACGTTGTTTTCAGGGAAAAAAATTAAGATATTAGTTACTGAAAATGAGCAGGTTACGACTTTGAGTGACATTGTTGTGGCGAATCTTCGGGTTAATACGATACATCAATTTTCCGGTGAAACGCTAGACTTTTTAGTGGAGAAAATGACCGCTGACGAAGGGTTCGATCTCGTTACGGAATTAGAACAGCACCGAGTTGAGCGGTTATGAGGAAAGTACAGTTGGAACCCAAAGCACAAAATCCGCCTACACCACCGAACTCACCCCCACATACACCATCTGCCGGATCAATATCCGTCCAAACACAAACGCCTGTTGCATCCCAAAAAAGACCAGCATCAGCAGGGGTGAAGTCATGCCGGTCAAGCCCTCCAGCGTCCAGTACAACATGATCAGCAGCACCTGAACGATGCCAAAGCCAGTGAATATAACCAGCAGACGCCCCTTGTGCTGCCAGAAAATGCGACCGCCCTGCCGGATGCTTTTGGCGATGGACGCGTCGGTTTTCATATTGACCAGACGGCTGACTACCGACCAGAGGAACAGCATCACCAGCCCTACAAAGTAAACTGCCAGTGCGCCCAAGGTCAGCCAAACCATGGGCTTTTCCGAAGAAAAATATTCAACGGAAGGTTGAAAAAGCAGTGCCACCGGCAACAGCAGGACGAGGGTCCAGAGGATGACCAGCACCAGCATAATCAGCCTGATTTTCAAAAAACGGAAAAAATACCGGGCACCGCCTTCCCAGAAAGTGCGCCCGCCGGTCGCTTCGGGCGAAGCGGCCGCAACCAGCAAACCGGCATCGATGAAGACCGAAAAAAGCATCCACACCAGCAATAGCCAGCGCAACTGACCGAGCAATGGCGTGATCGACGCGCCGTGTACTTTCAGAAAATCGGTCATCACCGTATGGTCGTAACCGAACAGTAATTTATTGATTTCCAATGATTTGCCAATGGAAGCGGTCAATACTTCATAGACCTGCATGCCCAGGGTGAGGACGAGGCACAATTGAAAAAAATACACAACAGCCGAAATGCGCCACTGCCGTATGCTTACTACAAAACCCCTGAAAAAAACACTGCGGATATGCATCATTTAATGCCTCATTAAGATAAAAAACTCAGTGTCTGGAGTAGATTCTGGATCCAGAAGATGGTCTTGGCAGCGTATTTCCAGGCCACTGATGGGTCGGGTTGCAGGGTCAAACTATTGTTGTTCAGGTCGATGTCCAAGCCAATTTTTTGATACGGGTCGATCTGCGCCGACACCACATTGGTAGTCCCGACGATCTCGAAGACGTGTACGCCTGCTTCCCCCGACCAGTACAGCCATTGCGTAGTGCCGTCCGCAAAAGTGACCAGCACTTCGACCGGAAACACCCAGTCGCCCTTGCGCTGGAGTTCTATTTTTGACAGGATGGTCTGGCTGTTATTCGGGCGCTGCGCTACGGTATCGTTATCAAAAACGCCCTGCGGCAGGATGGGCGCCTGATTGGTAATTTGCGTGACGGCGTAATCCAGCACCACTGCGTCGTATATACTTTTTTCAAACAGCCCATAGACTTGTTTCCCAAAAAGGGTATCCGGACCGGTCAGCAATTCATCGTGCAGAACAGCCATAAAATCCGCGCCTTTCGGATGCCGGAATTTCCATTTTTCAAAATAGGCTTTGATGATCTGATCCATTTTTTCCGTGCCCACCAGCGCCTGTACGGTGCGTAGTGTGGTAGCCGTTTTGCTATAGATCAATGCCTTGAAATTGGTATCGGAAAAATACCAGCCCGGCCGCGCCACAATGCCTTCGCGCGGATTGGCCATGGCGGTGTATTCCAGGCGGGTGAGTTCGCGGTTATCAAAATGGAAGCCGAACACATCGATGACCGAATATTTTTCGCCGTAGGCGGCGTCGATAATGCGGTCTTCAAAATAGGTGACAAAACCCTCGTCGAGCCAGGCTTCTTCTTTTTCATTGGAGGCCACCATCGCCATAAAGTATTGATGCACAAACTCATGCACGACGAGCGACTCGGTCAGGCGGACATTCGACGGCATCCCGTAAAACGTGCCGACGGTCACCAGGGTGGGGTATTCCATCAGTCCGGAGCGCAATCCATGCAACGGCGGATCGACGACCGTAATGCTTGGATACGGGTATTTGCCGACGTGCTGGTCGAGGTATTCCAGGGCAAATTTCAGGGCGTGCCGGTACCTCGGCCCCAGATTGGCGTGCTCGGGAGCGATCAGCAGGCGGATTTGTACATCTTTCCAGCGGTCTTCCTGCACCGTAAATCGCGGATACACGGACCACGCAAAATCGATCACATCTTCCACGTGGTACTTGCGGGTAATGGTGCCGTTGCCGTTATTTTGCGCGCTGACCAGGCAGCCCGAAGCACCCATAACAAATTGATCGGCCGCCGTGATCTGCACGTCGTACACGCCAAAATCAGCGTAAAATTCGGTAGAGCGAAAAAACTGGTGGCAATTCCAGTCCCATTTACCGGCTTTATTTTGCTCAAAAACACCCAGTTGCGGAAACCAGTGACAGCATAAATAAAAGTCTTTGCTATAGCCGGCACGGGCAATGGTTTTTGGCATTTTAGCGCGCCAGGTCAGGTTAAAAACGGCGGTTTGACCCGGCAAAATGGGTTGGTCGAGTCCTACTTCCAGCACGGATTGATCGGCCGTATTACCGTCGTCCAGCTGGATATAGCGCATCTTCCCGCTGAGGTCTGCCCCCCCCGCGCGGCCGATTTTTTCCAGGTTGATCCAGCCCCATTCATCTTGCGTTCGATTGGTAAAACTTTGCCCGAAAATGTTGTTCGCGCCTTTCAGAAAAGACGATTCGGTGTTTTTGAACGCGTTGAGGTACATGTATAGCCGCAGTTCGCGAATCGGTTCGGGCGACTGGTTGGTGAACCGGATCGTCTGGGTCGCATCGATCGTGTGGCTATGATCGTCGAGTGTTAAATTTATGGCATAATTCGCCGGACGCGGGCTCAGCGCCTGTGGGAAAAACGGATCGCATTGGGCAAACCCAGATGCTCGCCAGCAAAACAAGCAATAAAGTAGTAAAAAGATGCGGAAAGTACCCTGCATGGCGCTTTTTTCAGGTAAAAGTTTAGGTCTGCAAAGTAAGCAAGAATTGTGGCCTTGTGCGTGCGTGGTCCACCAATAAATTGGTGGGTGGAGGAATAAGGAGGATGGCTCCGCATAGTTATCTACCAATAAATTGGTGGGTTGAGAAATAAGGAGGATGGCTTTGCTTATTGATTTACTAGACCAATAAATTGGTGCATGCAGGACGGTTATCGCTGCATGGAGCGAAGTAAGTAGTTTTCACATCCACATTAACCATTAAGCGTTAACCATTTACCATTAATCATTATTCCTCCCGCGCATATATTCCAGCACCATATTGAGTTGCTGATACGAGTACTTTTCGCCAAAATGGGTCTTCGCTTCGGAGCGCAGCGGCGGCGTGTGCGCTATGAAAAACTGTTCGATTTCCTGTACCTGATCGCGCTCCATCAGCGTGAAAATATCGATTTGCCCGAGGCCGATGAAATGGGTCAGATGCGTCTCGATGGTCGAGCGGACAAACCCGCGTTCCGTGGCAATTTCGTCGATAGTTTTGCCGGCCTGGAATAGTTCGAAACTAAGCATTTTGGTGTCGACTTTGGGTGGTTTTTCTATTACAACTGCCTCCGGAATTGGAGCTGGCACCAGATGGTGTTCCGTGCAATACGCCTGCATGATCGCCAGCAGCTCATCGCCGAAACGCCGGCTTTTTTCCGCGCCGATGCCTTTTATTTTTTTGAGATCGGTGAGCGTTTGCGGTAGCAATTCGGCCAGATCGAGCAGGACTTTGGTTGGCAAAACCTGGTACAATTCCACCCCAGCCACTTCGGCCATATCAGTGCGCCATTTTTTCAATTGCACAAACAAAGCAGGGTGCGAGATATTGCGCGGCGCACTCACGGTCTCGGGCGAAACCGGTGCAACCGTATTTTTCGGGGTATGGAAATCCAGTTCAGCATCCGCTTTGGCGCGCAGGTAACGGCCGGCGGCAAAACCCGTTTGCAGGCTGGTAAAACAAGCATTTTTCACAAAAGCCTCTTTTTGCAAGGCTTCGAGCGCTTCCAGTACGGTCTTACGCACTGCCTTGTTGTCGGTCAGGATATGGATATGGCGTGTAGCGGGCAGGATTTCACTGCCGAGTTTTTCGCCGAAATAATTGCCCGCTTTTTGCAGTCGGGTTTGCAGTTCGGCATTGTTTTCCGGCAATTCATCCTGCGCAAAGTACTGCTGAATTTGCGGTATAAATCGCTCCGCCAGCGTGATGACCTGGTCGATGGTTTGCTTTTCCAGGGTTACGATCTGTTCAGCCGCGTCCTGGTGCAGGATCGTGCCATGCTCCAGAAACTGCCGGTGCAGCAGCGTAAAATAGCGGCGCAGTCGGTTGAAATCGAATAATTCGAGGATCACCGCGCGCTGAAAATCGGCTTTGGAGCGGGTCAAGTGGGCTTCATTCGGGGCTTTTTTCTCGGCTTCCTCCGTATAGTTTTTGACCACCGAATCGGTCCTGACACTCGAATAGGCGATTTTGGAACGCAATACGATCCCTTCGAAACTTTTGCAGCGACTCAGCGCGACGTAGACCTGTCCGTGCGCAAACGCGGCCTGTGCGTCGATGATGGCGCGTTCGAAGGTAAGACCCTGGCTTTTATGAATGGTAATGGCCCAGGCCAGTTTGAGCGGGTATTGCGTGAAGGTGCCGAGTATCTCTTCGCTCACTTCCTTGGTCTGCTCGTTCAACAGGTATTTGACATTGCTCCACTCGGCAGGGATCACTTCAATATCTTCCGAATCGTCGGGGCAGCGGACGAAAATCGTGCCCGCGCGAAAGCCGGTTATTTTGCCGATTTTACCGTTGTAAAAGCGCTTCTCCCGGTTCGCATCATTTTTAACGAACATCACCTGCGCGTCTTTTTTGCACAAAAAGGTCTCGTCGGCCGGATAGGCGAAGGCGGGAAATTCACCCTGGATTGCGGCTTTAAAGGTTTGTTGCGGTTGCGCAATGGCGGCTAATTTTTCGGTATTGATCTGCTGCGCCGAGGCATTATGCGCGGTCAATGTGATATACGGCGCTGCGGTAGTAGGTTGAAAATCAGCAATATAGCGGCTATTCAAGGTTGCTAAGACCGATTCGTCGATCTGGTTGTCGCGGACTTTATTGAGCAGATCAATAAATGTGGCATCCGATTGCCGGTAGATATGTTTCAACTCGATCGAAACCGGATCGGTATTGCGCAGGGCGTGGCTGCCGAAAAAATACGCGGTCTGATAATGGTCGCGCAACAGGTTCCACTCTTCGTCTTTGACCACCGGCGAGAGTTGGTGCAGGTCGCCGATCATCAATAATTGCACACCGCCGAATGGTTTGGAGCGATCGCGGTAACGCCGCAGCACGTCGTCTATTCCGTCGAGTATATCGGCGCGTACCATACTGATCTCGTCGATCACCAGTAGATCCAGGCTTTGGATCAGCCTGATTTTATCTTTGGAAAACTTGCGTTGCCGCGCCGCTTCCTGGGCATTGCCCGGCAAAAACGGCCCGAATGGCAACTGAAAAAACGAGTGAATGGTCATCCCGCCGGCATTGATCGCGGCCACACCCGTAGGTGCTACGACCACGATGCGTTTGGCCGATTCCAGCCGCACTTGGTGCAAAAAAGTGGTTTTGCCGGTGCCGGCCTTCCCGGTCAGGAAGATGTTTTTGTGCGTGTTGCGCACATAGTCGAACGCGAGTTCGAGTTGTGGGTTCGAATGCAGAGACATAGCGAAAGAAACTATAAATGAGGATAGCGGTGAATGATAGGCGAAAGTACGGCATTGCGCTTGTATTTCACACAATCGAGGCGTTTAATTCACCCCGTCACCGCCACTATCCTATTTAATACTTCTCAGCAATGGCAATTTCAAACAACCCCAGCAAAATCGCATTGTAGTGGCTCGGTAAGGTGGCCGTATTGGTCGGCTTCACCGCCGCCAGAAATTGGAAGCCACAGTTAAGGTAGTGTTCCTTCAAGCGGGGGTTATCGGCCCAGGTATCCAGCCGGACAAATTTTTTATCCAGCATTTTGGCGTGTTCGATGGACCACTGCACGATCTTGCGTACAAAATTGCGGCCCCTGAACTGCGGATTGGTCACAATGCGGTGCAGGTAGACGGACGGGTCGGCATCCCGTTCGCCCCAGATAGCCGGATCGGCATAGGCGGTCAAAAAAACGCAGGCAATCTGGCCGTCTACGACAATTTTCCATTGCCGGCCTTCCGCGATTTCCGTTTCGACGAGCTGCCGGTCGAAGGGTAGCCAATGCTGGTCGGATACCGCTTTCTGGTGGGCGATGGCCGCATCATACAGGGCAAAAATAGTCTGAAGGTCGTCGATGGTACTGTTAGTAATTTTCATGGGTATGTTTTTGGTAAAATTCATCCTTTCCGTATTAACACCACTGCCGCCAGAATGCCGGCAATACTCACCGCGTGCATCAGGTGAAATTGTTCGCCGTCGAGCATGCCCCAGCCCACCGCTACCACCGGAATTATATAGGTGGTCGAACTGACAAATAACGCCGAGGTATTTTTGATCAGTTTATATTGCACTAATTGGGCAATAGCTGTACCGAATATGCCCAGGGTCACCAGCGATATAAGCGGCAACCACTGGATTTGACTGGGATGATAATGACTTAAATTGGGCAGAAAAGCGAGGAAAAATGCCAATAAACCCGCAATAGATACCGTCACCGTCGATAAGATAAAAGCCGGAATATGCGACAAACGCTGCTTGACAAGGTTGATATTATACCCGTAACAGAGCGTCGCCAGGATGATAAATCCAGCGTGCCAGTTGAAGGTAATTTCCGCGTTCGAGCGTTCCACGGCCAGCAGGATGGCACAAACCAGGCCCAGTAACAGGCCGGCCACCTGATTGATTTTGTAGGCGATTTTGAAGATGAAAATGGAAAAAACGAAGGTAAAAACCGGCGTCATCCCGTTCAACATCGCTGCCACTGCACTCTGTACTTTTACCTGCGCCATGCAAAATAAAAACGCCGGAATGAACATACCCAGCAGGGCTGTCAACACGATAAAGCCGTACTGATCGCGGGGGATTTTTTTGAAATTGCCAATACCGAAGGGCAGAAAAATCAATCCCGCCGACATGAGCCGGATGGTGGCGGCTTCAAAATAACCGAATCCGGTCAGTCCTTTTTTGATGAGGATAAAACTGCTGCCCCAGATCAGGGAAAGCAGGAGCAGGTACGCCCATTTGAGGATGGCTGGATTTTTCATGTGGAGGTGGATTTGTTGTGGTCAATTTTTTCCTGTAGCGGCAGGATTGGAACACGGATTAATACGGATTAAAAATCCCGTTACGACTTGCCTGTAGCGGCAGTATTGGAACACGGATTAAAGGGATTTTACGGATTAATACGGATTTTTTCCCGTAGCGGCAGGATTCGAACACGGATTGTGTGGATTTTACGGATTAATACGGATTTCTCGTAGCGGCGGGATTGAACTGTGTTTTTTTGCCTGCTATAATTTCATCCAAGTAACTAATAAGCACCCATAACAAGCAGGCAGGTACTAACCTGCTAAAAAATCCGTAGTAATCCGTAAAATCCGTTTGATCCGTGTTCCAATTCTGCTGCTACGGAACACTCTCAAAACGCGGCATCTGCCGCACATAATCCGGCAGTACCAACCCACAGGCAGCATCGCGCGCTGGCGCAAGCGCAGTCAGTCGCAGCGGAACGACACCCGCCCACACCGGCAAGGCCATATCTTCCGGATCGTCGCCTACACCGTATGCCCGGAATTTGACCGAAGCATCTTCGATCTCCACCGCAATAAACATCGTTTTTTTCATTTCAGGGTCGGTCGGTCGTCGCGCATCGGCCCAGCGGCCAGGCAGAATGTGTTCGGAGAATTTTTCAGCGGCCAGCCAGCGTTCGGCATCTTCAGTCACCAGACGGGTTTTGCCGAAGGCTACCACCGACCGGTAATTCATCGAATGATTGAATACCGAGCGCGCCAGCACCAGTCCATCTACCAGTGTCACGCTGATACAAACGGGAATGCCGCCAGCCATTTGCCGAAAAAAATGACTGCCGACCGATCCGTGCAAATACAGGGTATTCTCCACCCGGCAGTAACCCGTTGGAATCATACACGGCTGATTGTCAAGGTTAAAGGCGACGTGGCAGACCAGCCCTTCATCCAGGATAGCATCGCGGGTATTAGGATCAAAATCGTAGCGTTTCGGATAGTAGCGACTGCCTTCCGTGCGAGAATTTTTTGTTTTCATAACAGTATCTTTTTGAAGCCACAAAATTACCGCATCTTTGGACTACCCAAATCAGCCGGTTTATAAATAGTAAATAGTCCGGCTATAAGACTCACACGCTAAATAAGTTCATTATTCAGCCCTGACGGCCAAAAATCCGTGTTAATCCGCAAAATCCGTTTAATCCGTGGTCCAATCATGCCGCTACAGGAAAAAATCCGTACTAATCCGAAAAATCCGTTTAATCCGTGGTCCAATCCTGCCGCTACAGGAAAAAATCCGTGTTAATCCGCAAAATCCGTTTAATCCGTGGTCCAATCATGCCGCT
>JBBRDQ010000137.1:0-13443 GCA_038203695.1 Chitinophagales bacterium
ACATCCGTTTCAATCACCACGTCGCGTACATAAGAGCCGCGCTGGGCAATTTCTTCCTTAAACAGGTCCTTGAAATCGGTTTCTTTTAATTCCTGGATGGCCTCGTCCAAGATTTTCTGGTATGTTTCAAACCCAATATCGGCAATAAAACCCGATTGTTCGCCGCCGAGCAGATTGCCCGCGCCCCGGATGTCGAGGTCGCGCATGGCCACCTGAAAACCGCTGCCCAGATCGCTGAATTCTTCGATGGTTTTCAGGCGTTTGCGCGCTTCCTGCGTGAGGACCGACATCGGCGGCGCAAACAAATAACAGTAGGCTTTGGCGTTGGACCGCCCTACCCTGCCGCGCAACTGGTGCAAATCGCTCAGGCCAAACATATCGGCGCGGTTGATGATGATCGTATTGGCATTGGCAATGTCCAGGCCCGTTTCGATGATATTGGTGCAGGCCAGCACGTCGAATTTGCGGTCGATAAAATCGGTCAGCACTTTTTCTAAGTGATCGGAATCCATTTGTCCGTGCGCCATCGCTACATCGGTTTCCGGGCAAATGCGCTGGAGGGTTTCCACAATGGCCGGCAGGTCATTCACGCGATTGTGGACGAAAAATACCTGGCCGCCGCGGTTGTATTCGGCCATGACGGTCTCCCGGATCAGGTCTTCATCGAAGACCCGGATTTCGGTGTGGATCGGCTGGCGGTTCGGCGGCGGTGTGCGGATGACCGACAAGTCGCGGGCAGCCATCAGCGAAAATTGCATGGTCCGCGGAATCGGCGTGGCGGTCAGCGTCAGCGTATCGACGTTTACTTTGAGCGCGCGCAATTTTTCCTTGGACGCTACCCCGAATTTTTGCTCTTCATCGACGATTAGTAACCCTAAGTCCTTGAATCCCACGTCTTTACTCAATAGCGCGTGGGTACCGATGACGATGTCTATTTTGCCGGATTTCAGGTTTTCCATGATGGCTTTTTTCTCTTTTGCCGTCCGGAAACGATTGAGATAATCCACCGTAACCGGAAATTCTTTCAAGCGCTCGGTAAATGTTTTCCAGTGTTGCAGGGCCAGAATGGTCGTGGGAACCAGGATGGCGCACTGTTTTCCATCGGTCACGGCTTTGAAGGCGGCGCGGATAGCGACCTCCGTTTTGCCAAAACCAACGTCGCCGCAGATCAGGCGATCCATCGGATAATCTTTTTCCATGTCGGCCTTTACGTCGTTGGTCGCCTTGAATTGATCGGGCGTATCCTCATAAATAAACGACGCTTCCAGTTCGGTTTGCATATAACCGTCGGGCGGAAAAGCATGACCAACCGAAGCACGGCGACCCGCGTACAATTTGATCAGTTCGGCTGCTATATCCTTGATTTTCTTCTTGGTGCGCGCCTTAAGTTGTTTCCAGGAATCGGAACCGATTTTCGAAAGCACCGGTGGTGTCCCTTCCTGACCCACGTATTTGGAGATCTTATGCAGCGAGTGAATGCTGACGTACAGGATATCGTTGTTTTTATACACCAACCGCACGGCTTCCTGGGTTTGTCCGCCGATTTCGATTTTTTGCAGCCCCGAAAATTTGCCGATGCCGTGGTCGATGTGCGTCACGTAATCGCCGGTGGTGAGTTCGCGCAAGAGGCGAACGTTCAGCGCCTGTTCTTTGGTAAAACCCTGCCGCAGTTTGAACTGGTGATAACGCTGGAAAATCTGGTGGTCGGTCAGCGCGGCGATTTGCAGGTCTTCGTCGATGAAACCCTCCGAAATGGCCGATTCGACCGGCAACCATTCTACCTGGGCTTTCAGGTCGCGGAAAATGGATTGCAACCGCTCGAACTGCTTGGGATTTTCAGAGAAAATAAACGTTTCGTATTTAGACCCTTTATTTTCGTGCAAATACCGGATCAGCAGGTCGAAATTTTTATTGAACGAGGGCTGTGGCTTGGCGTGGAAAGCGATGGTGGCGGACGGTTTCATCATGCGGGTAATTTCCACACTTTGTTTTTCCGTAAAAATCAGCCGTCGGTCCTGCGCGTCTTCTACCACATCGGACGGAAATAAAAAAGCCCGGTCGCGGAAGATTTCCCGCAGTTCCTGGGCATCTAAAGCGGTCAGTTTGGTGGCAAATGTTTCCGCCCGGTCGAAACAGTACTGCAAACGATCGAGCAGAAATTGAAAATCCTTGATCCAGATAATGGTGTCGGCCGGCAATACTTGTAAGAGCGAAACCTTCTGATCCTGCCGGAACCGCGTATTCAGGTTGGGAACGATGCTCACCGTGGTCAGGGTGCGTTGCGACAACTGCGACAATGGATCGAAGATGCGAATCGTCTCCACTTCATCATCGAACAACTCGATGCGGTACGGCTGGTCGTTGCCAAAAGAAAACAGGTCGATAATGCCGCCACGAATAGAGAATTGGCCCGGTTCGTACACAAAATCGGTGCGTTCAAACCCATATTCTACCAGCACTTCGATCACAAAATCCACATTTAGCCGTTCGCCTTTGGTAATCTCGATGCGAGTGGCCGCCAGTACTTTGGGCGAGACTACTTTTTCAAAAAGCGCTTCGGGATAGGTCACTACCACACCATTTTTGACCGATATTTTGCTGACCACTTCGCTGCGTTGCAATACCTGTGTCGTATTCAAATCGTCAAAAAAAGCCGGTCTTTTAAACGAATCCGGGAAAAAATGCACTTGTTCGTCGGCTAGAATACCCTGAATATCATTTTGCAGATACGCCGCGTCTTCCTTGGAATTGGCAATATACAGGTGGGTGCGGGCGGGCGGGCGCTGGGCTACCGCAGAGACGACAAAGGCTTCCTGTGCGCCGGTCAGACCGGACAGTTGGATACGGGAAGCGGTTGGAATAGATTCCGGTGAATGTGCGGAAGGATCATTGAAAGCCGCAGCAATTTTAAGGACAGCTGGGTGTGATCGGTAACGTTCGAGAAGATGACGGAGGTTGCTCACAATACGCGCAAAGGTCGGATTTTTATGGGTAAACGGATGAGACAGCGGTAGGTTTTAAAAAAATTCAATTCCGGCACCCAACTTCGCTTTTAGTTCCTACGTCTTTTGGCTAATATCGGATCGCGCAGCAGCAGCGTAGTTATACCAGGCGATATCTTGTGCCCTATTATATCATCAATAAAAACAGTACCACCGTCAAGTTTCAGAACAAATCCTTCTGGGGCACGAAATACCACTGGGATTTTGGCGACGGCATGGTGAGTGTTGAGAAAAACCCGGAACACACCTACGCGGTAGCCGGCAATTACCCGGTCGCATTAACCGTACAAAACTGGTGCTCTGCCAAAACTTATACCCAAAATGTAGCGGCAGGTGTAAGTGCGGTAAATGAACCCGCCAGCACGGTTTTCTCGGCTTTCCCGAATCCGACCAGCGGCGCATTTACCCTGGATTTGAAAAACGAAGGCGCAGCACAAGTGCGACTGACCAGTCTCGATGGCCGCATGCTGCTCGACCGCCAACTGGCCGATGGTACCCAAATCGACCTGAATCAGTATGGTAAAGGCGTATACTTGTTGCAGTTGATTGCCAACGGCCGGATTTACACAGAGAAAATGGTGAACCAATAGTTTTTTTATCTGTGCATTTTCCATGTGCACCCAATCACATCAAACATTTTGTAACCGCCCGTTTTAACAGGAGGCCCAGCATAACAGGCATATAAAATGATAAGGAGCGGTGAATGTGCTACTTTGCGCATTCATCGCTCCTTTTTGTATTCAATGTTAAATAAACTATGCATCCATGAAAAAAACACCTGCCCTGCTGGCGCTGGCTTGTACCCTGTTGCTGACCCAGGGTCTGACCGCGCAAATTACCATTACCGGTTACAACCACGTGGCACTGGCGGTAAAAGACATCGAAGTGAGCGCCAAATTTTACCATGAGGTCCTTGGTTTAGCGCGCATTGCCGTGCCTGACAACCTGAAAGACATCCGCGCCTGGTTCAAAATCGCGCCGGGCCAAGAACTGCACCTGTTGGCCGGCCGCGTAGATTCGGTAAGCAACAACGACCGCAACGGCGCGCATTTTGCGCTGAGTATTCCCGATGCCGACCCGGTAGAAAAGTACCTGCTGGCGCAAAAAATAGCCTACATCCGCCAGCAGCGTTTCGACAAAGCCTGGCAGATTTACATCACCGATCCGGATGGTTATGTGATTGAATTGAATGAGCCGAAGAAAATTATGAAAGAGTAATACGCACTGCAAATACACTCAAAACAAGCAGCCGCAACCGGAAATATCCAGTTGCGGCTGCTTGTTTTAAATTTTCAATGCTTCGTGCAGCCCCTGAGAACAGGCAACATTAATCGTTAACCATTAACCGTTAATCATTAAAAACTACATCCACCCCAAAAACGGCTCTTCCAGAATTCCTTTCAGTTCTTTCAGGAAACGCGCTGCATCGGCCCCATTGATCACGCGGTGATCCCAGCCAATCGTCATCGGCATCATCAGGCGTGGCTCGAAGGTGCTGGTCGCTGCGTTCCAGACTGGTTCCATCTGTGCAGCCACGATGCTCAGAATAGCGACTTGTGGCCAATTGACGATCGAAATCATATTCGTGCCGCCGATACCGCCGATATTGGAAATGGTAAACGTACCGCCGTCCAGATCGTCCGGTTTGTTTTTGCCGTCGCGGGTACGGGTGCTGATTTCGGTCAGGTCGATCGCGATCTGTTGCAGGCCCTTCTGGTCAGTATTGCGGATCACCGGTACCAGCAGTCCGCGTGGCGTATCGACGGCGATACCAATACTCACGTATTTTTTATAGATAATCTCATGGGTATCAATGTCGTAACTGGCATTGAACTGCGGCATTTTGCGCAACAAATTCGTCACGGCTTTGGTAATGATGGCCGTGGTGGTGAGGTTACCGCCTGCGGCTTTGACCTGGTCTTTATACTGTGCCCGCAATTGCTCCAACTTGGTGATATCGGCTTTTTCCGAGATCCAGGCGTGGGGAATGGTATTGAAAGCGTAGTGCATATTTTCGGCCGTCAATACACCGATACGGCTTTGCGCTTCGCGCTCAATCGGGCCGAATTTGGCAAAATCAGGTAGTTTTTTGGCTGGTAAACCGGCACTTACCGCTACCGAACCGCCGCCCTGGTCGATTTTCTGTTTGACATGCTCCAACACATCCTTGTAAGAAATGCGGCTTGCATCGTCGGCAACGTGTACATCCGATAGATTGATGCCCAGTTCTTTGGCGCGTTTGCGGGCCAGCGGACTAACGCGCAGCCCTTCACTGCTTTTGATATTATTTGCCGATGGCGTCGGAGCCGGTGCGGGTGCAGGTGTAGCGACCGGAGCCGGTGTTGCCGCTTCCGGGGCGGCCGTAGCGGCAGCCGCCTTGGCTGCAACCACTGGTTCTGCTGTGGCGGCGGCACCAGTGGTCGAAGCAATGCGCATGATTAGCGCGCCCTCCGTTACATCATCCCCTTTTTTTACCAGAATTTCTTCGACTACCCCATCCGTATCGATGGGCATCTCGGCATCTACTTTATCCGTACCAACCACGAGCACGGTCTGTTCTTTGGTGACTTTATCGCCGACTTTGACGAGGATTTCAGTTACTTTTCCGGTTACGCCATCGCCAAGCGAGGGAAGTTTGTATTCGTGGGACATTATTGCTATGTATTTTGTTGATTGAATGGTTCAACGCTTAAACCGCAGAAACCAGACACTTGTTTTTTCGGCGGCAAATATGAGAAATTTTGCGCGAAAATAAACCTTTGCAATGGCAGAAGGTGATTTAAAAACAACACTTAATGTGACACGTCGCTGAAAACAGGTGCAGATCAGCCTTTCAAAGGCCGCGCGGTTTAAAACAGTTTCTTACTTTTGCCCCTCATTAAAATTAATGTACCAGAAATTATGAGTCTTTCGACCCACTATACGCCCGCTGATATTGAAGCACGCTGGTATGCCCACTGGGAGCGCCGGGGTTATTTCCGAAGTACACCCGACGACCGCGAACCGTTTACCATCGTCATTCCGCCGCCCAATGTGACCGGCGTATTGCACATGGGCCACATGCTCAACAATACGATTCAGGATATTTTGATTCGCAAAGCCCGCCTGGACGGTAAAAATGCCTGCTGGGTGCCGGGGACCGACCACGCCAGTATCGCGACGGAGGCTAAAGTGGTGCAATGGCTGCGCGCGGAGAAAAAACTGCGCAAGGCCGACCTGACCCGCGAGGAATTTATGGGGTACGCTTACCAGTGGAAAGATAAATACGGCGGTATCATCCTGAATCAACTCCGTAAACTAGGCGCCTCCTGCGACTGGGAGCGCACCGCATTTACGATGGACCCGGGTTATTACGACGATGTGCTGCGCGTATTTGTGGACCTTTTCAACAAAAACAAACTCTATCGCGGCCTGCGCATGGTCAACTGGGACCCGGAAGCCCTGACCGTGTTGTCCAGCGAAGAAGTGTTGTACAGTGAAGAACAATCGCAGTTTTACTACATCCAATATTTGCTCGAAGGATCTGATAGTGAGGGCATTGTAATCGCTACCCAGCGTCCGGAGACCATTTTTGCCGACGTAGCCGTGGCGGTCAATCCGGCCGATCCACGTTACCTGCACCTGCACGGCAAACATGTATTGGTGCCGATTATCAACCGATCCATACCCGTGATCGCCGATGATTATGTAGAAATTGAATTTGGTACGGGTGCCCTCAAGATCACGCCCGCACACGATCCGAATGACTATGAAATTGGCCAAAAATACGGCCTGCCGGTACTGGACATTCTGGCCGACGACGGCAAGATCAACGACGTATGTGCATACAAACCGCTCGTTGGGCTCGATCGTTTCGAAGCGCGCAAACAGATGAAACCGTTGCTGGAAGATAGCGGCAACCTGGTAAAAATTGAAGATTACACCACTAAAATCGGCCGTTCCGAGCGCACCCAGTGTGTGGTGGAGCCGAAACTATCGTTGCAGTGGTTTGTAAAAATGTCCTCCCTCGGTGAGCCGGCACTAAAAGCCGTGATGGACGAAGAAGTGAAATTCTATCCGCCCAGTTTTCAAAATCTGTACCGCACCTGGATGGAAAACCTGCGCGACTGGTGCATTTCCCGCCAGCTGTGGTGGGGACAGCAGATCCCGGCCTGGTACCTGAAAAGCGAAGACCGCGATAAAGAAACGCAGGTTTTTGTCGCACGTACTGCCGCCGAAGCCCTGGCCATTGCCCATGAAAAAACTGGCAATACCAGCCTGACGATCAGCGATTTACGGCAGGATGAAGACGTGCTCGACACTTGGGCATCGTCGTGGCTGTGGCCGATCAGTGTATTCGATGGTTTTAAAAAACCGGACGGTGAAATACAGTACTACTACCCTACCAGCGTGGTGGTGACCGGTTGGGACATCATGTTTTTCTGGATTGCCCGGATGATCATGGCAGGCTATGAATTTAAAGGCCAGAAGCCGTTTCAGAGCGTGTATTTTACCGGCATGGTGCGCGATAAATTGCGGCGCAAAATGTCCAAATCGCTGGGAAACTCGCCCGATGCGATGGCCTTACTGGATGAATTTGGCGCAGACGGCGTACGGTACGGTATGTTGTCGAGCAGTCCGGCCGGTGGCGACCTGCTTTTTGACGAAAAACTCTGTGCAAATGGGCGCAATTTCTGCAATAAACTCTGGAATGCCCTGCGTCTGGTGAAGGGTTGGCCGACCACGGATAAGCCTGAGACCGCCAGTATTGCCCGCAAAAATGAACTGGCGGTGCGCTGGATCCGCGAGAAAATGCACCACACGATCGGCGAGATCGAACATAATTTCACCGCTTACCGTTTGAGTGAAGCCCTGCTATCGCTGTACAGTTTTATTTGGGACGATTTCTGTGCCTGGTACCTTGAAATGATCAAACCGGGCTACGAACAACCGATCGATCAGGCGACCTTAACGGCGACGATCGATATCTTCTCCAACCTGATGATTGCGCTGCATCCGTTTATGCCATTCGTGACCGAAGAAATCTGGCACCAGTTGAAAGAACGCACGGAAGGCGACGACTGTATGCTGCAACGGTATCCGCAGGCGGCGATCGGCGATGCGCACTTGCTGCAGGACGTTGAAACAGCCAAAGACATCATTACCAAAGTGCGGGAGATGCGCAACCAGAACCAGATCAAACCAAAAGAAGAACTGGCGGTATTTGTACAACAGTCGGAGGTCTCACAAGCGTTGCTGGCACGCGCCGGCATCTTGGAAACAATCGAAAAACTGGCTTATTTATCGGCTCTAACCTTCACTACGGAAGAAGTAGACAATACGAAGTCCTTTATTTCCGGCACGGACAAATACTACGTCGTACTGAACCAGACCATCGATGTGGAAGCCGAACGCGAAAAGGCAAGTAAAGAATTGACCTATCAGCGCGGCTTTATCAAATCCATCGAAGCAAAACTCAGCAACGAACGCTTCGTCAGCGGTGCCCCGGCACAAGTCATTGACAATGAGCGCAAAAAACTGGCCGATGGCCTGGCACGCATCCAGATTTTAGAGGAAATGCTGGCGAGTTAATTGCGAATTACTGCATAATTATTTTTCATTCACCAACAAAAATAATTCGTAATTCGTAATTTTTAATTCGTAATTAAATGAAGCGTATTGGTTTACTTTCAGATACTCACTCTTATCTAGACGAAAAGGTTTTTCAATACTTTGAAGAATGCGATGAAATCTGGCACGCCGGCGATTTTGGCACCTTGGAAATTATAGATTCCTTGCGGGCATTCCGGCCCTTGCGTGGCGTGTATGGCAACATCGACCATGCGCGCATCCGGGCCGAGATGCCGCTCGACAACCGGTTTGAATGTGCCGGTTTGCCGGTTTTTATGACCCACATCGGTGGGTATCCGGGCCGGTATGAGCCACGGGTACGAGCCATTTTGCAAGCAGACCCACCGACTGGTGGATTGTTTATCAGCGGGCACTCGCATATCCTGAAAGTGATGCCGGATAAAACGTTGAATTTTCTGCACATCAATCCGGGTGCCTGTGGCAATGAAGGCTGGCATAAAGTCAAAACGCTGATTCGTTTCACTATTGACACTGCGGTCATCAGCGATTTACAAGTGATTGAACTGGGCAGTCGCGGGATTCGAGCCGGGAACGAAAAAATGTCATAGATTTGCAGCTGATTATCCGGTCCCGTAGTTCAACGGATAGAACAAGGGTTTCCTAAACTCTAGATATGGGTTCGATTCCCGTCGGGACCACCTGGCACAAGCGTAAGCGACAATGATATAATTACTTATTGATGTGTGAGGGTTGTTTGGGGTCGCTTCAATAGAAAAGCCCTGCTTCGATGGTTCGAGGCAGGGCTTTTCTATGTTATCTTTATCAATTTTGATTTGCCCAGGGTGTTCTATTGCGCTTCATTTAAATCGTTTTTATAGGTGCCTTCCGTGACTTCAATAACCTCTAAAAAAGCAAAAGCCAGCCAGCCTGTATGATTGGCACGATCTTGTATCCGGAAATAATGTAATTTATCTTTGGATAGCGCAAAGGTATAGTTTTTGCTGTCATAGCCAAAGGCATACACAGTCACGTTAAAATAACCTACATAAACGTCAAATGTCTTCGCCTCTTTTCTGCCCAACTTGAATTTACTGTGTCCCGGAGTAATAAGGCTATATTTACGTTTCATTTGATTATCCGGTCGGTAAATAATAATTTTTGCGTACGGTATAGAGTCAACTTTGCGGCGCTCGCCGTGGGCGATTTGAAAATCAAATTTATCTGTTTTTGTGTGCTGGCAGGTATCGACTACATCAATGCTGACAAGAGATGTAGCATTTGATAGGCTATAAATTGAAAAAACGAAAAAGATTATGCAGGCTAATTTCATAGTTCTATTTTTAGGTGATTGATGAATTGGCGACACGCACGCCGGCCTTGGGGGCGGATATATATTCCCCAAATTTAAACCCCATAGAGTGACTGCGGAATATCTATTAATTTACACTGGAATCCACTTTTGTTTTAGTTTCTGCCAGCGCGTTCTCTAAAGGGGGTAAGCCAGTGCTGGGTTTTTCAGGGACTGACTAAATGCACGCCAATATTGAAATACGGCGCACCACCTAATCGGTTCAGCATGGTATAAGATTGGTTTCCGGTGAATCCACGAAAGAACTCGCGTCCATCATTTC
Organism: Chitinophagales bacterium; assembly: GCA_038203695.1. Lineage (GTDB taxonomy): Bacteria > Bacteroidota > Bacteroidia > Chitinophagales > Saprospiraceae > M3007. The sequence continues at coordinate 10,205 of JBBRDQ010000137.1, forward strand.
CCAGTGCGTCCACATTGTAAGACCAGTCATACCGCCAGCCGATCTGGACGGAAAGCCACACAAATCCCGATAACTGACGCTGATAATCGGCTCTGGCACGAAGTTCGCCGCGACGAACTTCCCAACTCCGATCGGCTGTGGACAATCGTGCAATGCGGTAACTCTGGCCCTCTAACTCGTAGCCAACCAGGAGCAGGTTGCGCGGGTTGAAGGTGCGCCGTACCTGTGCGCGGGCGGGGAAGAGTATTTCGGTACCCCAGCGACGGTTGGGTGCGGTATAGTTGAATAAAAAAACCGGGATATAATTTATTTCACCGACCCGATAGGTGCGCGAAATACCCACCCCCCACTGCTTTCGATCATGCGGGCGACGCCCCCAAATGGCAGCTCCGGAATAGCGTACATAGCGTAAAGACTGGAAATCTGCCAGCGTGTAATCACCACTAAGATCGGCACTGCCCTGAAACAACAAAAAAGTAGTTTCGCCCAATGGCTTGAACACCGTGGTGTTGAGGCCCATGGTGCGCAATCCGCGTGCATCTAAAATATTGGTAAGCCCCACTGCACCTTCCTGCACAGTCAAATCTTTAAAATTATAACGTGTATCCCACACATTAGCGCCTAGTTGCCACAAAATGTTATTGCGCGACACCACCGGTATATTGGCTGCAAGGCGAAAGCCACCAGTGTAGGTAGCGGTAGCCGACTCGCCGTCATTACCTTGTTTTAAATCAGGGGAATAGTCGCCTGGCAAGGAAAGTACGCTTGAATAGGGCGCCTGCATATCCCAAGCGAGCGAAATAAAACGCTGTGGGCTCAGGTCATATATTTTAGGACTGCAATAGCGGCGGGCACTGACATCGGTGAAAGTGACCGATTCGTATTGGCTGTAATCTTCCTCTTGGATAGCGCTGCTGTCCGGTGTTTGGGACTGTAGCACATTGACTGCACCAAAAAACACCAGCAATAGACAAAAACGCGGCAAAGGAACCAGTGTTCCAGACAGTTTCATGGCACTGTAAACGGGGCTGTCGGTGTATTGCATCGCTTTATCTGACTTGGATACGTTTCCAGACATCTGTACGGCCAAGTGCCTTTACACCTACAAAGCCGCGAATATCTAAGGTGTTATCGTCTTTGGCTTTGATGACACAGCTGTACGTACTGCCGCTTTCGGGGTCGTAGATGGTACCATTATTCCATTCGCCATTGGCGTACACAAAATCTTTGAGCATCCGGTAGCCTTTGAGTGGCACGCTGCGCATGGATTCATCAGAGTTGTTTTTGTCCAATTTGGGCGCACCCGTTTGCGGGTCATTTGGCTCGCGCAGCCACACAATTTTGCCGTAGTACTTGTTGGCAATTTTTTCAATTTTTACCCGCGCCTTGCCATTACTGGGCTCCCAAAGACCAATGAGTTTGTCCCCTGCATCTTGTGCACGTAGCGTAACAATGCCGGAAAAAAATACCAAAAAAGCAAGCAAAATGAGATTTTTCATAACGAACTTATTTTTTTATAGTTAAGAGAAATTCGAGTACTGCCGTAGCCTGCCAGTCGGCTTCCAAATCTTTTTTGAGGTTCACATCGGCGACCAACAGCATTTTGTTTTGTTGGAGCAGATCGGCTATTTTTTTCTGTTCCTGCGCTACGCTAAGTGTCAGTTGGGTTTGCCCAGCTGGCACCGGATTCAGCACGGCTACTTTTTGCATATCTACCTGATCGGCCGCCAGTTGGAGCGTGATTTCGCTGACCAAATCTGCATGAAGGCTATCCGGTAAAACAAGGGATACCTTTTGCAGGGTGGCGTTTTGTAAGGACGATGGTGCCAGACCCTGTTGTTGTAGGAACGCTGCGATGTTGGGAGAAAAATCTCCCTGAGCTGTATTGGAGCCTTCAAAGAGTGGACCTGAGGCCACCAATGTAATGGGAGCAGTTTTGAAAGTAATGGTTTGTGATTCCGTACAAGCGACGCAAAAGCAAAGCAAATAAAGCAAAAAAGATAGTAAAACTTTCATGCGTAAAAGTAATTTTTTCCTTCAACAATGAAGGTTTACTTTTGTTCATTTTATACAAAACTTCGCTTTTTGCTTAATTCCTTCGCCTACGCAACAGTGATATTCGAAGTCGCTGACTTGGGGATGCAGGCGGTTCAATTGCAGGGACACCACGTATCTATCAGCCCGGTTGCCTGAACCGTAAAATTGCCGACGGATGCATTTGCCGGCACGCATATCTGAAAAGTGCCATTGTTTTGCGTGAAAGTCTGCGTTGCTGCACCACCGACTGGGGACGTGTAGGTCAAGTTAAAAGGTGGCGTCCCGGTAAACAACGCCGTGACCGTGTTGCACGCGCCTTGGCAAAAATTTGGGTTGCCGACCGACAGCGAGACCGTCGGAGCCGGCCTCCAGGTAACGGGTATCGCGTTGGAAATGTCGAGACAAGGGTCGTTCAAATCCACCGTCCCGTTCAAGTTGTTGCCCGCAATCGCGGCGATGTAATAGGTTACATTGGGCTGCATCGTTGCCGGATTGAACGAAAAAGCGGGGCTGGCGCTGGTCGCCAAAATACTTCCAAGGGTATTGTTTGGATTTGAGAAAAGGATATAATTCAACAAATCGCCACTTTGCAAAAAAGTCTGCGTGGCCGCCGGAACAACTGCCTGACTGCCCGGGCAGACATTAAGCACCGCCGCCGAAATCTGCCCAGCATTGGTCAGACAACCCGAACAACAGATGAAAAAATCAAAGTTGATGCCATACGGAATGCTGATAAGATAGACATTATCGATCGTAATCGAGCTGATGGTTTCGTTGATGACTAAATCGCTCCAGGAAGAAACCGTCCCCGGGGTGGCCCGGAGGGTCCCGGTCGGAGAAATGATCATGGGCGGCCCGCAGCTATTGGCCACTCCGGGGACAGTGATCGGATAAAAACTCCCGTTAATGTAAAAAACCAGTTCCTCGGTACCAACGATATTGTCGTTCGTGCCATTCATATTAAATCGCACACCAGAGATGGGCGTTGAGAAAGTAAAGGTATAGCTCCCCGTTGCCTCATACCCGATCCAATAGGGACCCATGCCACACTGGAGGGTCGGCGAAGAAACCGAACCTGCTGCGGTGACCGTCACATTGGTACAACCCACCTGTTGGGTGCCAGAGAGATGGGTCACTTCCAGGTAGGTGCACTGTGCGCGCACGAAATCAGGCACTAAAAAAGCCGTAAAAGCCAGTAAGAA
>JBBRDQ010000138.1:0-13386 GCA_038203695.1 Chitinophagales bacterium
CGTTTTCTGCAACTGATGCACGATTACAATGCCCGGGCGCAGGAAGCCGGTTCCGGTTTTGATAGGAATCCTTCTCCCGGAAATATTCGCGACGGGCTGATTACCGATGCAATCAAGAGTGCCGGTGCTGCCAAAAAAGGCGGTACTTCGCCGGTCACGGATGTGCTGGACTACCCCGAAAAAGTAAGCCGCCCCGGGCTCAATTTGCTGTGCACGCCGGGCAATGATGTGGAGAGCACGACCGCAGAAGTTGCGGCCGGCGCTAACATTGTTTTGTTCACTACCGGGCTGGGCACACCCACCGGTAATCCCATCGCGCCGGTGGTGAAAATTGCCACCAATACCGCCCTGTTTGAGAAAATGCCGGATATCCACGACTTGAATTGCGGCACCATTATTTCCGGCGAAACGACCATCGAACAATCCGCCGAAGCCATGCTCGACTTTGTGATCCGGGTTGCCTCCGGTGAGGTGGCCGTAAAGGCGGTGCAACATGGGCAGGATGATTTCATTGTCTGGAAAAGAGGTATATCACTCTGATTTTGTTTGTTTTATGAAACTTGATGCGCACCAACATTTTTGGCAATTCGACCCGGTCCGCGACGCGTGGATTACGGATAACATGCAGGTGTTGCGCCGGGATTTTATGCCGGAGGACTTGCAACCGGTTTTGCAGGCCAATCAAATGACCGGCTGTGTGGCTATACAAGCCGATCAGTCGGAAACCGAAACCCGTTTTTTACTGGGCTTGGCGGCGCGGCACGACTTTATCCAGGCAGTCGTCGGTTGGGTTGATTTGCAGTCGCCGGCGGTCGGAGCGAGGCTGGAATACTGGTCGCAATTTCCCCGGCTGCGCGGATTTCGGCATATATTACAGGGCGAACCACCCGAATTTATGCTGCAACCGGCTTTCCTGAACGGGATAAAAACCTTGGGGAAGTTTGATTTTACGTACGATATTTTAGTCTTTCCCAAACACCTTTCTACGGTACGCACCTTAGTGGGAAAATTTGAAAATCAGCGGTTTATGCTCGATCATATCGCGAAACCGTACATTCGCCGGGGCCTGATCACGCAATGGCGAAAAGATATCCGTGCTTTAGCCAGACACCCGAATCTATGGTGTAAAGTCTCCGGATTGGTGACTGAAGCAGATTGGCAGCATGGGCGTCCCGATCAGTTTGTCCCTTACCTCGACGTTGTGTTCGAAGCATTTGGTCCGGAGCGCGTCGTGTACGGTTCCGACTGGCCGGTCTGTCTGTTGGCAGCTGCGTATGCGGCGCAAAAAGACCTGTTAGACAATCATCTTTCCACTTTTTCACCTACGGAGCAGCAGCAGTTTTGGGGGACAAACGGGACATCTTTTTATTCCAGCGTATGAATTTACAATTACAAGATAAAATCATCCTGGTGTCCGGCGGGGCCAAAGGAATCGGGCTGGGCCTTTGCCAGGTGCTGGCCAATGAAGGCGCCATTCCGGTCATTGTGGGTCGCAAGGAAACCGATAACCGGCAGGCCGTCACGACGATTGAACAGACCGGCGGTCGCGCCTTTGCCATTACTGCCGAACTCTCCGACCCGGCCGCTTCACAACGGGCCGTGGACGCGGTTTTAGACCAGTTTGGCCGGCTGGATGGTCTGGTTAATAATGCCGGTGCCAACGATGGGGTAGGACTGGAACACGGCGACTATCCCAAATTCATGGCTTCTTTACACCAAAACCTGGTGCATTATTACTTGTTGGCACACCATGCCTTGCCGGCTTTAAAAATCTCACAAGGCGCCATCGTCAATATCAGTTCCAAGACTGCCGAGACTGGACAGGGCGGCACCTCTGCCTATGCCGCCGCGAATGGCGGCCGCAATGCGCTGACGCGGGAGTGGGCCGTCGAATTATTGCCCTACAACATCCGGGTGAATGCCATCGTGGTAGCCGAATGCTGGACGCCTTTGTACGAGCGCTGGATTCAGACCTTGCCCGACCCGCAAGGCAAACGACTGGAGATCGAAAACCGCATTCCGCTGGGTCGCCGCATGACCACCCCCGTAGAGATCGGCAATATGGCTGCGTTTTTATTGTCGCCATTATCGAGTCATACCACCGGGCAGTTGATCCATGTCGACGGCGGATATGTGCACTTGGACCGAGCGATCTGACAGACAATCAATGAAAATTATATGGCTATGGAAATACATGCGGCCTCGATGCCTCGCCCGATATTGCAGTATGCGGTCGAACACCTGACTACCGCGCAAAAAGCGCATTATGTACAGCTTAAAAAAGCCGTTTAGCGCATGAAAATCATCGAAATTCATCTATTAACCCACAGTTTAGCCGAAACTGAAAATTTTTACCGCCGCGTGCTGGAAGTAGTTCCGGAGGTAAAAACAGCCACCGAACGGGTGTTTTTATTGGGTCATTCCAGGCTGATTTTTACCGAAACAACCGTGGAAAGCCCTCGATATCATCTTGCGTTCAATATTCCCTGCAACCAAATCGACCTTGCCAGGACGTGGATAGACCTAAAAGTAGATTTGCTGCCCGTCGGTCCCGGGGAGGTGTTGACCGATTTTAAAAACTGGCATGCGCGGTCGTTCTATTTCTATGATAATAATCGGAACATATTGGAATTAATCGCCCGGTTTGATCTGCAAAATGAGCAGATGGGTGTCTTTGGCGCAGGCAGTATTTTATCCATTAGTGAGGTAGGCATTGTCACCGATGACGTGCTGGCGTTTACCAGTATGCTTGCCCAAACGCACGGAATTCCCTATTTCAGGGACTTCGCACCCACCGAAGAATTTACCGCTATGGGCGACGACAACGCCCTGCTAGTTGTCGTAAAAAAGCACAGAAACTGGTATCCGACGGCCATTGCTGCAGTGGCTAATCCGGTAAAAATAATACTGGAACACCAGGGTAAAACCAGCGTATTTGATTTCGACTAATTGGTTACTTCGGGTTTTGCTGGAGGTTGCGGCGCAATTTGTCGCGTTCCTGCGTAATGCGAACATTGCCCGGATCCAGTTCCAGGTATTTGTTGTAATCGTTGAGCGTCTGGTCGGGTTGTTTGCGTTTCAAATAAAGCATGGCGCGGTTCAAGTAGCCGGTTTTATTGGCCGGGTCGAGGCGTAATCCCTCGTTAAAATCGACCAGCGCCTGGTCCAGTTGATTGAGCGTGCCCAGCGCTGCGCCGCGATTGATCAACATGGCCGCTTTCAGGGTGGGTTTTACGTTGGTCGCCAGATTCAGACTGGCATTATAATCGTCGAGCGTCAGTTTCAGAAATTCGTTGGTTTTGTCTTTGGGATATTTACCCGACATAGCCATATCGAAATAGGTTTTACCGCGACTGTTGAGCAGTTCGGCATTTTGCGGTTCCAAGGCGAGCGCGTTTTGATAATCGGCCATCGCGAGGTCGAATTGCCCCTGACTTCGATAATATTGCCCACGATACCAGTGTGGCAACCCGCTGGAATCGCCGGTATGTTCGATCACTTTCGTCCAGAGCGTAGCACTGTTTTTCCAGATGCCGATTTGGAAAAAGGTCATCATCACATAAATCAGCGCCACAACGCCTGCGCCGGTTTTCCACTTTTTCAGCAATGCCTCGTCAGCCGTAGCGCGGTCGTATAGCCAGGCCGCGATGGCAAAAAAACCGAAATACGCCACATACGTAAAGCGATCCGCCAAAAAACCTTGTCCGGCCGTCTGCACCTGTAGCAGGAACATCACATTGACGAAGAAAAACAAAAAGCCGAACACCAGCATGCGGCGGTCGCTGCGGTACCAGCGCCAGACCAGCACGCCCAGCGCGATGAATAAAAGCGGGGAAGCATAGATCCAGACCGGCAACTGCTTGGGATAGGTATACAAAGGCAGCATCGGAAATGGCAGTATCAGTTTGTACAAATACACACAAAATGACCACGTTCCGATACACAGCCGATCGACCAGCGTAAAATTGGTAACGCTATTGTCGGTAGCGCCCTGCAGGCCAAGGGTGTAAATATTAATCAGACCAAAAGTGATGGCGAGTATCCAGAAAGGCGCTTTTTCCAGTAAAATGGACTTGGCGGTGAACGGTCGGCGCAACCAGTAATCCAGTGCCAGCATCGACAAGGGTAAGGTGACCGCCTGCACTTTGGACAGACACGAGAGCAGCGCTAACACGATGGCAATTCCGTAAAAACGCCCGTTGCTTTTGCCCGTTGCGCCCGATTGTACCCAGCGGATGTAATACCACAGCGACAGAAAGAAAAACAGCCCGAATAAAACGTCCTTGCGTTCCGTCGCCCAGGCTACTGATTCGACGCGCATCGGGTGGATGGCGAAGAGTAACCCGCCGACAAACGAACCGCCCGATCCAATGCCCATCGCCAGCAGCACCCGCACCACAAAAAACACGGTTAGTGCATGCAACAGCATATTGTCGAAGTGGATCATCGTCGGATTGAAACTACCTGCCAACCATTTTTCCAGGTAAAAACTAAAAATCGTCAGTGGATTGTAATTGCCCAAAGCGGCTGATCCGCGCTCGACATCGAAGATATTGCGCAGGTTTTGTCCATCAATCCGCGCAAGATTGGGATTGTTGAGGATCGTAGCGTCGTCGTCCCAATTGACAAACCCGTTGCGCAGGGCCGGCAAATACGCCAGCAAAGCGATGATCGCTGCGGCCAGTGCACCGAGCAGCGGATTGCTGGCGGCGACCGGTGCAACGGCTGCTGCGGCTGCTGGTTGGTTTACTTTCCCGGGGACTTGCTTCTTTTTCATGCTGGCTGTTTGCCCGTAAAGGTACGCGTAGCAGTAGATGTAGCAAACGGGCGAGCAGAAATCGTTGTGGCAGCGCATAAAAGTAAATAGCGGGGTGGCCGGTGTGATCTGGCGGCAAAAAATAGCCTATTTTTGCTCCTAATTCAATCTTCTCCCACACCTATGATCACATTCCGAATTGCCGATGAATCCGATACGGCTGCCGTCGCCGTACTGCTTGCCGCTCTTTTTGAAGAAGTAGAACACACGCCCGATGCCGAAGAAATTGCCGGTATATTTGCCGAAATAGACGAAGATGACAGCCATTCCACCTTGCTGGCCCTGGACGAAGCGGACGATATTGTGGGTATTCTGACCATTGTCGAATGTCTTTCTATTGCTGCCGGCGGTAAATACGGGGTACTCAATGAACTCTACGTAGTGCCCGAATACCGCTCCGAAGGCGTCGGCAAAATGCTGGTCGATGAAGCCAAAGATCTGGCTGAAAGTCGCGGCTGGAAACGCCTCGAAGTGACCACACCCGGCGATGAATTTTCCAAAACGCTGCACTTTTACGAACGCGAGGGGTTTTACAAAATCGGTCCGCGGTATTGCTTCCAGACCTGATTCCCGGATATGCCGGTTATTTGTGTGGATAACTATAATGCCCGGTTATGGTATAAGAGAACAGACAATCCGACAGTTCCTGTCCGTTTCCAATATTATGGACGATCAGGTACCGGCTTTTGTCGGCAGATTTTTGATCGACCACAATGCCGATATGGGTCAGTCCGCCGCCTAAATTCCAGGTCACAATGTCACCAGGCACATAATCTGCCCCGCTTTTCGTCACCTTTTTTACAATACCTTTTCTGGCAAAAAAAGTCATTAGGTTAGGTACGCGCCGGTGATCGATATTCGGATCCGTTTTTTTGAGTCCCCAGATTTTGGGGTAATCGCTGAAATGTTTTTGCATATCCTCGTGCACGGCGCGCTGCAAATCAATTCCCAGTTTTCGATATGCCCGAATCACCACATCGGTACACACGCCCTTGTTGGCCGGCACGTCGCCATTGGGATAGGGTATCTGAAAATAGGCCGGATCGTAGTCGACGATGTCGCTGGTCAGGCTGATGGCCGCCGCCGATAATTTTCGTGCATGACTGGATAAAACCAGTGTGCTGTCTGTACTTGCTGCTGCCGTACTGTCTTTAGCGGAAATGGGTTGGCCGGGATTCTGGCCGTTGCTACAGGAAGTGGTCAGCAGCAACATGGGCAGGAAAAGGTAACGGAATGTCATTTCGGAAAAATATGATTACGGTGCAGGTTGCGATTTAAATTGACAAATGTAACGGTTTACACCCGCGCCCAAGTGTGGTAAAACCGGCACCGAAAGGGATTATTGCCTTGCCTTTCACGCTAAAAATGTTAACTACGAATAATTTCGTAGAAAAAATTTGTTACTACGAAATTATTCGTAGATGTTTGCGTTCAATTACGACAAGCACATTCTAAGATAATGTATTAAGTCACCCGTCCAAGGACGATTCATTTCAGATACAACTACTATGATTGGTAAACCGACCGATTCCGAACTTGAAATCCTGCACGTGCTCTGGGAACTGGGGCCGAGCAATGTACGCACCGTGAATGAACGCCTGAACACTCGCCGCGAAGTAGGCTACACTACTACCCTGAAGCTGATGCAGATCATGTTTGAAAAAGGACTGGTAAGCCGCGAAGAAGACGGCCGTACGCACAACTACACGGCGCAGGTCACCGAAAACGACACGCAAGGGATTCTCTTACAGGAGTTTATGGATAATGCATTCCGGGGTTCCGCTTCCAAACTCGTGTTGCAGGCCCTGGGCAACCACGACGCCACCGCGCAAGAACTTGATGCAATAAAAGCCTTGATTGCCCAACTTGAAAACAATCCGCCTAAACCATGAACGCATTTTTCTCCGACGCATTAGTCCGGGCTTTAGGCTGGACGCTGGTTCATTCCCTCTGGCAAGGCGCGCTGATTGCGCTGACGCTTTGGGTTGTCTGGAACCGATTGCCCGACGCCGCACGCCGGTATCAAATGGCCTACGGTGCACTGACGAGTGTGCTGCTCACGGCATTGGGAACTTTCGCCTGGATGTACAAGCCGGCTGAAACCGGCAACCTGCTGGAAGCGCAGACTGGTGTTAGCATTATACACAATGTCGTCCCGCTTACCGGCACACCGGACGCCGATTGCTGGACGGTGGCAAGCGCCTGGCTGGAAGCCCATTATTCCCTGATCGTCACGTTGTGGCTGCTGGGATTCGGTTTTTTCCTGTTGCGTTTGTGGGGTGGACTGCGTTTTGTGCGGCGGCTCCGCCAGCAAAGCCAGTCGCCAACCGACCCGGTCTGGATGGTAAAAGTAACGGGCCTTGCGCAGCAGCTTCGGCTGAAACGTCCGGTTGCCCTGCTGGAATCGGTACTGGTACACGCCCCGCTTACCATTGGATGGCTGAAGCCGCTTATTCTGCTGCCGATTGGATTATTGAACCAACTATCTCCCGCCGAAGTAGAAGCGGTGCTGGCACACGAGCTGGCCCACATCGCCCGGCGCGACTGGTTGTTTAATCTGGTACAAGCCTTTATCGAGGCCCTGTTTTATTACCATCCGGCCGTATGGTGGATTTCCGAGCGGGTGCGCACCGAGCGGGAAAACTGCTGCGACGACGCGGCAGTCCGCCTGACCGACAACCGATTACTGTATGCCAAGGCGCTCGTACGGGTGCAGGAAATGGCCCGCCCCGCGTTGTTGCGCCCCTCACCGGCGCTTGGCATGGACGGCCACGCTGCCCTCTGGAGTCGCCGTGCACCGCTGCTGGAACGCATCCGCCGCGTGCTGAATCAACCACAACCTAAGTCACACATCATGGAAAAAATCATCGCAACGGCCATTTTACTGGCTATTTTAACGGCATTCGGTATCCGGGCCAATACGGCGGTGCCGGCTGCGTGGAGCGAATTCGCCGCCGCACAACTTGCCTGGATCGCCCCGGCACCGGACTTTACGCCCGTGCCCGATTCGGTGCCAAAATCCAAAAATATCCAGCGCATTATCCGCGAAGACGACGGCAAACGCGTGGAGATGGAAGTGAAAAACGGCGAAGTCACCCGCCTGAAAATCAATGACAAAGAATATTCCCCCGCTGAAATAGCGGCTGAAAAAGACTTGACCGACGAATTGATGCGTGTGCCACCACCGCCACCGCCGTTTCCGGCAATGCCACCGCCACCACCATTTCCCGCTCGGGGCTCCTGGAATAATGCACCAGCCCCGCCACCGCCACCGCCAGTTCCGGCACAACTTACCACCGCCAAAGATGCCGATGGAAACACCATCATCCGCATTGAGCGCAATGGAAAACCTACTCAAATCACCGTAAAGGACGGGGAAGTATGGGTCGACGGTCGCAAAATGGCCGAAGGAGAATCACTGGATATGATCGATTTTGAGAACAACGGCGCTACCTGGAATGACGTAGGTGCTTACGCAATTCCAGACGATTATCGTCGCGGAGATGATATGAGAGCAATCGACGCGGAGATTTTTGCCCAACATCAGGCCGAACTGGCCGAGGTGCGAACATTTGAATACAATTTCGACGCATCTGGATCGCGTATTAGCAAAAAGGATATGAAACGGATGCAAAAGGACATGAAACGAGCCCAGAAAGAACTGGAAAAGGCGCAGAAGGACCTGCAAAATAATCAAAGGACCATGAAATTGCAACAGGAGATCTACATACAGCGCCAGATGGAATTGAGTAAATCCGATGATACCTACCGGGATGTGGCAAAAGAATGGGCCGAAGCACCCGAGCGCCCTGAAGCACGCGTGCGGGTCGAACGGGTTGAGATTCGGGAACGGCCCGAACCACATGAAGACCAATACGGCAATATGCTCGAGGCGCAGTTGTTGCAGGAAGGACTGATCAATGCTGATAATTATTCCGTTAGTCTATCTAAATCGGAAATGCGCATCAACGGGAAAGTGCAGCCTGCCGAAGTGCTGCGTCGTTACCTGGCGCTTTACCAACGCACGAAAGGCAAACCGTTGGGCGACAAAGAACGCATTGAAATCGAAAAGAAGAATGAGTAAAAACACTTAGACCGAATGGCAAAACGCACTATGGATTCAATTTTCCGTACGCGTTTTGCCATCGGCTAAGATGCCAATCAGCAGGAGCGATACCATGATTGCTGCGGTGCGTATTAAATGCAAATTATTCCAAGGTTCCTGAAATGCAGCACGTTGGCGCGTGTAGGACTGGAAAATTGCAGGAATTAGCGATAAAACACAACTTGTTCGCTGCATGGTGTAAGGCATTGGCCTGCTCGAACATGGCCGCATCGGTAACGGTAACGACCGGATGTAAAGTCACTTCGGTAAAATATCCGCCACCATTTTCGGTTTCCTGCATGGTGCCGTCAGCCTGATCCACATACGCCGTGACTACCACGCCATTTTCAGCGCACAAGTGCAAGTACCACAACATATGACAGGCAGACAGCGACGCCAGAAACAGTTCTTCCGGGTTGTGCCGGGTCGGATCACCCCGGAAACTGGGGTCGGACGAGCCTGAAATGTCCGCTTTGTGAGCAATGGAAATAGTATGGCTGCGATCGTAGTTCCGGTAATCACGGGTACCACTACCTGTGTTGCCGGTCCATTGTACTACCAGATTATAGTGATGTAATTTCCCCATGTTGATTAATTTTTGCCTGGATTTATACCGCTTTTCAGGCGCGGTCAAAAGTGGGTTCTACTTTTCATGCTCCACTCTTTTTTCACCCCTCCCCACCGCTTCCCGCACGCTCCCGTATTCCAGTAATAATTCCTGCGCTGCCGAATAATCCATTCCGGTCAGTTGCATGATCATTTGCGTGCCGCGGTCGACCAGTTTCGCGTTGGTGAGTTGCATATCGACCATTTTGTTGTCCTGAACCCTGCCCAATTGGATCATAATGCTGGTCGAGATCATATTCAGGATCAGTTTCTGCGCCGTACCTGCTTTCATGCGCGAACTGCCTGTAACGAATTCCGGACCAACTACCGCCAACACCGGGTAATCTGCCTCGTCCAGTAGGGGAGCGCCGGGATTGCAGGTGATACAACCCGTGGCAATACCCCGGCTCCGGCAGGCGCGCAACCCTTCTATCACGTAGGGCGTAGTACCCGAAGCGGCGATGCCGATCACCGTATCCTGCGTGTCGATGTACCATTGCTGGAGGTCTACCCAGGCCTGCGTCAGACTATCTTCCGCATTTTCTACGGCTTTGCGGATCGCCTGGTCGCCGCCGGCAATCAGGCCGACCACCCAATCCGGCGGAGCGCCAAACGTCGGCGGGATTTCCGAGGCATCCAGAATGCCCAGACGGCCGCTGGTGCCTGCGCCGATATAGAACAAACGCCCGCCCGCCCGCATTTTCGGGACGATGCTTTCGACCAATGCCTGAATCTGCGGAATAGCTTTTTCAACTGCCTGCGGCACCGTCTGGTCCTCCGCATTGATGTTCACCAGCAAGTCGTGCACACTCATTTTTTCCAAATGGCGGTATTTCGAAGTGCTTTCTGTTATTTTTTCCATGACGATTGGTAAATCAGAACTGAAAATAGATAAACCCGTTTGCCCCGAACGTCCCGAAAAACGCGATCAGCCATAACAGCATCGCAAAAGAAATGGTCCGCCAAACGGGATAAATGACTTGTTGCTGATTCCAGCGAAAACGGTCGTTGCCGGCTTCTATCAGGAGCAAAATTATCAGTAGTATCCCCCCTTTAATGACCTGGAATTTATTGATGACCGCACCGAAATTGAATCCTTCCAGACTGGCAATGCCCCGAATAATACGATTCGCCGTGGCAAAACTATCGCCTCCTACTAATCCGATGCTACCGGCCCGGAAATAGATCCAGGCAAATAAAGTGAGGGCATACACACATAACAGGGCGATTGCATCGTCGGCCAGTTTGGGTAAGTGCACCAATCGTACAAAGCGCCGCCAAACCGGTGTGACGATGCGTTGCAATATCAAATACAGCCCGTGCAGGAAACCCCAGAACACAAAAGCCCAGTTCGCGCCGTGCCACAGGCCGCCCAGTAGCATAGTGAGCATGTTATTTTTATAGGTGCCGACGAGTCCGTGCCGGTTGCCGCCCAGTGGAATGTACAGGTAATCGCGGAGCCAGGAAGACAGGGAAATATGCCAGCGCGTCCAGAATTCCGAGAAACTTTTGGAGAAATAAGGCGTGCGGAAATTTTCCGGAAATACAAAACCCATCATCCGGGCCAGCCCGATGGCAATGTCGGAATACCCCGAAAAGTCGCAGTAGATCTGGAACGAATAGAACACGACCCCGATCAGCAAATGCAGCGACCCAAAGGTCTCCGGCGCGGCAAATACCTGATCCACAAACGGCGCGAGCGAATCGGCGATGGCTACTTTTTTGAAAAATCCCCATAACACGCGGCCCAGACCGGAATGCCAGCGATTCCACTCGAATTTTTTATCCGTACTCATTTGCGGCAGCAAATCGTACGCCCGCACGATCGGTCCGGCCATCAATTGCGGAAAAAGCGATACAAAGGCGGCAAATTTGATGAAATCACGCTCCACCGGCATTTTGCGCCGGTACACATCGACCGTATAGGAAAGACTTTGAAACGTGTAAAATGAGATGCCCACCGGCAAAATAATATGCAGCGTGGTCCAGGAAGGCGTAAAACCGAACGAACGGATCAGCGTGGCCAGGTTGTCGGCAAAAAAGTTGCAGTATTTGAAAAAACCCAGGAAACCGAGGTTCATGATGATGCTCGCCACGACTGCCCGACGGCGTCTGATCGGGTCTTCATTGCGGTCGATATACAGCCCGAAATTGAAATCCATGATCGTCGTAAAGGCGATAAGCGCCAGAAAACGATAATCCCACCAGCCGTAAAAGAAGTAGCCGGATAACAGAATAAGTACTTGTCGCGCCCGCCCCTTTACACTGAAATACAGGATAAAGAAGACGGGCGCGAAAATCAAGAAAGCGAGGCTGTTAAAAAGCATTAGTTCTTCTGAATAGGTAAGGTCTGCGTCTCGGCCACGCTCTGTATGACTAAGTAGTACAACCCGTTGGGCAATTGCGCCGTGGGCAGCGGCAGACGTTGCTGACCCGCTTCCAGCGTATATTGCCGGCTGAATACAACCTGTCCGAGGGTATTGGTCAATACGAGTTTAACCTCCTGGGTTTGCGCTGTTTGTAATAGCAGTTCACTGTCGCCGATGGTCGGATTGGGTGCCAGAAATGCCTGTAGCGCCCGGCGTTGGATCTGGGCCTGGCGTACCGGGGAGTAACTGGCTTGTCCATCTGTATCTACCATGCGCAGTCGGTAATAAAGCGGCGTATTGAAGACCGGTTTTATATCGCGCAACTGGTAGGCTGCACCGTTTTCCGCATTTTTACCGGCTACGGTACCAATGGTTTCAAAATGGTTGGCATCACCTGCGGAACGTTCTATTTCATAGCGCGAAAAGTCTTTTTCCGTTGTGGTTTTCCAGTCCAATAAAATACTAGCAGATTCGGCAGTAGCCTGAAAATCAAGCAATTCGACGGCGAGCGGTGCATTTATTCCTTCTACATAGACGGTATAACTATGCGCCGGCAGCAGTACGTGTATTTCATTATTGGGTGAAGTAATGGTCGTGGTAGGCGTACTGGAATAGCCCAGTACATCGGTAAATAATGTGCCGCCCGTAGCACCCCAAGCCGTGCTGATTCTCTGGTACATATCCATCGGATTATCAGAAAAATTGATAGCGACGATCACATTTTTGCCCGATCCGTTGGGTGCTAACTGGTAGATCAGCGTTTTTTCGGGGCCGCTGTTGTTGCCATTGGCCACATAGAACTGCGGATAGGGCGTGTTGTAACGGCTCAGGTATTCGACATCCGGCGAATTATAAATATAGAGTTTATGCAGTGCGTTCAAGGCATTGATGCGGTTTTTGAGCATGATGTTCGGTGCGCCACTTACTACACCGCCATAGTAGTCGGGATAAAATACACAAGGCGCACCGATCTGATTATTGGTCAGAATATAGGCGTGGGCGAGTGCGGCATCCTGTTGAATCGCCAGACCGTCTTTCCGCAAATCGTGGTTGTCGATAAATGTAACGACGTTTGCACTATTGGCTCCGGCTCCATCGACCATGCCGCCCTCGAAAACGTTGCGTACATCGCCCCCGTCGCAGGCGCTTTTCAGGCTGCCGCGCAGGGCAAAATCAAAAGCGCGCACCTTGATTGCTGCACTGGCACCTGCGCTCATATTACCATATACCGCATCCACCCAGCCTTTCAGCGCGGAAGGGCTGTAATCGAAATACTCTCCAACGACAAATTCCGGCGTGGTGCCCTGATCGTATAAATAGGTCATCAATTGTCCTACGTAAGCCGGGTCAAAATTCTTCACCGCATCCATCCGCAGGCCCTTGATGCCTTGCTGTAATTCCCATTTGGTCCAGGCATTCAATACGTCTTTGGTGGACTGCTGCGCCTGGTCGTAGTCGTAAAAAAACAACGGACAGTTCCAATCGCAACC
>JBBRDQ010000139.1:0-13355 GCA_038203695.1 Chitinophagales bacterium
ACGCTGGAACATTTTGGATAAAAGAAATTGTCGAAAAACTTATTTTCTTACGTGGCATGTTCCTCGCAAAGCGATGGAACACATTGCTTAACAACATCGTAAAATTTGAATTTTAATGGCACAAATTGAAAGTGCTCCCTAACTTCTATCGACCTTCGTTGCGCTCCTTTCTGCCATTGTGCCGGCAAAATCTCCACGGCACCGTTTTTTTAAAGAGAATTTATTCCTTCGTTCGGGCTACGACATCAAGGTTGCTGGTTATGTTGCACATAACCAGCAAAATATCTATGTGTACCTTCATTATAGTATCCATTGCACGGCGAACTAAACACAACTAAAAACATGAAAAGAAAGCGATTGATATGGGGCATTGCAGTAACCTTATTAGTACTCTTTGTGGTAGCAAGTTTATCCATAAATTCCTATGCGGAGTGGCGGCTACGCAAGGAGATTGCGCATTTTTCCACCCAAAAAGGAAAGGGCTTGTATGCCCTGACGGTCGGCGATACCTACGTAAATGTCTGGAAGGGAGAAGTAGAGGTATCTGACCTTCTTATTACGACCGATACGGCAAAATGGGCTGCTATCCGGCAAACTTGGCCCGATTCGTTCCCGCCCGTGATTGACCTATCAATCGATTCGATCAATATTTTGAATTTCGGCATTATTCGTTATCTCTCCAGCCATACGGCGGATATAACGTCGATCGTACTCAACAAACCGGTATTGACCATCTTGCAGCGCAGGGATACCACTGTCGTACAGCGCGATTCAACCCGTGCATTCCGTTTATCGGCGTTGCCCGAGCTCATTGCACCCATAGCGGATTCCCTAAAAATCGGGCAAGTCAGCATCCTGCACGCCGATATGTTCTTTAGCACGCTACAGCAAAGTGACACGTTAAAACAAGATGTCTCCGACCTGAACCTCTCGTTCAACGATGTTGCGATCAGCAAGTCGGCAGCAGCGGTCACCTATTGCAGGGATATACAGCTGGATATCGGACACCTGGAAAACAGGCAGGCCGGAAAACGCAGCATAGCCATAGACAGCTTCAGTCTGTCTAAAGCCCGGCGTCAAATCTCCCTGCGAAATTTCTCGGTAACTCCGCTGCAAAGCGAGGCGGCATTTTTCAGCCAGCTGCGCTTCCGCAAGGCTTATTTCGCGTTTACGTGTGCTGAAATCGTCCTGGAAGGCTTCGACCTGGATCGATTGGTTAAAAGTAGTTACTTCAGTGCCGACTCATTATTGGTAAGTCAGGCTAACATGGACCTTACCGTTAATAAATCCCTGCCGCTACCCTATCGAAAAATACTGCCCAATGAAGCCGCCAGAGAAATGGCTGCCCAGTTCAATGTTAAAAATGTGATTATCAAAGACAGTAATATCGGCATCAAAACCAAGGTACCAGAAGCCGAATATGTGGTAAGTTTCAACCACGTCTATGCAACTGGCAATAATCTTAGCAATGATTCCACCCTCATGGACCTGCAGCACCCTTTTGAAATACAGGTGGAATCAAAATTCATGAATCGTTCGCCGCTCAAACTTAGCATGAGCGTTCCTCTTTTATCGCCTACACTGGCTGTCGATTACAATGCCACCATGCAATATTTTCCTTTGACGGCACTTAATCCTGTAATCCAGCATAACAATGTAATCATCAAAAACGGTTACATGCAAAAAGTGGAAATCCGCTCCTCCGTGCGAGACGGCATCGCAGGTGGCACCGTGCGCATACAGTACAAAAACCTCGAACTGGAATTCCAGCGGAAAGACACTCGCAAACCCCGGAAAGTACTCTCCAAAATAGCGGAAATCTTTGTCAAGGAAAACAAGGTGGAGGAGGAGGAAGATGATGCAACCATTCCTTTCAAAACAGGCGTAATCAACCACGTCCGAAATCGGCAGGAAGAATTTTTTGCGTTCCTCTGGCATTCCATTCAGACCGGATTAATCCCCCCGATTGTGCCGGTGTATGATAAGTTGAATTTGAAACCGAAGCAGTGACGGGTATAGGAAAATTACGCGTTTCCTTTGCTGCATACCCCTAAAAACAATACCTGCCGCGCTTGTGCACAGCAGGTCTGCAACAACAAATTAACCGTTCAGTCAGTCTTCCGTTATCGTAAAATCAAACTTCGCCATGTCTTTGGCCCCGCTTGTTGCCAGACTGATACCTTCATAACAGTATTCCACTTCGAGCATGTAATTGCCGGCCGTACCATTGGCCCGGGTGATCAGTGCAAATTCCCGGGTTTGGCAGGAACACGGTTCCAGGCAATCGAAGGCAACAAACCGGTCAGAGACGACCTGAATTTTGTCTATTGAAAATGTACCCGGCACAACGGCATCCTATAAGTATTGCCGGATGTAGCCGTGAAGTACTTGGTTTTTGCTCGGGCAATGAGTTCGTCATTTTGCGCTTCGGCAGCTTCATTGCAGCCACAACCGCAGGGTTCTGCTGCACAAGGATTGGGCAGCAGATTGGGCAAGCCTAACTTACAAACCGAGCCCGGCAATAAGGTGATATAATTGTTGTTGACATTACAACCAACGCCGAGCGTATTGGGATTCAGCACGGCACCTAAAGCACTTTCATTGTCTTTGGCAAAATAAATACGCCCGTCCTGACCCAGTTGCAGCGCCCCGATCGCATACCGGCCGGCCGCATTAGGAACAGTGCCGACCAGGGTGGAGGCAAGCATTGTGGCACTCAGATCCACTTGGAAAATATAACCAGGGGTGCCCTTGGTCAACGTGCCATAATATAACACCTTGCTGTCCGGCGAAAACGCTACGCCATAAACATTTCTGCCGATGCCACGCGGTGTGGTGGGAACGGTCACGGTTCTCAACCCGCCCACGTTGATGACGCCGGTAGCATTGTCGAATGGACAGACCAGGACATTTTTGTTGCCACCGTTGGCAATCGCAAGTTGCTGTCCACTCGGGCTTCCTTTTAAATAGCCTAATTCGCCGATCATCACATCCGCCAGCGGCGTATCGGATACGTGAATGATACCGCCGGCGTCGATCTTGAACAGCCGGAACACGCCAAAACCATTACCCACTCCCACAGTAGTATCGGTACCGCGCTGCAAAATCGTCAGCACCCAAAAATCTTTGCAATTTTTGTGCTGAATGGCCGTGATTTTCTCCGCCGGCGAATATCCAAGGGTGCTGGGCAATGTCAGCAGGCTAGACAACGGGGTGATGGCCCAGGTATTGACATTCAGCAGTACCCCGTTAAAATGATTGAATGGTGGCACCGGATGGGACGAGCCATCGATAGTCAGTACATAATATTGTGCGTTATTGGCCGGATCGGGCACAATGATCGCCGATTGCGTGGAGGAGGAGTCGCCCAACAAGCCGGTCACCCGGGCGACGTTACCGCTATCCCATACCGTTATTCCGTCCGTGTAAAAAAGTAAATTTCCGTTGGCGTCCGAAATAGCGGCACAGCCTTCTGCGGTATGGATCGGATAACCGATCCGTGGGGTAGGTGGATTCGTAGCCGTAGCGGCTGAAAAGTCCAAGCCGGCATTGGTTCCAAATATCCAATTCTGGTTGATCATGTCTGAAAATTTTTTGGTAGTAGTGTTTTTTGGTTCGCCTACTCGTTTCTATGGGTTTTCGGCTACGCCCATCGGGTCGGAAGTCTTTTGCGCAAAAAGAATTACCATACCAGCAAGCGATTTAGATGCCTGCCATGTCTAATGATCGCAGGCGTAGCAAAATCTTACCCTCGGTTGCAGCATTTTTTATAATGGGTGCGGCGGACATCGGTTTTGCACAATCCAAGGCGCTTCTCCTTTGCTCCGGGTAAGCAGGGTCTGTGGGAGGTGTGGCACCGGGCATACGCCTGTATTGGAGTATTTGCTAGATTACGATCTTGATGCTGTGGGGATGCGGAGCGTGATCGGAAACACATCTATCATCTTGAAACCACCGATTTTAAAAAATAAACAGCAAAATGATAACAACACCAAGACTTATTTTACAACCCTTAACGTACGATCAACTCGTAAAATATAGCAAGGCCGACAACTCCCTGGAAAGTGAACTTCATCTAAACGGAACCGCTAGGACGATTTCACCGGAACTCAAGGAAGCCCTGGAACAAACAATTTTGCCCAACGTAGCGGATACCACCAAAGACTATTTATACTCCACGCTTTGGACGGTAATTTCAAAAGACCATAACAGCATGGTTGGTGACATCTGTATCGTAGGAGAACCGAATGCAGCCGGGGAAATTGAAATCGGGTACGGGACGTATGACGAATTTAGAAAGCAGGGTTTTATGACCGAAGCGGTCGGCGGACTCATCGAGTGGGCAAAAACGCAACCAAAAGTATTTTCAATAATCGCGTCTACCGAAAAAGACAACCCTGCTTCTTTTACCATTTTACAGAAGCATGATTTTATAAAAACCGGAGAAACAGAAACATTATTTAACTGGAAAATTTTGCTAAAATAATCAACCCGCCCATCGTTCTTACGGTACAATGGTCAAATCGCCTTTTTTCACCACCCGCTCCCCGTTCTTGAATTCCACCATCGCCTGCCAGATATATACCCCTGGCGCGGCCGGCTTTCGGCCAATATAACCGTCCCAGCCTTTCGACACGTCGTTGGCGGCACAGCTCCGGCACTCGAATACGAGCGCACCCCAGCGGTCATAAATCTGTAGGTAAACCAGTTCGTTAACGGTTCCGGGCGCGGCAAACAGGGTAAACACATCGTTGCCATGACCGCTGCCGGGCTGTAGTGCGTTAGGAGCGTACACGCCGGAAGTATCCGGCTGGTTAAATGGCACTATACGGAAAGGCAGGGGCTGCACGCAGCCTTCGAATTGCTGGTAAAGCACATAATCCCCTGGCTGTAGATTATCGAATACGGTCTGGCTACTGAATTTCAAGGCATCTAGGCTGTACAGTGCGCCCTGCACTACAAATACCGTAATACTACCGGTCGGACGCTGGGCATCGGGCTGCACAATAACGGGCAAAACAACCGGTGCATCAATGCCCTTTATGGTCACACTATACAGCGTATCGCAACCCGGCGCACCGGAAACGGTCTGTTGCAGGTTACCTGGTACATGTATCCAATTGCCAAACACCCGCACCGAGTCGCCCGGACAAAGCGCGAGCGTATCGTGTTGCTCGAACAGAAAGGTCTCGATCACTTCGACCGTGTGGGTCGAATCACAGCCATGTATATTGGGCATCGTTTGGCTATATAACCCCGGCGTATTGACATAAACGCCAAAAATCAGCGTCGAATCGCCTGGACAAAGTGAGCGCGTCTCCTGTGTGGGCACCGGCATAGCATACAAACTTACAGTAACCGTATGGGTCGAATCGCAGCCGTTACTATTGCTAAAGGTTTGGGTGAATGTGTTGGCGGCGTACACGATCGTGCCAAAAACGACGGTCGAGTCACCCGGACAAAGGTAGCGTGCTTCTTGCGTCGGCACCGGGGCCACATACAGGCTTACCGTAATGGCATGTACCGAATCGCAACCATTGGTATTGGAAAATAACTGGCTGTACACGCCGGCTGTATAGATATACTGGCCGAATACCTGCACGGAATCGCCTGGGCAGATTTGCCGGTTTTCGCTGGTGGACACGGGCGTGGGAAACAGCGCGACCGTGATCGTATGCAGCGAATCGCAACCACTGTTACCGGGAAACTGTCCAGTGTATAGGCCGGGCATCGAGCGGTACTGACCGAACACCAGCGTCGAGTCACCCGGACAAATCTGGCGCATTTCAGCGGTGGGTACCGGGCCTGGCAGTAGGTCAACCGTCACGGTGTGCAGTGAATCGCAGCCATTGGCATTCTGAAAATGATATGCGTACATGCCCGGTGTCGTCACATACGTTCCAAAAACCAGCGTCGAGTCACCCGTACAGATTGCGCGGGTTTCCTGCGTCGGCGTCGCCACCGCAAATACGCTTACCGTAACAGTATGGAGTGAATCACAGCCGTTAATATTGGAAAATGCCTGCATAAATACGCCAGCCGCATGGATTATGCTCCCGAACACAAGGGTCGAATCGCCGGCACAAATCTGCCGTATCTCTTGCGTCGGCACAACTGCGGCAAGCAGACTTACCGTCACGGTGTGTACCGAATCGCAACCGGTAAAACTGCTGTAATGCTGGGTATAACTGCCTGCTGTCTGTACATAGTTGCCAAATACCTGCACGGAATCACCCGGACACAGCTGCCGCATTTCATCGGTGGGCGTTGGCAGATTTAACAGGCTTACTGTCACCGTGTGTATTGAATCACAGCCATTTACTGCCGAAAAGGCCTGGCTGTACACGCCGGCGGTTTGCACTACTGTACCAAATACAACTATCAAATCGCCCGGACATAGCTGTCTCGTTTCGCTGGTCGGCGTTGGCAGATTCAACAGGCTGACGGTTATGGTGTGCAGGGAATCACAGCCATTTACCGCAGAAAGTAACTGGCTATATACCCCGGCGGTTTTAATCACTGTGCCGAATACAATGGTCGAGTCTCCTGCGCAGATCTGTCGCAGTTCGGTCGTAGAGACGGGTGCAGCGAGCATCTCCACAGTTATGGTATGGGTGGAATCGCAACCATTGATATTGCTGAATTGCTGGGTATATACACCGGCCGTCGTAACGGTAGTGCCGAATACAATGGTTGAATCGCCCGGACACAATTGTCGCAAGTCGTTCGTTGAAACGGGCAGTGCATATAACTCGAGCGTCACGGTATGGATGGAATCGCAGCCAAAATTATTGGTGTATTGCTGGCTGTATGCGCCGGCCGTAGCCACCAGGCTGCCAAAAACCAGCACTGAGTCACCCGGGCAGATGCGCACCGTCTCCGTCGTCTGATCAGCCATCGTGGAATTTACCGTCACGAGAATGGTCGAATCGCAACCGGCCGTAGTAGTGTACACAAAGGACTGGCTGGTGCCATCGGCAATGGGTACGCCGTTGAAAGTGTAAGCATCGCCCGCACAAACTGTTACGTCGATGCGCTGTAAAACGGTATCGACCAGAATCTGCACGGTATCGCGGCGCACGTTGGAGCAGAAGTCGGTAGCTACCACCCAGAAGGTACCTGGCATACTGGCCGCGAAGGTAGGACCTGTAGCGCCATTCTGCCAGACGTAAGTGGCAAAACCCGGACTGGCCTGTAACGTCTGCACACCCTGTAGGCAACCAATGAGGTCAGGTCCGAGCGAGAGCGCTGGTGCGAGCGCTGGATTCATTTTAAAGGTGGCAAAATTGTTGACGTAATTGCATTCCGCCTTCCAGAACTGATCGCTGTCATGAAGCGGGAATATACCAATGCCAGGGTCATTTGCTACGGCATATACCATGCTGGCAGTAAACGGCAATACTACGGTAAGATCGGCGCAACCGCCGGGTACAATGGGTCCGGGGGAAATGATAAATGTACCCATGGAGGTCGCCGGCCCCGTATAGGGATTGCCGTTGCGATAAAAAGTCATCGGCAGATTCGGCGGCAGGGCTATAGCGCCTTGGTTGCACACACGTACCTTGATGCGGAATTGCAGGTTACCGATGCACGCCACTTCCAGTACCTGCGTTTTGGCATCCCCCGTCGTCAGGTGTTTCGGATGCTGGTAACCATAGTAGGGTGACTGGCCATTGAAGCTGTTCAGCGGCCGGATACCGCTGCCGGGTGTCGGCATTTCCACATAACCGGGCTGCTGGTTTTTCGGAATGCTCAGGTCATCATTTACATTGACAATATTGTAAGCGTACTGATTCCACACCTGGCGAGCCGACGGCCAGGTAGTGTGGTACACTTCTTCGGCTTCCAGTACATGTATTCGGTGAATTGCAGCCTGATTAACGATAGCGGGGCTACCCGAGTCTATAATCTCCGCTTGTCCGTCAGCATCCACATCCGCGATGACCGGACTGCCGAAAAGGGAGGAAGACTGGTAATTCTTGTAAATCATATACCGACGCTTGGCATCCACGCCGGCAGGAAATGGTGCCGGGCCGCCGTACAGCACCGCCAAGCCAAAGAAAAATTGAGATTGAAAATTAGGTTCATAGTCGGGAAGTACGACTTCGGAGTAACCGTCCATATCGAAATCAAACAGGGCAGGTGTATATATCCCGTTGTAGGTATTTTCTATCCCATACTTCCACCAGTACGGCGTGGCTGGTGATACACTTGCGCGCTGCATATTAATGCAGGTGAGACTACCCTCGTCATTCGCGAGAATCTCCGGGAAGTCCTGGGTGAATCCGGCCTTCCGGTCGTCATATATATTGCCTACGACGAGTTTACTACCGGTTGCGTAAGTAGGCGACGCGATCATCTGATCGGACGCGAAGAAGCGCCAGTATCCGGTCTTATTCCAAAAGTAAAAGCCATGCTGCGCCCCTTTACCGGAGGTGACCAGTACTTCCGGAATACCGTCGAGATTGACATCGGCCACAGTCGTCATACCGTCGAGAAACGGCTCGCCCGACAGAGCGTTAAGATCGCGCTGAATCTTGATCTGGTAACCGTCCCCATCATTCGGGTCGATGTCAACAGAATAAATCACATAACCGGCGGCAATTTCCAGTCCGTTGCAATCGGGGTCGCCGTTGCAGTCCGCTACGCTTAGCAAATCGGCGGCGAAAGACACGCCTTTGCCGAACGGCGTAAGACCATCCCAATATACCCTGCCAAATGGACCTGTACCACGCAGCCGCCGCCGCAAGGCAGGCACACCGGGCACACTCAGATCGAGTACATAGACTTCATTGCCGGCATAGAGTTCGGAAATACCGTCATTGTCGAAATCGGCGGCAGACACATCGAACTGATTGGTACGACAGGTATCGATGGCAGTGATCCACAGACTCATACACGGACTGGCCGTCGGGTCGAAGCCGTGGTAGATGCGGATACGTTTGTCGGCGCACAGCACGATGAGTTCGGGATTACCGTCAGCATCGAGGTCGGCAATCGTCGGCGTATTGGACATAAACTCGTTAAAGACATTGGAAATACCGGCGGTTATAGTCAGCCTATTCGGATTGGCTCGGTTACTTCCGTCTCCTTTAAAAATAAACATCTCGTAGGTAGTATCATCTACCCACGGGGTCGGAATACTGGCCACTACGATTTCCGGGATACTGTCCTGCCCGGGGTTAAGATTGCCAACCACTGGTGTAGCATTATAAGCAGACGGCAGATTTTCCGGTGCCGACCAGGCCAGCTGGATATCGAAGTTGTGGGAACGAACGGTATCCGTACAGAATTCCAGCTGTACACCCGGACAATCCAGCAAATCGTACGCATCAATCAAGCCATCGCCATCATCATCGATGCCATTGTTGCACATTTCGGACACTTGCGCAAAAGAGTGTGTACTGGAAATAAGGAAGATAAAAAAGGCAAAGATGACCCGGATAGCGAGCCGTGCATACTGGATTAACATGGGAATATCGGATTGGTAAAGGATTATAAACAGGGATTATTAGCGGAATTTTTCCGGTTAAAGGTAGATCCCGGTAACTAAATTTACAAATGTTTCTGCTATTAAGTATTGATTATCTTATAGTTATAATTTATATGCATAGTAATTGCCAGTCAAACATTTAATTTCCGCGCGGAGATATAATGCTTGCGCCGTATTGCGCCGCTTCACCAGGTATTGACTATTGCAAACCGTTATTGCGGGACAGGCCGGGATCTCATCCAGAAAGTGCTGTTGAAAAGACACGCATCACAATCGCAACTTATTCTACTGCGACCGGCCGGGTTGTTACTGCACGACCGTTGGTTATCCGTAACCAGTACAAGCCGGCCGACAGCTGATCGGCCGGAAACTCATAAGTCTGACGTCCGGGCGGGATGAAGCGCTGAATTTCACGTACCGATTGTCCCAGCGTATTTACCAGGTTAAATTCCATCAGTTCACCCTTTTCTGCTTCCAGGTCCAGCGTAAACAAACCATTCGAAACGGGGGTCGGATACAGTGCATGCAACCTGAATGCGGGCTGGCCGGGCGTTTGCACGGTGCTGACGATAGATGCGCAGGTATCCGTCTCACAACCCAGCAGCGCCGTCCCGCAGAATTCAACGCGGAAACCATTCTCAGTAGTAAAATTCTGAATGCAGAGCGCATATACGTTGTCTTTCACCAAGTTCACCGGGGCCAGAAAATTATTATCGTCGGAATCAGCACAGCCGGCATCTTCGGAGATATCTGTTTCGCCTGGTTGCAGTCCCGTCGGGCCAAAGCAGGCATTATTACTGCCCACGGAAGACAATCCGGCCGCCATACAGCGCAGTACCTGTTTTTGCTCGCAGCTGCCGTTGCTTTGCAATTGATAAAATACGAAATCCAGGTCGTCGAAACTCGAATCAGGGGTAATAACGAAATACAGACTGCCGTTTTCGGCTGCCGTGAACCGGATCCAGTAGCTATTATATTCTACATTGCTCTGTACACCGTTGGCAAAACAGATGGCGTCGTTCAATTCGGTCTGGTCAGCGCCCGCGCCGGATACGCCGGGAATGTGAAGGGGTTGTTTGTTACATATCTGGAAGGCGGTGTTGCAATCGGCAGCGGATTGAGCACTGAGTTGGATGGCGACGCAAAGGCAGCAGAGTAGTATGTGGTATTTCATGATGCAAAGGTGGTTTAGAAAAGGCAGATACAGGCGTTGCTGCTGCACTACTTTCGCCAATTTTAGTCAAATAACAAAGTTGCTTTCAACTTTTTTGGAGCGCTTCGGTTCGATTTAGCATTGTTAACAATTTTAAAAAAACGACTACACAATGCGAACAATGACACTCCTGCTGCTTTTCAGCCTCACCCTGCTGCAAACTACTTTTGCACAAACCGCCCGCGTGCAAATCATCCACAATGCGCCCACCCCTACAGTGGACATTTACGCCGGCAGTACCAAACTACTTGATGACTTCGCGTACCGCACTGCCACGCCTTACATTGATGTACCGGCTGGGGTGACCATTCCGATCGGCGTAGCATTGGGTAGCAGCAACACCGCTGCCGATGCGATTGCAACGTTCCCCGTACAATTCGAGGCCAACAAAACCTATGTTGTCGTAGCCACTGGTATTGTAGGTGGCAACCCGGCCTTCGACTTGAGGGTATTTGACCTCGGCAAAGAAACCACGACCAACAGTACGGATGTGGGTATCCTGTTTTTCCATGGCGCACCGGATGCACCTACTGTGGACGTCGTGACGGGAGGTACTCCCATCATCAATGATGTGTCGTACGGTCAGTTCCAGGGTTATCTCGAAGTGCCGGCCAATGCTACCTATACACTCGACGTCACCCCAGGCAATGACAACAGTACGGTGGTGGGTTCTTACAGTGCTAATTTGTCTTTCTGGGCAGGTCGTACCGCAGTCATTTTTGCCAGTGGCTTCCTGGGCGGCGGTCAACCTTCTTTTGAGCCTTGGGTGGCCCTCAGCACGGGTGGTACTTTCCCACTCACCACCATTACCGCGCCGGCACCGCCAACACTGACCGGTGCCCGTTTGCAGATCATCCACAACTCCCCTACCCCAACGGTAGATATTTATGTGAACGGCGCGCTGTTGCTCGACAATTTTGCCTTCCGCACCGCCACACCATACATCGATGTGCCGGCTGGTGTGGTAGTCAACGTCGCCGTTGCCCTGGGCAACAGTACTTCGGTGGCCGATGCCCTAGTGACTTTCCCTTTGACTTTTGCAGCCGGTAAACGTTATGTAGCCGTGGCCAGCGGGGTAGTCGGTGGCTCTCCGGGCTTCGACATCAAAGCATTCGACATGGGTCTCGAAACAACAGTCAGCAAAAACGATGTCGGGATCTTGTTTTTTCACGGCTCACCGGATGCCCCTGCCGTGGACATCATCACGGGTGGTGCGCCCCTGTTCGACGATGTTTCTTACGGACAGTTCAGTGGCTACCTGACGGTACCCGCCGCGAGTTACAAACTCGGCGTGACCCCTGCGAACGACAATAGCAACGTGATTGCTTCCTACAATGCGGACTTCAGTTTCTGGGCGGGTCGTACTGCGGTGGTATTTGCCAGCGGATTCCTCGGTGGCGGATCGGCCGCTTTCGAGCCTTGGGTAGCTTTGAGCACCGGAGGTACTTACCCCTTACCCCTCGTTCCCAACTTCCAGGATGATAACAACGACGACCGTAGCCTGGCGACCAATGGTGCCATTGCTACAAAGGTATACCCTAATCCCGCCTGGGATCAAGTGCTGGTGAACCTCGATTTGGAAACCGACATGGAGGTACAGGCCACGGTATTCAATACCGTGGGACAAGCAGTGATCACTAAAAATTATGGTACGCTCACCGAAGGCACGCAAACGCTGGCCTTTGATGTGTATAACTTGCCCAAGGGCACTTATATCTTAAACCTGCGCCATAACAACGGCTTGCAGGCCATCCCATTTGTGGTGGTGAAAATGTAGTATCTTGTATTTGCGCGTTAGGGAAGGCCGAACACTCATGGAGGAGTGTTCGGCTTTTTTGTTGTAGGGGGTCGACCCAATATTTTCTGTACGTTGGGTGGAAGCCGACTAGTAGCATGCTACCTGAAATCATGGCTTGTACGCGCGTGCTTCCTATTCGGTGGCAGCAGATGAAATACCCGCCGGGCAAATAACTCATGCCGAAAAATGTAAGTTTCCTGAAATTACAGCAAAAAATGTGAGCAATCTGCGCAAATGATTGTTAGAAGCTGTATTATGTACTAAACAGGATGGGTATGAAAGTTGGCATTATTGGAGCGGGCATTGGTGGCATTGCGACGGCAGCGCGGTTGGCGGCACGCGGTCACACGGTGGAAGTATTTGAAAACAACGATTATCCGGGTGGCAAGCTCTCGGAATTCAGGCTGGATGCGTATCGATTTGATGCCGGTCCGTCCCTGTTTACCATGCCGATGTTTGTAGATGCCATCTTCGAGGCCGCCGGGGAAGATCCGCGCGCTCACTTTCAATACGACCGCCTGCCGGTCGTCTGCCGCTACCACTGGGAGGATGGAACCCGCTTGAATGCCTGGGCAGAAATAGATGATTTTGCCGCCGAGACGGAGCGCGTGCTGGGGGTACCCGCCCAGAAAGTCCAGCGTTTTTTAACCCAAAGTCAGCGCAAATACGCGGTAAGTGGACAAATTTTTCTGGAGAAATCGCTGCACGAGGCGCGCACCTGGCTGAATGCACGCGTTGCCAAAGCCTTGTTGCAAGTACCGGCAATGGATATTTTCCGGTCCATGAACGCCGTGCACGAACGCGACCTGGGCCACCCGAAATTGGTGCAATTGTTCAACCGCTTCGCCACC
>JBBRDQ010000140.1:0-13226 GCA_038203695.1 Chitinophagales bacterium
ATATTACTTTTCTTGAAAACTGTCCGGATTGTGAGGGGTTAATCTGAGGGGAAATAAAATTCGGGTTGACTGAAAGCGACTTGAGGGTGTTTATCGAAAAATTCGGCAGGCATGAATACGACAATTTTGCCGCTGGACCACACTTTGATAAAGAAAAGGACCGGTTGAACACAGTAACGCTATTAGATGAGATATTTGAAATTGCGTCCATTTTTGAAAACCCGGATTTAGGTGATTACTTCCTAAAATCAGCTCACGCCGATGTTCAAAAAAGAGGTTTGATTAACTGGCCAAGCCAGGCTAAAGTGTTCAATAAAGATTTTAAAGAACGTTTAGCCCAACGTAATACCGCCATTGCCCAACCTAAGAGCAAAGCGGGTAGGAAGCCAAACCCACCCCGCACTTTTTTATCATTATTCAAAGGTGAACCTGAAATGAAGCGGCTACTCCACGCCGCCGCCGCCGTTGGTTTGATCGCAAATGATGGGGAATTGTATGTTTGGATTGATGAGGGAGCAAAAAGTCACCGGGTCTGCGCTTTGTGGTTTGCCGCCGTTCACATTGGATTGACAAGTGATAGGTTTAAAAACAAAGAGGCCATAACAAAGGTGATACAGCAGTTTTTCCGAATGGAGAGTTTGTCTAAAGACACAATTGGAGAGGTAAACCCACATAACGACGAATACAAAAAGATAAAGGCTGCTCTCGAAAAAAAATTGAAGGAATAAAAATTTGATTGTCAGTTAGTTATGACCCGGCAAAATTCGGTTTATCCGTATTCGCCGGGTTTTCCGGGTGTTACTCATCCCCACCTTTATCGAAAATTAACACACAGTTTCGATATGGAAAGGACACTCATAACAACCCTCACCCCCGATGAATTTCGTCAAATTGTAATCGAATCAGTACGGTATTGCCTTAAAACCGATAAGCCTATTACCGAAAATGTACCGGCACAGGCAGCAACCCCCTATGTCTCAAAACGCGAAGCGGCCCGGCTTATATCTGTTTGCCCGTCCACGATTGACAACCAAGCCCGCGCCGGGAAATTAAAACGCCACTACGTCGGCAAAGCCGTCCGGTTCGACCGGGTGGAAGTGCTGGCCCTGGCAAAATCACACACCAATCACAAACAAAAAAATCCATCCAATGAGCGATAAAACAAACGCCCGCACCGGGACAAACGGAACGGGCGCAAATGCTAAAACAGACATTGAAATGAGGCACGAAGATATTCCAGATTTTCCAATTCTGATAGGACCGGGGACGGATTTAAACGCCGTAGTTCCTACCGATACCGGCGCGATACCGGCGGAGGTTTTCGACAACCTTCCCGCCTTCCTGCGGGACGCTTGCGCCATATTAGACCAATCAGAAAGGGAAGTTTTTTTGGTGTGCGCACTTGGCGTTTTTTCCGCCTGCCTGCCCAATATACACGGCCACTACGACGGCAAATTTTATTCCCCGCACCTCTTTGTTTATTTGCTTGGTGGGTACGGCACCGGCAAAGGGTCTGCCGAAATTGCCCGCGCCCTGGGTGCTGCTATTCACCAGCGGAAAAGGGATACAGCAATAAGGGAGGGAGTCGAATACACAGCCGAGTTGGCAGAATGGAACGACGCGCCCTCACCAAAGGGAACCAAGCCCATTAAGCCTAAACAAAGTGTGCTGTTTATCCCGGCCGACAATAGACGCGGCGGTACTATTCAACTGCTTGACGAAAACAACGGCAGCGGAATAATTTTCGAGACGGAAGCCGATACCGTTGCCGATTCATTTGCAGCCGAACACGGCAGTTTTTCCGACCTTTTCAGGAAGGCTTTTCACCATGAACCCGTAACCCTTTACCGGAAAACAGATAGCGAGTTTCGGGACATTCCATTGCCGAAATTAGCGGTCGTTATCACTTCCACGCCTGACCAAGCCCGCCGCTTAATTCCGACCGCACAAAACGGATTGTTCAGCCGCTTTATCTTCTACCACCTCAAAGCCGAAACGGAATTTCGTAATGTTTTTGATCGGAGTAAACGAGACCGCCCGGCATACTTTGAAAAAATGGGCAAAGATGTTTTGGACGTTTACGACCGCCTGGAGAAATACAAAGACAACCCGCTGGAGTTTGAAATGCGAGAGGATCAGCAGGCCCGTTTTCTAAAACTCTTTAAATCGTGGAAGGCCGATTTTAACGAAATGGTCGATGCCGATATGACCGGAACGGCAAACCGCCTGGGGTTAATCTGCTTTCGGGTGGCCATGATCCTGACCGCCGTACGCTCGCTTTGGGACGGCGAAGAATCCGCCCGGATGGTTTGCAGCGACCAAGATTTTGAGAACGCTTTGCGCCTGGTGGAGGTGTTCAAAAAAAATGCCTTACGCATCTATTGGACCTTTCCAAAGGTGGTACCACCGACGGCGGAAACGGCATTTGAGAAAGGCGTTGCCGATAAGCAGGCAAAGCTTTTACAGGCAAAAGCGCTGGCAATGCAAGGCAAGAACCCACGCGAAATTGAAAAGGAAATAGGCGTTCCAAAATCCACCGTTTTTCGTTGGCTGAACTCCTGACAATAGAGAAAACAGGGTTTGTCCCAAAAATGGGACAAAACACCGAAAACCGTTACAATAATCTGACAATCAAACGTTTAGCCGTGTCCCACGCTGTCCCATTTTTGGAATTGTTGTCCCACTCTTTGTCCCACTTTTCCAAAAATGGGACACGGTGGGACAGCCTAAACGTTTAAAAATCAGGACGTTAGATCATTTGTCCCATTTTTGGGACAAAACACCCTTTTCAATATGAACGTACTAAATACATCGGTCTCATATTTCAAAAATTGCAGGGACGTGAAACACCCGGCAACGGTTAATCTGCTCACTTTCCTACAGTCTGAAAAGTACCGGCAGGCAGTCGAGACGGTACGCGCCGAACCCGACAAGGACCGGCGGGACGAATTAAAAAAAGGGCTGCTACCCGGTATAACGCCAAGCGGCATTTTCTCCGAACGGGACGAAGATCACTTGGTTAATCATTCGGGGCTGATTGCCTTGGATATTGATTTTAAGGAGAACCCGTACAAACCGGAAACGATAAAACAGCAGGTAGCCAAAATTGCGAACGTCGCCTACTGCGGTTTATCAGCATCGGGACGCGGTTTGTGGGTGCTTGTCCCGATTTCCAACCCTGACCAACACAAGGACCATTACCGCGCCATAACTCAAGACTTCGCCCGGTTGGGTATAGTCTTGGACCCGGCACCAGCCAACCCGGCTTCGTTCCGGTTTTACAGTTACGATCCGGCTGCCTTTTTCAATACTGACGCTGTACCCTATTGGAAGTTGCCCGAACCCGAACCCGTTTACCATGCGCCCACCTGGACACGCACCACCGACGGCGACACCGCCCGCCGCGCCGCGCAATTCTTAATTGATGCCCGCGCAGCAGTCGCCTTTTGTTACAACGATTACCAACGGATTGCCGCCGCTTGCCATTATGAGTTTGGCACCGATGGAGAAGGGATTGCATGGGACATTTTAGAGAACAGCCCTTCTTTCCAATTCTCCAATTTCAGGAAACATTTTGCACAGCATTGGCGCAGCTTCAAACGGAATGCCGGAGGGGTTTGCACCGGGGGGACGCTTGTCTATTTGGCGAAGGAAAAAGGCTTTGAGCCAAAAGATAACCCAACGCCACCACCGGTCCACAGATCAGCCCAACCCGCACCGCCCGCCCTTCCGCCCGGCCACCACCGCGAACGCTACACCGACCGAAATACGGGGCAAGATTTCGAGGTTCTACTTAATGCCGAGAGCTACCCGGCTGCCTGGGATTTGCCGAACGATCAACGCGCAAGCCTGGCCCGTATCATTCGAGAGAATCCGGCGACTAAGGAACTAATTGCCCGCTTTGATTTAAAATTGGAAGGGTTGCAGCCGTTGACCGATGAAAGCGAAAAGGACTGGCAGCGGTCAAAAGAAAGGGCTGAACAGATAGTTAGTCGGGCAATAAGGGCACCACAGTACACAGAACAAAAACGAAAGGTTTCAACCCGCCGCCAATAACATTCTAAACGTTACAATACTATGAAAAAGGTAAAAACCCCTACCGTCACCGATTTTTCCACCGACTACGACGGCGATCAGGACAAAGCCGTGTTCCTGGCAGCGATGGAAACAGACACCTTTGCCGATCCCGTGCAACCATTGCAGACGTTCGTTAATCTGCGCACGGCACTACTGCAAGTAGCCAACTATCCGGCTAAGGTCATACCCATATTTGAGCAGCACACCGAAGGCATGACCGACGCGCAAAAACTGTTCATTGCCAAAAAGGTGAAAACCTATTTTAAAAATACGGTTTTCGGAAATCAGGAAACGGAAGATACATTGACCGGAATTACTGAACCGCTACGCGCCTATATTGCCCGAATGGAGCGGGCTATGCAGCCCAAAGTCGAAGATATGCGGGCCACCCTCAAAGACCTGTTCAGGGGCGAAATAGAGCGTTTACCGGAGGCCCTCAAAACCCTGGACGAAAAAGACCGCCTGAATTTTCTTTGCAAGTTGATGCCCTTTGTACTGCCCAAAGTCGAGGCCGTATCTGCCACCGACGGGGAACCAAGTAAAGGGTTTTCCTTTTGGTAAAAGTGCAGGTTGAATGTTTGTCCCTTTTTATAAGTTTCGGAAAGTTCTGAAATTTGGCCTTTTCCAAATAAAATCTTCTCTACCGATTTAGTGGACTTTCAAAATAAATTCAATGTCAACGACCGTCGAAGATTTCCGTTGCTTTTCCGTCCATGACCTGAAAAGGTTGGGAATGTTACGCGACGGCTACAATGGCGGGTTAAAGTGGCCAGACAACAACGGGGGCGGGTCAACCATCGTTTTAACCGTCCAGCTGTACGGCGATACGCCGACGATATTGCTGCAATACACGATTACTAAAACCGGGGAAAGTGTGGCCGACCGGGTTAACCTTTATTTCCAAAAAAGTAACCTGCCAGGCCACACCGGGGGGCATTGGATTTTTATTTGCCCCGTGACTGGCCACCCTTGCCGGGTGCTATACCTGGACAGCGGACATTTTAAGAGCCGGAAAGCCTTGCCACGCGGCACGATTTACAAGTGCCAAACCCACACCGTGTATTTCCGCACCATTTGCCGCACCCTGGACTATTTCGACGCAATGGTGGCAATGAGCGAGACGCTGCAACAGCCTTACAGTAAGGAAGTGTACCGGGGCAAGCCAACCCGGAGGGCCAAACAAGGCATGAAGAAGGTAGGGCGCTATGACCGGGCAATGAACGGTTGGCTTATGCAGCAAGAGCGGCAAAAATGATTTCGATGGGTGGAGTTATCGGAGGTAGGTTACATTTGCCACATCCTGACCGCTTTACAACTTACCGTCTCTATCCTAAATACAAAGAATGAACCTTGCCCAATACGTCCAGAATCTCAACACCCGCTACCAAACCGGAATTAGCCGGGAACACAGTTACCGGGGCGATCTGCAAAACCTGCTTTCCGCACTTTTGCCCGATGCGCTGATAACGAACGAACCAGCACGGATTGAATGCGGCGCACCGGATTACATTCTGACCAAAAAGGACATTCCGGTGGGTTACATAGAGGCAAAGGACATTGGCGTGGACTTGCATAGCAAAAGCCTCAAAGAACAGTTCGACCGTTACCGTGCCTCTTTAAACAACCTCATTTTTACTGATTACATGGATTTCCATTTTTACAAGGATGGGAATTTTGTAACCAAAATCGCCGTAGCCGAATTAAAAGCGGGTAAAGTTGTTGCCCTGCCTGATAACTTCGATACGTTCGATGCCCTGATAAAAAACTTCGCGGCCAATATTTCGCAGACCATAAAGTCCCCTACCAAGTTGGCCGAAATGATGGCTTCGCGGGCAAAGTTAATGGCCGATGTTATTGAAAAGACGTTGAACGCCGACGATGAAAGCGGTAATAATAGCCCGCTAAAAGGGCAGATGCAGACGTTTAAAAACGTACTCATTCACGATATTACCAACCGGACATTTGCCGATCTATACGCGCAAACTATCGCTTACGGAATGTTTGCCGCCCGCTACCATGACCCCACCCTGCCCACTTTCAGCCGCCAGGAAGCCGCTACCCTGATACCGAAAACCAACCCATTTTTGCGCCGACTATTTCAGGACATTGCGGGTTTCGACCTGGACGAACGTTTGGTGTGGATCGTGGACGAATTGGTACAGATATTTTTAGCCTCCGACGTTGCCGACATTATGCGGAATTTCGGCACACGCACCAAACAGGAAGACCCGGTTATCCACTTTTACGAAACCTTTTTGGCGGCTTATGACCCGGCCTTGCGCAAAGCCCGTGGCGTATGGTACACGCCTGAACCCGTAGTGAACTTCATAGTACGCGCCGTGGATGATATTCTAAAAACAGAATTTGGGCTTTCACAGGGTTTAGCCGATACATCGAAGACTAAAATCAAAGTAGATGTACAAGGGAAAAAGGTGGAAAAGGAAGTCCACAAAGTGCAAATACTCGACCCGGCCACTGGCACCGGCACTTTTTTGGCCGAAGTGGTCAGACAAATACACCAAAAATTTGCAGGGCAAAAAGGAATTTGGAGCCGCTACGTAGAAAACGACCTGATACCGCGCCTGAACGGGTTTGAATTGCTGATGGCCAGTTATGCAATGGCCCATTTAAAACTCGACCTGCTGCTGACTGAAACGGGCTTTAAACCGACCAAAGACCAACGTTTCCGGGTATATCTCACTAACTCCTTAGAAGAAAGCCACCCGGATGCGGGTACGCTGTTTTCGCATTGGTTGAGCGATGAAGCCAACGAAGCCAACAAAGTAAAAAGAGATGCGCCGGTGATGGTGGTATTTGGGAATCCGCCGTATAGCGGCGAAAGTGCCAATAAAGGCCATTGGATAATGAACCTCATGGAAGACTACAAAAAAGAACCCGGCGGTAAAGAGAAACTAAAAGAAAGAAACCCAAAATGGATAAATGATGATTATGTAAAGTTTATACGTTATGGTCAATATTTCATCGAAAGAAATGGGGAAGGTATATTGGCATTTATCAACCCGCACGGTTTTTTAGATAACCCGACTTTCCGGGGAATGCGCTGGAATTTGCTAAAAACTTATGATAAAATTTATACGATTGATCTGCATGGAAACAGCAAAAAGAAGGAAGCCGCACCGAATGGAACACCAGATGTTAACGTCTTTGATATAATGCAGGGAGTTAGTATAAATCTGTTTATAAAAACCGGAAAGAAAAAGGTAAATGAATTAGGAAAGGTTTTTCATTTTGATTTGTACGGAAAGCGAGAGTTGAAATATAGTTTTCTTTTGGAAAATTCGATTTCAGCCGTTTTATTTAAGGAATTGAAAAATACTGCTCCGAATTACTTTTTTGTCCAGAAAAATTTTTCTTTGGAAGCAGATTTTAATAATGGATTTTTAGTAAATGAGATGTTCTCGCTGAATAATGTAGGAATTGTGACGGCAAAAGATTCAGTTTTAATTAAAGATAATCAAAGAGAATTAGAACAAAGTGTAAGCAATTTTTTCAATATTGAAATCCAAAAATCGTTTATTCATAAAATTTCATATCGTCCTTTTGATGAAAAATTTATATATTATGATGCCAATATAATTGAGCGGGCAAGAGAAAAGGTAATGCAGCATTTCCTAAAAGGTGAAAATATAGGATTAGTAATTGGTCGTCAAGGACAAGTCGTAGGCTCAATGGCATGGAATCTAATTTTTATAACAAAATACATTACAGATTTTAACTTGTACTATCGTGGGGGAGGTGTTGCTTTCCCTCTTTATATATACCCCAAACTGACAACCCAAACGGCTATTGACCAAGCCGAAAGAACCCCCAATCTAAACCCCGCCATTGTCCAGCAAATCGCCGAAAAAATCGGCCTGCAATTCACCAACGAAAAGGAAGCAGACGGGGCCACCTTTGCGCCCATTGATCTACTGGATTACATCTATGCCGTGTTGCATTCCCCTACCTACCGCGAAACCTACAAAGAATTTTTAAAGATTGATTTTCCCCGTGTGCCGTACCCAAAGGACGCGGCTACCTTTTGGGCATTGGTTGCGTTGGGCGGTCAGTTGCGGCAAATACACCTTTTAGAAAGTCCCGCCGTTCAAAAGTACGTGACCCAATACCCGGAAGACGGGGACAGCGTGGTAAGCAAAATAAAGTACGAAGCCGGGAAGGTGTACATCAACGAAACGCAGTATTTCGCCAACGTGCCGCCCCTTGCCTGGGAGTTTTACATAGGAGGCTACCAACCCGCGCAAAAGTGGCTGAAAGATCGCAAAGGCCGGGAATTGGGCTATGAAGATATTTTGCACTATCAAAAAATCATCGTGGCGTTGGCGGAAACGGATCGGCTGATGAAGGAAATTGATAAAATCGGTGTAGTGTAGGCAGCTGTTCGGGATACCAAAAACAGGCAAGCCCGTTTCCGATTTTTCCGATCCCTATAAAAAAGAGGCAAGGGCGATCAACGCGGGCAGCGAAACCGTTGATTTCGCACCTGGTTGGAAAAGGAAGGGGGCAATCTGGCGAAAGTTTAGCATTTGGCCCAAAAAGCCAGTTTCGAGGCCTATAAATTTTCAACCCGACCCACAAACTACCCAAACGACCCAAACAAAAAACGCAACTACCTGATTAACAGATAATTGCGTTAACATATTGTCGGGATGACAGGATTCGAACCTGCGACCTCTCGCCCCCCAGGCGAACGCGCTACCGGGCTGCGCTACATCCCGTTAAAAAAAAATGGAAATTGAGAAATCAGATGGCCAATTTCAAAATTTCCAGGGTACTGTCGGGCCAACTGGATTCGAACCAGTGACCTCTACGATGTCAACGTAGCGCTCTAACCAACTGAGCTATGGTCCGTTTTTCAAGTAAGGACGGCAAAGGTAACCCGGCTGGCGAAAAAACCAAAATCATTGCAAAAAAATCCTGCCGAACTTCGCCTTTGGAAAAGCGCACGGCGTTTCCGTACCTTTGGCGTGCTAAACAGTATTTGTACCACCCTTTTTTTACCGTCTCCGCATGAAAGAACAAATCGAGCAGGCCATCAGCGAAGGCCGCACCGAAGATGCCCTCACGCTGCTCGCCGCTTCCAGCAATGATGCGGTGCTGCTGCAAGCCCGCTTCAACCAGGGCAAAAAACAGTACAACATGGGCCTGATCGAGTTCAGCGAGTGGTCACGGGTGCAGGCGCAGATCAATTATGCGGCGCTGGAAATGGCCGGGAAAGTGAAAAGCAGCGCTGCTCAGAAGACCGGGCCAACTTTCAGCAGCACAAGAACGAGCGCCAATGACACTTCTATCGAACTATCTCCCGCGCAGGTATTTATCTCTTATAACCACCAAGACAGTATTTTTATGCAAGGCGCACGGGGCTTTCTGGAATCCAGAGGCATCCGTGTATTCGTGGATGTGGCAGATATGAATGCTGGCGACGATATCCAGGTATTTATCGACAAAGCATTTAAGGAGAATCACTTTGTATTATCTATTATCTCCCGCAATAGTCTGCTCTCTGGCTGGGTAAATAAAGAATTATCGGCTGTATTGCTGCTCAACCGTTTGCAAACCAGCCGCTGGTTGCCAGTGCGCCTCGATGATGCATGCTTTAATCCTGACTTTTATAATGAAGCGATGGATTTTATTGATGAAAAAATCCAGCAAAGTAAAGTCCGGATGCGGGATGCGCTGGACAAAGACCGCGATACTGCCCCTTTTGAAGAAGACCGCAAGCGCTTACTGGACTTGAAAGCGAATCTGGGCACCACGCTTGAAGCGCTACGAAAAGTGCTGGTTATTGATATTTCGGGCCAACAATTCGAGCCGGGCATGAACAAAGTATTGACTGCGATTCAAAATAGCAATACCCGATAAGTTTTCGTGGAAACATGGCTGAATGCCCGATAACTGTTTTATGCAAATTGGAAATTGGTAATTAACTCCATACCAAATGGCAGCATCTTCCATTATACCTGTACTAATTGCTTCTTCCGGCGAATTGAAGGAAGAACGAGTGTTTATGGATTCGGTTTTTAATGAACTGAACACACTGTTTAATCATATTCAACTCAAACCCGTTAAATGGGAAATTGACCTGGCCAGCGGCAGTGTCGAAGGCGGCAATGTACAGGAGGACATCAACCGCAAACTGCTCGATGCTTGTCCTATTGCAATAGTGCTGCTTTATTCTAAAATTGGCCGCTATACCCAAGAGGAATTCGAACGCTCCATGCGGCAACGCAAAAAAGTGTTTCTCTATATCAGAGAAGGATTCTCTCCCGTCGATGAATCTCAGGCTAAAGTTTACCTGGATTTGCTAAAATTTAAATCGCAGGTTAATCAGGACAACCGGGTTTTGTACGTAAATTACACAACGGCACTGGAACTGAAAGTTCAACTGTTCCGTGATTTGCTGCTCCATATTAAAGAAAAGTACCCGTTTGAGGATCAATCTATTATGCGCCTTTTCAACGCGTTTCAACTCAGCCCAGCTGAAACGCGTTGCGTTAACCTCATCGCTATCCTGTCATCTGGATTTTACAGCGATACCGATATTTTTCAGTATTTTGACATTAAAATCAAAGATAAGGCTCCTTTACATCTGGCCATGGAGGATCTACTAAGAAAAGGAGTGCTGTACCCTGACCCGGGTGACCCGCAACGATTTAAAATTCAAGACGTTATCCGGAAAAATGTCGTTGCCGTCTTTGATTTTGATTCGCCCGATTACGACAGTTTGATCAATAATCTGATCAAAAAACTGGCGCTCCAGTCAGCCGTCTTACAGGTCATTTTTCTGACTTTCATTGAAGATTTTTTAAATGCGCTGCCTACTCACCGCAATAAACGAACGGCTCGGCTTAAAGAAGCCTTATCTGCCTACTATATCAATACCTTTGGTTTTGGCTCCAGACCCCACATGGAAAAATGCCGGATGCTGTTGGAGCAATTACTGATGGAGGATCTTGTCGACGATGAGTCTGAAACGGCCGTCGCCCGTCGCAAAATGTTACTTGCCCAGGTATTAAGCGGTGTGGCTGATTTTGAACTCAATATAGATGTCCGGCAGAAAAATTTCAAAATTGCCCGCCAACTCCTAATGGAAATCAGTGACGACGATTTCAAAAAACCGCTCGAACGACTGCGTTATGTACTGGTCAAGCGAGACCTAAGCCTGCTGATGGAAGGACCTTCAAAAACGTCCAGAACAGAATTGGAAACGCTTTTCAACAATAACCCTAATTATTTCAATCTGATTACCATTGCTGAAAATGACCTATTCAGTAAAATTCTGGCCTTGAGCGTTAAACTCTCAGCGCTGGATTTATCGGAAAAAATTATCAAAAAAATTATCGTTGTACAGGAAACTGAATACGGAGATCAGGACTTCAAACTTTGCAAACCATTCCTGGACTGCGGAGAAATTCTGATGGCCAACAACAACAAAGATGAATCGATCAAGTGCCTGAAAAAGGCACGTCTACTCGCCGATCATTCCATAGAAGAACCAACCGAACTCAAACAGTTGATCGATGGTAAAATTGCGTACTGGACGACCAAGTTTTTGCCCTGAAGTCAGCCGCTGAAGCAACCAGGAACGTTTACAGGGAGTCTCACCCCCGACCCAATCTCCCCTCCACATTCCCCTTGTGGCTCCTTCCGATCGGCAGTGCGCGGCCGTTGATCTCTACTTCCATGGCGGAAAAAGAGGCGATTTTGTCCACGGCGACCAGAAATGAGCGGTGGATACGCAGGAAATTATCGGGTGGCAACAGGCTTTCCAGTTCGCCCAACTGGTAGTGGGTTTTGTACACCGTAGTCAGGGTATTGATCGCCACGGAATCCTTGAGGCTTTCGAAAAAGAGAATTTCGTCGAGGTAAATCTTTACCGCGCGTTTGTTGACCGTAAAAAAGTAAAACGGCCGCACGGGCGGCGGTGGCGGGGCTGGCTTGGCCACTGATCCGGGCACCTGAAAGAGTTTGTTGACGGCCTGGTTAAAACGGCTCAATTCAACCGGTTTCAACAGAAAATCGGTCACGCGCAGGTCGAATCCCTCAACGGCGTATTCTTGGTGCGCGGAGATAACAATCACTTTGGGCGGCTTTTGCAGCGTTTTCAGGAAGTCCATGCCGTTCATGCGCGGCATTTGCACATCCATAAAAATCACATCGACCGGGTGGTTGCGCACTACATCCAGCGCCTCGAAGGCGTTGGTACACACATGGGTCAGGGTCAGCGCCGGTACTTCGCCGATATATTCCTGCAATAGTTCGACGGCCAGTGGCTCGTCTTCTACAATAATACAGCGCAGTGGAGTCATATTTTTGGCGTGAAACGTCTTGTGATATTAGGATCAGGATGATGGGTGGAGGGGCAAAATTGGGTATTGCACCTGGATTTGTCACTTTTTTGCGTCCAAAAAAGTAACCAAAAAAGACCTGGCTGTCGAAAAACCCAACCATTTTGCGGCCGCACCGGCGGCGCAAAAAAAACTCGCCGCATCGTTTATGCAGGCCGTTGGCCCCCATGATCCGTTAGGCTCAAACAGTTTTTTGCTTTATCCGCCGCTGCGGCCGCAAAATGGGGGTTTTTCTAAGGCCGCAAGGTGCCCGATAAATCGAAGTGAAATAGCAACAAATTTATCGTATATATTAAGCAGCGCCGAAATCTCCGCTAAGATGCGGAAATGCCGGCGCTGTTTATTTTAATATTGATTTTTACTGGAAAAAAGGGTTTGAATAACCGGTTTGTACCTTTCAACGCGCGTTTCTAATCCAAACGTAGGTTGTTATTCTACTTTTACCCGCACGCCCTTGGAATGCGTCGTAAACTCCGGCGCGTACATACACTGCATCGTGGTGATACCGTTCGACATATCGCCTTTTTGCGACACCACCAGCGGGTACTCGAATACATAGGTGCCGCGCGGCAGGTTGTCGATAAAGAAGTGGGTGGCCAGGTCTTTGGTGCTTTCGTAATAACCCAGTCCGCCCTGCCATTTGTACTGACTCAGTACGTTGGTCGGTTCGAGTCCGGCAGCGCGCATATCTTTCAGGTGTACGTACTCCATCGGCCGATCCACGCGAATTTCGATGCGCACTTTGATCTTATCGCCCCGGTGCAGCGCGGCACCTTCCGCAAT
>JBBRDQ010000141.1:0-13137 GCA_038203695.1 Chitinophagales bacterium
TGCCTCGTCGCGAATTATTTCGGCTGCCATCTGACTGAACGTGATACCGTTGCCGCCAAAACCAAGTGCAAAAATGGCATGTGGCTGTTCCGGAACAGTCCCGATATACGGCAGCCCGTCTTCGGTTTCCGCAAAAGTGCCCGCCCAGTTATAATCTACCCGCAGTGGACCAAGCGCGGGGAATAATTTTTCAAAATCCTGGGTCAGTTGTTCCGTCTTGCGGCGCAGCAAACGATCGCGCCGGTCAGCATCCTGGAATTTTTCATCCCGGCCACCCACCAGCACCCGCCGGTCGCGGGTGGTGCGCATGTAGAGATACGGGCGAGCGGTTTCCCACACCAGTGCATTTTCGTGCCACAAGACTTCCGCATCGTATGGCTCGCTTACCAGCGCATAGGAGGAATATAACCGGGCATATTTGTTTTTCAGGTAGCGACCTGCTTCGTAGCCTGCGGCAATAATCAATTTGCCAGTATGTATCTGATGCCCATAGTCCGTTTTCAGTACCACTCCTTCGGCAGTATGTTTAATATCTGACACGGTCGTCTTGTCAAAAACCTGTGCCCCATGCCGGATGGCGTCCTGTAACAGCCCATGGGTGAGTGCGTAGGCATCCACTTGTCCG
This sequence comes from Chitinophagales bacterium, assembly GCA_038203695.1. Classification (GTDB taxonomy): domain Bacteria; phylum Bacteroidota; class Bacteroidia; order Chitinophagales; family Saprospiraceae; genus M3007. The sequence goes on from JBBRDQ010000141.1 coordinate 626, forward strand.
CCCAGTTGCGAATATAAAGCACCGGGTGCAGAAAACGGGAACAGTCGCTCCACACCAGCCCGGTCGAGTAATTCCACCTCGAAACCATGTTTTTGCCGGATGGCAAGTTCGGCTTCCAGTTCGCGCAGATCGCCCCGCCGCGAAGCGTAGTACAAGCTGGGTTTGCGTTCAAAGTCAGTTTTGACCGTCAATTTGCCGCAAATTTTTTCCAGTTTGAGGATCGCTTCGGCACACAGTTGATAACTGCGGGCGGCGTGTTCCTCGCCGACCATTTTAGCCAACTTATGGAGCGGCGTATCGATTTCATATTGCAGCATAGAAGTACTGGCACAGGTACTGCCCATGCCGATATGGCGACGGTCAAGCAGCATTACTTTGATACCCGCGTGGGTCAGGTACCAGGCGATCAGCGCCCCGGTAATACCGCCGCCAATGATGGCATAGTCCACTCGCTGGTCTTCGCGCAACGAAGGGTATTCAAATGCAAGACCGCTTTTCAGCAGCCAGTAGGGATTGGAAGTACGCAAATCCATGAATAGTACGGAATTAATGATTAACTGGTTTGTATGCGAATATTGGATTTAAGCCTTTGCCCACACCGCTACACTGCGTGCGGGTACTGCAAAGGCAGCCGTGCCGTTTTCATCAAGTTGAACCGGATCCGCATCCGGGTGCAGCCGGTCTGCAAAGACGGCGTTGGCGTATCGTGAACCCATGTGCATCACTTTGGAACCGGCCTCGTGATTGGACAACACCACCGCGCAACCGCTGTCCGGCTGCTCGTCCTGTCCAAGTCGGGTCCAGCCGATCAGGTTTGGATGGTCAAAATAATCATGCTGTTCGCCATACGCAGTAGAACGACGTATTTGTAACAGGACCGGCAATTCGGCGACCGGTTTGATCGTGATGGTATGTGCAGTGCCTTCCCTATCCTGGTCTGTATATTCGGCACCCGACAGATCCGGCTGAAATACGCAGGGCAAACCCTGTTCCCGCAACAAAATCAGTGCATACGCCAAGGGCTTGAACCAGGCTTCGATTGGCGATTCCAGCGATTGTAAGGGTTGTGAATCGTGATTTTCGACCAAAGTGACGGCCAGCAGCGGAATTCGCTGTACCAACGTACCGTCGAATACGCTGCATAAGTTGAAATCTGCTCCGGCTTTGCCCGCTTCGTAAAAGCGATAGTGCAGCGGCGCATCAAACAGCGACAAGCGACCTTCCGTAATCTGCAAATATTGGGTAAGTGGCTCAATATCCTGGTGCCAAAATTCCCCGACGGTAAAGAGTGGTTTGCCGGTTGCCTCCCGTAAATAATCCAGCCATTCATTGAAAAAATGGGGCGGAATATGTTTGATGGCATCCAGTCGGAAGCCATCGATACCGGTCATCTCGACATACCATTTCCCCCAGTTTTTTATTTCGGAACGTACATGTTCGTTGCGGAAGTCAATGTCTGCGTACATCAGGTAGTCATAGTTGCCGAACTCATCGCCGACTACTTTCTGCCAGCCATCTTCAAAGGCTTTCTCAATGATGAAAATACCGCTCTCCTGTTTATCGGAGGCATAATCTACGCCGGTGAAATGATGCCAGCGCCATTGAAAGTTAGAGTATTGATTGTTACGGCCGGGGAATGTAAATTTCGTAAACCCTTCAATTTCATACGGTTCCGACAAGTGTTCCAGCCGGTTATCGGGATTGACGCTGTAAACCGGAAATTTTTCCGTTTCATCTGCGCCTCCTTTATGATTCACCACAATATCTGCCATTATCTGCAAACCGGCCTGGTGTGCCTGCGCCAGGGCTTGCACATATTCATCTTTAGTACCGTATTTGGTGCGTACACTGCCTTTTTGGTCAAATTCTCCCAGATCGTACAAATCATACGGGTCATAGCCGACGCTATTTGCGCCTGCATCGCCTTTATAGGCCGGTGGAAGCCAAACCATGTCGATACCAGCTTCTTTTAAATCGTGCGCCTGCGCCGCTAATTGACGCCAGAGTGCCCCATCGGCAGGTGTATACCAATGGAAAAACTGTAGTAAAACGGGATTTTTCATGAAAAATCTTTATTAGGTTGTGTTCAAAAAATGGGTGGTTATAAAAGATGAAATTGATAATCAATTCATTAGGTATAGTAACCAGGCGTATTTGAAGGCGTGCTACCTGAGTTATTCCCGGTTTTCTTTCGCCAAACTGACTTGTTGATCGTCGGTCTGTATTTCCTTTTTTTCTACGAAAACAGCATATTGATTCGGCCTGATCTTATTGCCATATTTATTGGCGTACACTTTGGTGAATTCCGCCCCGAAATACAGAATAGCCGATGAATAATAGATCCATAAAATGATCAGTACAACTGCTCCGGCTGCGCCATATGCCGAAAGCGTACTAGAGCGACTGAGGTATATATTGATCAGGAACTTGCCCAGTAAAAACAACAACGCAGTAAAAAATGCACCCACCCAGACATCGCGCCATTTGAGGCTGGCATCGGGCAATACCTTGAAAATAACGGCAAAAAGCAGGACCACGGAGCCGACATTGATGGCATTGGAAATGATCCAACTCAACCAGGCGGTCTCGCCAAAACCCCGGTTGACAAACTCGTATACGACGGAGAGTATAGCGCTCAAAGCTAGCGAAACCAGGAGCAAAAAGCCGATACCGATGATGAGCGAAAAAGAAAGCAGCCGGTTAGTAATGAACTTTAGCCAGCCGCGTTTGGGCTTGGCTTTGAGGCTCCAAATCGAATTAATGGAATCCTGGATTTCCAGAAAAACACCGGTGGCACCAAATAGAAGGGTAACAATACCAATCGTGGTAGCCAGTGGTGTATTGCCGGAAATATGCGCGTTGCTGATCATTTCCTGCAACTGCAATGCGCCCACGGTACCGAGCAGACCTTCAAATTGTTTGTATAGATAACCTTGTGCCGCTTCTTTGCCCAGCCACACGCTACTGACCGCAATTACGATCGTAAGCATGGGTGCCAACGAAAATAAGGTGTAATACGACAAGGATGCGCTGAATTTTAACGCATTGTCATTGCTGAATTCGGTGGCTGCCTGGCGCAGTAAATGAAAGCAAATCACTATTTTTTGCCAGATATACTGGAAAATGTTCCTGGTAGGTTGAACCGTATTAGTCATAGTAAGCCATTTCAATTATAAAATATTGGTAATCAAATATTTATTGACCTGGCGACGCAAGCCGGCAAGTCAATAAGTATTTATTTGTCAAATAATGATCTCAACACGCAATATACGCTAGTAAACGGTAGCGTTGGTAGGAGGGTATACATTGTTATTGATGGCCCTGTTCCACCAAGGTCGCAGGTGAACTGCGATTGTAATAAGCAGTACCAGTATGCCCGCGTAAGCAGTTACAATTACCAGTGATAATGATACGCCAAATACTTCCTGGTGTTTTAAAGCGATCCCTGCTAATGCCCAGGTGACCGCCAGCGCATATGGTATGTTGCGCCAGTTGTACACTACCAGCACTGCGAGCAGCGTTGCCACGGTCATCATCGCCACCGTCCATATCTTTTCAGAAAAGCCACCTCCGTGCCAGCCTTGGCCGACCAGAAAGGCAGTAACATTGGCTACAGTAGCCACGGAAATCCAGCCCAAATTCAAGCCGAAAGGAATTTGCAGAAAATTGCGCAAATCCTGCGTACAGCGCAAACCGCGAAAAACCAGCCGGTTAATACGAATCAGCACCAGCAACATCATCCCCATAATAACCACGCTAACGGCTACGAATTCATAATGCCAGAAAAACAGCCAGGCCATATTTAGTACACAAACCGCGACAAAATCCCAGCCAAGCGCATTGATGGTCACATTTCTGTCTTGTTTGCGCTGTAGCGAGCGCAAGGGCCAGACTTGCCAGAGCACAAACAGAAAAAGCGAGCTATAAATAACGCTCCAGATGGCAAATGTCAACGGAGCGGGGGTGAACAAGTTGGGATATTGATCGGACAATTCGCCCGTCGATTTCCGGTTGAGCGGCAATGCTTGCGCCAGAAAATTGAAGCCAATACACAGCAAAAAGAAAACGAAATTGGCCGCTTTAAGCAATTGCAGCCGACTGTTTGAAACAGTAGTGTCGGCGTTGATATAATATTGGTTCATGGCTAAAGCCGCTTTAGTTAAAAAAAAAATGCCGGAACAGTCAATCATTCCGGCATTTGTTGGGGAGTAGTTTAGGAAACTTTTGCCATTATATCGCGCATATCGCGAATACTGTCGTGCCCTGCTTTCAGCGTCCGCTGCTGGTCGATGATTTGCAGCCGCACTTCATCCGGCAGATGTGCCTGCGTTTGCAAGGCTTCTTTGTAAGCGCGTTGGGCCGCATCTTCGCCGTATTCGCAGGAGTTCAGGATCGATTGACGGTCTTTACCCGTCAACGTAGCTTTGAAGTCCATCCAAACCCGGAACAATTTACCGCGCATGGTTGAATCTGTCACGGGTTCGCCGCCCAAAGAGCGAACGGTTTGCTGCAACTCATTGACGATGTTGCGACTCTGTTCAGCATATTTTTCAAAAATTGCTTTCAGGTCCACATCTACATCTTCCACATCCTCAATGGCCGTTTCATAACCGAATACGCGGTCATAATTGATGCGTACCAATTCGTTGACGACGTCAATTAATTCTTCATTGTTGTTCATAGCTTTGCCTTTTATAATTGTTTTTTTAATACCCATGGAGCATAAAAAAACATGCCATTTACGGACAGGCAAAAGACGGGTAGAGAATGCCTCAAGGTGAGGAAGCCGGCCTACAATCGGGCTTCTAGACGTTTTCGTTCGTGCGCCGCGATGTCTTCCGCTGAAAGCGACTCGAAGTCATGCATAATGATTGGCTGGTATTGTGTCCAGCGTTTTGCATGCCGCCGAGCGCGGGATCGGTCAGGGCATCCTACCAGTATTTACAGAAATGGATTTTTAATGGTTAATTTTTTTTCAATCACCAGGCCGTGATTTTCAGCATCATTTTTAAATGCTCTTTTTTACGAATATCTTCTGAGTTTTCACTTTTTATAAAGAGATATATCCACAGGTTACTGTCCCAAAAAATCTTATCGTTCATTCAGTTCTTCCCGAGTTAAGTGTTCAATTTAAAATACTTACAGTTACTCGCACCGACATCCTTTTACCTTAAAAAATGTTATGATGCTCTTTATGTAAATGATCTTCTACCCATGTCCAAACTCTTCTCGCCCCTCACCATAAAAGACGTCACTTTCCGCAACCGCGTAACCGTCTCGCCCATGTGCCAGTATTCTTCTACCGATGGTTTTGCCAGCGACTGGCATCTGGTGCACCTCGGCAGCCGGGCCGTCGGTGGTGCCGGCCTGATTATACAGGAAGCCACGGCGGTGTCGCCGGAAGGCCGTATCACGCCCGATGATATGGGTATATATCACGATGATCATGTATTGAAACTACGCAGCATCACCGACTTTATCCACGCGCAGGGTGCGGTAGCCGGCATCCAACTGGCGCACGCCGGTCGCAAAGCCAGCCACATGTCTCCCTGGAAAGGCAACCGCCAAATTTCGGCCGACGATGCCGAAGGCTGGCGGGCCGTAGCGCCGGCAGCGATCCCGTTTGCACCCGGACAAGAATCGCCGGCAGCATTGAGCCTGGAAGGTATTCGACAAGTGATCGAAGATTTTCAGAAAGCCGCCGCCCGCGCCCTATTGGCCGGTTTCAAGGTGGTGGAAATTCACGCCGCTCATGGCTACCTGATCAATGAATTTTTATCGCCGCTTACCAACCAGCGCACCGATGCCTACGGCGGCAGTTTTGACAACCGCATCCGCTTCCTGCTGGAAATCTTGGCCGCCGTCCAAACTGCCTGGCCGGCCAATCTCCCACTCTTTGTACGCATTTCCGCTTCGGACTGGATGCCGGATGGCTGGGATGAAAATGATTCCGTCGGGTTGGCAAAAATATTGCTGGATAAAGGGGTCGATCTGATCGATTGCTCCTCCGGCGGACTGACGCTGGGTGCTAAAATTCCGGTCGGGCCAGGTTACCAAGTGCCATTTGCGGAAAAAGTGAAAAAAGAAGCCGGTATCCTAACCGCTGCAGTCGGTTTGATTACGGATGCGCAACAAGCGGAAGACATTTTACAAAATGGTCAGGCCGATCTGATTTTCCTGGCCCGGGAGGCGCTGCGCGACCCGTATTTCCCGCTGCATGCGGCGAAGGTGCTGGGCGAGGCGGTGGCGTGGCCGGTGCAGTACGAGCGGGCGAAGTAGTCAAATACCATGCGTGATTCTGAAAATAGGTTCATAAATGCTTACAATAGAAGTATTAGGGCATTGCCACAGGGATTCTTTTAGGTGTTGGTAAAAAAACTTACTTGTATTTTGAAGTGTTTGATGATTTTAAGTATCTTTGTAAAAATAAAAAATTTTATGTCGACAAAGGAGCAAATAAAAAAAACCGGAGCTACTTTTACCCCGAAAGAACTTTCCGTTTTTTTAGCGAAAACCATTGCTTCTTATATTGAACCTGTTTATCAAAGGATACTTGACCCTGCCTGTGGAGAAGGGGAGTTGTTGGTTGCAATGGGTGACATACTTTCCGATTTATCTATTAATTTTTCGCTTACAGGATATGATTCCAATGAGCAGTATTTAAGCCTTGCTCAAAAAAGAACATTGCGTTTTGGCGATACAAATATTAAATTCGTTCACGAGGATTTTTTGCAGACTATTGATGTTTCTTCCTCTCAATGTACGTTGGAGCTATTTAATGAGTACAATAAATTATCTATAAATAATTCCTTTGATGTTGTCATAGCCAATCCTCCTTATGTCCGAACTCAAATATTAGGCACGGAACAAGCACAGGAACTGGCGCGTAAATTTAATTTGAAAGGGAGAGTTGATTTATATTATCCGTTCCTTATTGCAATGACTGAAAGCCTGAAAGATGGTGGAATTATAGGTGTAATTACCTCAAACAGGTACTTATCAACCAAAAGTGGAGAGAGTATCCGAAAATTTCTTTCCGAAAATTATGAAATTTTAGAATTGATTGATCTAGGAGATACAAAAATATTTGATGCTGCAGTATTGCCCGCTATTTTTATTGGGAGAAAGCAAAAGCAAAAAAATCCCTCTGCTGCAAATTTCATTAAAGTATACGAAGAACTGAATGGCTATAAAGGTGATTTAATTCCTGTGGCATCCATATATGATATATTAAGCAGTAAACATTCAGGATATTTTACAGCAAACGGAAAGCGTTATAAAAAATCATCAGGCGTATTGAAATATAAAATTGCTTCGGGTGCTTGTTGGGAAATGCTGTCAAATAATGAATCAGACTGGGTTTCAAAAATTGGTAAATCTGCAAAAAACCGTGTTGAAGATTTTTTTAAAGTAAAAGTTGGTATTAAGTCAACTGCCGATAAAGTATTCATTAGTGATAAATGGGAAGATCTTAAAGATGATAAGCCTGAAGATAATCTTCTAAAAGATTTAATTTCACAGGAAAATGTAGAGGCGTGGAATGCTACGGACAATTTTAAATTAAAGGTGCTTTACCCGCATATTTCTATAAATGGCGAAAAGCATACTGTTGATATCGATGAATATCCGAAAGCAAAAAAATATTTTCTGAAACATGAAGAAAAGTTAAAATCCCGAAAATATCTTATTGAGGCAGGTCGTCAGTGGTTTGAATTATGGGTTTCCCATCGCCCTGACCAATGGAAATACCCTAAGATTGTTTTCCCAGACATAAGTTTAACGCCTCGCTTTTATTTTGATGAAGGTGGGAAAATAGTAAATGGCAATTGTTATTGGATTGTAGCAGTAAAAGAAGAAGACCTTGAAAAATTACTCTTGATTCAGGGAGTTGCTAATTCAAAGTTGATGACTAAATACCACGATTTGGTTTTCAATAACAAATTATATTCTGGTCGAAGAAGATATTTTACGCAATACGTAGAACGGTATCCGTTACCTGATTTTCGTTCCCCCATAGCTAAAGAAATTGTGTCAATCGTAAACAATTTGAATCAATCAAGCGACAGAAAAGTAATTTCGGAATTGGAAAAACAATTGGAAATAAAAGTTGCGGAATCTTTTGGTGTAGAGCCTGTTTTCAATCTGGATTGAAGACACATTGTCCGTAATAGGAGTCGAAAAATGCCATCGGTATTGCTCGTTGACATTTATAGCTTTGTGTACTGACGTAGGAAAATAATTCACCCAACTTTTCTCCAGGAGAGAGTATAATGCCCTCAATTATTTCAGTTTTTGGATTGGTTAGGGCTATCAAATACCTTACGTCAAAAGTTGTTAATCTTGAACTTTCAATAACAACTTCTTCTTTTTCAGGTGAGAATTTGCCTAAATCCACTGTCGGACTGTCCTGTACTTTTACTTCTAAAAGTTGGTTTTTAATATCTGGAAACGAACCATACAATAAGTCAGTTTTCTTTATCTCATATCCAAGTAGTTCAAGAACTTTCTTTTCCAAAGCCTGGCCTCTATTTTTAGTTGATGCAGCCTCTAACTTGAAACCAATTAGTTTTTCAGCAACCATTTTTTTCAACAATGCAATGGAAAATAAATGCTTGATGTCTGGTTCCTCGACCATACCTGATTTTGGAGGCAAATAATCGTGTCGAATGTGGTAAGAAATATTTTTGGAATCAACAAAGGAAAGGATTTTGTCTTCACTTTCATAAATGTATTTTCTTACTTTTTTTGAAATCAAAAGTTGATGTTTAATAGTTGACTTCCCAAATCTACCAAACCTTTGTTCGATGTACTGAGGTGTAAGAATGATAATGGTGGAAATAGTATTTTTTGTAGTGTCGATTTTGACAAGTACAAACCTGACATCTGTACATTTAAGGCTATCACCGGATTCATATTTAATTAACAATGTGTCTGCTGCTGGAGATCTGTTCCAAACTTGTAAATTATAAGATGTACCACTAGTTACAATGTAGGTATCAATAAACTCCCTTGTAATTTTAGGTATCCCTTTCCCTTTTGGTGGAACGATTTCGAACTGCCCTATATCAGCAAATTGAGGTAAAGGATGCTTTTCCAATACAGCGGCTATAATTTTGCGTATATTTGAGCCGTCTGTTCGTGTTTTTCCTGTTAATATAAACGGTTTTCCAACTAATTCTGAAAAATAGTGGGCTAATGTTTCGGATGGCGTAAGTGTGCTAACGAGTTTAGGAGGAATTTTTAAATTTTTATTCATTCTTCAATATTTAGCAAAATAGATACTTCTATTTTTAACGATTTTGCAATTTTTCTTAGATTAAGAATAGAAATATTTCTTTCACCTCTTTCCACAGACCCGATATATGTTCTGTCAAGATTGCAAGCAAAGGCTAATTTTTCTTGGGATAGATCTGCATCTGTACGAAGCTCTCGTATCCGATTTCCTACTCGTTCCAAATATGCTTTTTCATCTTTAGAATATGCTGTACCCATATTTACAATTTAAGTGCAAAGGTCTTAAATAGATGTAAATAAGTCCACGGACTATAAGTATCAATATTATATTTCGGCAATATGCACTGCTGGCGAAAGTATGATGTAACGAATTAATCATCAAATACCCACCACCCATTTTTTCTTGACTTTTCCGATTGCCGGTGGCAAATTAGCGCAAATCGATTCCTTCAAGACCGTAATTAGCCTTTTTTTGGCCAAACTTCGATGGGTCACCAGGCTGATTTCACGCACCGGGGCGGGCGGTTTGAAGAAACGGATATACTCCATCTGGTCTTCCGGCATATCGAACACCGCTAAATGGGGGAGGATGGTGATGCCCGAATGGGTTTCCACCAACCGCTTCAAGGTTTCAAGACTGCCCGCTTCGTAGGTAATATTACGGAGTGAACTTTGCGTTTGCTGCAAAGCACACAGGTTTATGACCTGCGTCCGCATACAATGTCCTTCCTGCAACAACATCAGGCGATTGGCATCGATATCTTCGGCAAGCAAATATTGCTTTTTAAGTACGGCGCTTTCATTAGGCGCGTACACCATAAATTCCTCGTAAAAAATCGGGTCTTCAAATAGCTGGCTGTCTCTGGAAGGCGTTGCCATAATACCCACATCCAAGATCCCTTTTTTCAAATGCGCGATGATGTTTTCCGTCGTTAATTCCGTAATACTGAGTTTCAAATCGCTGAATTTTTCCGAAAAATCCTTTAAAAACAACGGTAAAAGATAAGGCGCCAAGGTCGGAATGATGCCCAGTCGCAACGTGCCGCTCACGGTTTCGAAGCGGTCTTTTACCAGCTGTTTTAAATGTGCGGATTCATTGACAATCAAACGAGCCTGTGCAATAATGTCGTGTCCGATCTCGGTCGGCATAATGGGCTGCTTGCTGCGGTCAAAAATTTTTACGCCCAGTTCGTCTTCCAGTTTCTGAATCATCGCACTCAAGGAAGGCTGTGTAATAAAGCATTTTTCAGCAGCCGTGGAGAACTGTTTGTAGACATCTACGGCCAAGATGTATTCTAATTGTTGTAAAGTCATGTGTATAGTTTAAGCCTATAAAAGTATAGAAATTATTATTCAAAACAATGATTTTATTCAATTAACTTTGTGGCATTACGCAATCAAATAGTAAAAATGGAAAATAATACATCTCCGACCACCTCCGCCTACAACGTTAACGGCGCAAGCAAATGCCCGTTTTCCGGTGGAGCGATCAAACAAAGTGCCGGTTCCGGCACGAGAAACCGTGACTGGTGGCCCAATCAGTTGAAACTCAACATTCTGCGCCAACACTCCTCCCTGTCCAATCCGATGGGCACGTCATTTGACTATGCCGGGGAGTTCAAAAGCCTCGATCTGGCTGCTGTCAAGCAGGACATCTTCGAACTGATGACTACCTCTCAAGCCTGGTGGCCGGCCGACTTTGGCCACTACGGGCCGTTTTTTATTCGGATGGCATGGCACAGCGCCGGTACCTATCGCATCTCTGACGGTCGGGGTGGCGCGGGCGCCGGTAGCCAGCGATTTGCACCGCTCAACAGCTGGCCCGACAATGCGAATCTCGATAAGGCACGGCTGCTGTTGTGGCCGATCAAACAAAAATATGGCCGCAAACTTTCGTGGGCCGACCTGATGGTCCTCACCGGCAACTGCGCCCTCGAGTCGATGGGCTTCAAGACCTTCGGTTTTGGTGGCGGCCGTGCGGATGTCTGGGAGCCACAGGAAGACGTATATTGGGGTGCTGAAACCGAGTGGTTGGGCGACAAACGCTACAGCGGTGACCGCGAACTTGAAAATCCGCTGGCGGCTGTGCAGATGGGGCTGATTTATGTGAATCCGGAAGGACCTAACGGAAACCCCGATCCGCTCGCATCGGCCCGCGACATACGCGAAACCTTTGGCCGCATGGCCATGAACGATGAAGAAACAGTGGCATTGATTGCCGGCGGACACACCTTTGGCAAAACCCACGGTGCCGCCGATCCGAGTAAATATGTCGGCGTGGAACCGGCAGCCGCCACGATTGAAGCGCAAAGCCAGGGTTGGCAAAACACCTTCGGCACTGGCAATGCCGGCGACACGATTACCAGTGGCCTCGAAGGCACATGGACCACCACGCCAACCAAGTGGAGCAATAACTACTTTGACAACTTGTTTGGCTTCGAATGGGAACTGACCAAAAGCCCGGCGGGTGCGCATCAGTGGAAACCGAAGTTTGGCGGCGGTGCCGGTACCGTGCCGGATGCACACGATCCGTCCAAACGCCACGCTCCATTTATGCTGACGACCGATATCGCCTTGCGGGTAGATCCAATTTACGAACCCATTTCGAGATATTTCCACGAGAACCCAGACGCATTTGCCGACGCGTTCGCACGGGCATGGTTCAAACTGACCCACCGCGACATGGGTCCGCGCGTACGTTACCTCGGACCAGAGGTGCCGGCCGAAGTGCTGATCTGGCAAGATCCTGTCCCGGCGGTTACGCATCAACTCATCAGCGATACCGACATTGCGGCGTTGAAGGCAACCATCCTTGATGCCGGGTTGTCGGTGTCTCAACTGGTGTCGACCGCCTGGGCTTCCGCATCCACGTTCCGGGGCTCTGATAAGCGCGGTGGCGCAAACGGTGCACGTATCCGCCTTGCCCCGCAGAAGGATTGGGAAGTCAACCATCCGGCGCACCTGGCCACTGTGCTGGAGGTGCTGGAAGGCATTCAAACTGCATTCAATAGCGCGCAAACGGGTGCCAGCAAGCAGGTTTCACTCGCTGACCTGATCGTGCTGGGCGGCTGTGCCGGCGTTGAAAAAGCGGCGCAAGATGCCGGTCATACGATTACTGTTCCTTTTACACCGGGGCGGACCGACGCGTCGCAAGCACAAACCGATGTGGAATCATTTGCCGTGCTGGAGCCGGCTGCAGACGGATTCCGCAATTATTTTAAGCCCCAACACGCTACTTCGGCAGAGGAAATGTTGGTCGACAAAGCCCAACTGATGAC
>JBBRDQ010000142.1:0-13079 GCA_038203695.1 Chitinophagales bacterium
ACCCCAAAATCCGTGAACTATATGCTTTAGGCAGAATTGCCGCTTAAATCTTTAACGAACCATTGTACCAGGAGCAGGAGACTGTAGATTGTAGGCAGGTAAAAGTGCACCTGCACCTTGAAAAGTATTATTTGTCAAGCCTAAACTAAATGCACCACCATTAAATGAAATCAAATTCAAGCCTGCCCAGTTTTTGTCGAAATTATTATTCGATAGATTGAGGATTGCGCCAGACTCTGGGCTTATGGCGAATTGTGCATCCATTACAGTACAGTTCATCATGTTTAGACGAGTTGTTGCGTTCGCTCCAGGCTTACTTCGCATTGAAATGCCTTTCCACATTTTGCTACAACCATGAAAAGAGGAGTTTACTACTCCTACGTTATTAATAGGAATGCTCAAAGTTGAGACAATTATTAATGCAGCAGGATCCATTTGAAATTCCACTCCATCAAATTGGTTATTGCCTATAGGGAACGAAACATCAAACGTAAATGTCCCTTTGACCCTAATACAGCCACCTACCTTCGGAAGTGCAATACCGGAGGAAGAAAGAAGCGGCTTTCCAACCTCGCTCCCCACCTCCGTTGTGCAATTGCAACTAATTTCTTGGGCGAATGAAGTGTGATTTGCAAAGAAAAACAGCGACAGAAAAAAACAAAAAATAGTAAACGGAATGAGCTAAAACGCTCAAAAAAAACTAATTTAGACATAATAAGTAAATTTTTTACGGAAGAAATAGTACTTTTTAGCGTTTCCTGTGTTGGGACGCTAGTACTGATGAGGAATGGATAACAATGAGAAATACGAGAGACTAAAAAGAAAGATGTTAGAGGATTACTTTGTTCAAATATTTGAAGTGTGCAATAACTTAAGTCTGCTACAAAAGTGGGGATATATTTTTAAAGTTGCAAATAAAGTCCTAAACTTTAACTTATGGTACTAAAATCTTAATACAGTACCCAATATGGACCAAGCCATATCATAAATGCACACACGGACAACGAGTGCAAAATCAATCTTACATTATCCATTAATCTAATATTGATATCCTGCAAATGACAAAAATCCGACAACGGCACAGTTTTTTTACTACTTTTTCACAATAGTACGTTTCTTTGTCAGGTCTTTTCAATCCACCATATATGAGCCGATTTCAACTTTCATGCCTTTTTGTATGCCTTTTTAGTGTTGTTTGTGGTGCCCAAAATCCCGGGATCTGCCTACAAGTGATTGGCACAACCGGCAAATCCACTACCCAAAACGGGCGGTACTACGCCTATACGATCGGGCAGGTGGTCATCAATACCGCCAAAGGCACCAGCCGCACCCTCACCCAAGGCTTTCACCAACCGGATGTCTGCCCGCTGGTCTCTACCAACGACCTGAACCTCGTGGAATGGGGCATTTCCGTTTTCCCCAACCCTACCATGGACTTGCTAAACGTGCGCTTCGACGCATCAAAAAGCAACCAACTCACCGCTACCCTATTCGATCTTTTGGGCCGTCGCGTATTGCCACTGACGTCGCTTACGCCATCCGAGGCGATGCTGATCGACTGTACCAGTCTCCAACCCGGCATTTATTTGCTGCATTTGACAGAATCGGCCACGCAGGCCACTGCTACCATGCGCATTGTCCGGCTATAATGCCCACTACAAATTACAATCCTAGCGCCTCGGGTTATGCTCTTGGACTCCTTTTTTCATAATCCCGCCTTGGTTTCACTTTCAGCACGTTCCAAAACTGTATTTCTATGAAGCAATATTTGCTCCTACTGCTTTTTATCCTCGGTCTGGCCGCTCCAGCCTGGTCGCAATTCACCCCACAAGGCTTTAGTTATCAAAGTATTGTCCGCGATAATAACGGCAATGCACTTACGAATCAAACCCTCACGCTCCTCTTTTCGATTCGCAGCGGTGCCCCGAATGGCCCGGTCGCGTACACGGAAAAACAGGTGGCCTCTACCAATGAATTCGGCTTGGTCAATCTGACTATCGGCCAGGGCGGCACCGTTTTGCAAGGCACGTTTGGCGGTGTTAACTGGGGTGGTGGCGCAAAATACCTCACTGTTGCGGTGGAAAGTTCGCCCAACGTATTCGATGAATTAGGCTCGACCCAACTGATGAGCGTACCCTACGCCCTGTATGCCGAAACCGCAGCCAATGGCGGCGGTGGTGGCGGCAGCGACAACTGGGGCAATCAATCCGCTCAAACCAATGCGACTCTTTCGGGCAACGGCACCCCGGCTAATCCACTCGCTATTGCACAACAAAATGCCGAACCTGGCCAAGTACTGAAATGGAACGGCAACGCCTGGCTGCCTTCGAGCGACCTGCTTGCCAGCGGTACCAACGGCGGCACGGTTACGCAAGTGAGTACCGGTACCGGCCTTTCTGGTGGCCCAATTACGACCTCCGGCACGGTGAGTCTGGCCAATACCGGCGTTACACCCGGCCCTTATGGCAGCGCGACGCAAATTCCCGTACTGACCATCGACGCGCAAGGACGCGTAACCAATGCGTTTACGACCGTCGTTCAGCCGGGCACCATCGGCCTGAATGGCGCGACTGGTATTTCGGTGCAACAAAACGGCCTGAATTTTACCGTTACCAATACCGGCGATACCAATGCCGGCGATGACGTGAACCTCAATACCCCGTTTGGCGGCGACGTATCCGGCATTTATAATGACCTGCAACTTAAAACCGGCGTAGTGGGCTCCCCTGAAATTACCGACGGTGCAGTGACCGCTGCCGATCTGGCCGCCGGCGCTGTAACCTCGATTAAATTGGCCACAAATGCCGTGACGGGTCCTAAAATAGACAATATGGGTGCTACTAACGGCCAGGTCTTAAAATGGAACGGCACCACCTGGGCCCCTGCGGCCGATAATGGCGGCAGCACATATACCGCCGGCTCGGGTATTTCGATCACCGGTACAGCCCCCAATTTCACGATTGCTAATACGGGCGACAGCAATGCCGCCGATGATCTGACCACTACCAGTACGGCCAATGGCGATGTAAGCGGACCATTTTCCAACCTGCAGATCAAGGCCGATGCCGTCGGTGTGACTGAAATTGCGAATAATGCCGTCAACACGGCAGAACTTGTCAACGGCGCGGTCACCAGCGCCAAGATCGACGATATGAACGCGGCCATCGGTCAGGTGCTGAAATGGAACGGCAACGCCTGGCAACCAGCGGAAGATCTGGAAGGAACAACGGGCGGCACAGTCGATATTCTAGCGGGTGCCGGCATTAATGTATCGGTATCCGGGACAACTTTTACGATTGTTAACTCGGGCGACACGAACGCAAACAACGACATAACAATTGCTTCGATGGCGGGCGGCGATATTTCCGGCACCTTTGACAACCTGCAAATCAAAGCCAATACCGTCAGCACCCCCGAACTGGCTAATGGTTCAGTTACCGGCGTAAAAATCAATGCAATGAGTGCTGCGACCGGTCAGGTGCTGAAATACAACGGCACCACCTGGGCCCCGGCAAATGACGAAACCGGCGGAGTGACTGGGCTCACGGTCAATACAAATGCAACGTTAACCGGAGCGGGCACGCTGATCAGTCCACTCGGGATCGCCCCACAAGGTGCTACCAGCGGACAAGTGCTGAAATACAACGGCAGCACCTGGCTGCCGGCTGCCGATGAAACGGGTACCGCCGGTACCAGTGTTACCACCAACGCCACCTTAACTGGTGCCGGTACCGTAGCCAGTCCGTTGGGTATTGCCACGCAGGGTGCTACCAACGGCCAATTTTTACGCTTCAACGGTACTACCTGGCTACCAGGCACCGCGCCGGGTGGCGACGACTGGGGCGCACAAACCGTCGAAGTAGGTGCAGCATTTATCGGCGACGGTACAACCGCAGCACCGCTCAATCTCGGACAACAAAGCGCCGCTATCGGCGATGTGTTGAAATGGAACGGGCTGGCGTGGAAACCGGCACCGGATGATAATACCGGTACTGGCGTCCAAAATACCTACGCTGCCGGCACCGGCATCAGTATCACCGGCACGGCACCCAATTTTACCATCACCAATACGGGCGATGCGGACAAAAGCCCTACCAATGAATTACAGACGATCACGTTAGCCGGCAATCAATTATCGCTTTCCAATGGCGGTGGTACGGTAACCCTTCCAGCGAGCGGCGACAACACTTACACTGCCGGCGCAGGTATTAATTTTACCGGTACTGCCCCGAATCAGACGATTGTCAATACCGGCGATCTAAGCGCAACCAACGAATTACAGACTATTTCGCTGGCCGGCAATCAACTGACGCTTTCCAACAGCGGCGGTACTGTTACGCTCCCGGCTAGCAACACCTACACGGCAGGCGCAGGTATTACCATTACTGGAACCGCGCCTAACCAGGTGATTGCCAACAATGGCGATCTAAGCAATACCAACGAATTGCAGAATTTGACCCTCAATGGCAGTCTGTTGACTATTTCCGGCACCAACAGCACCGTTGATTTTGACCCGATCCTCACGACTACTGTCAACAATGCTGCCCTGTGGAGAAAGGTAGGCACGCATATTTCCAATCTGAATCCGGATAACGTCCTGATTGGTACGAATGTAAATGGATCAGGCAAATTACAAGTGACCAATGAAAGTTCGCAGGAAGCCGGTTATTTCGTTTCAACCGATGCTGCGAATACCAGTGCGGTTTTATTTGCCAAACATGCCGGTGAGGGACCAGCTGCTTATTTGACTTCGGCAGCGGGACCTGCGCTGATTACCCAGGAAGGCAATGTAGGTATTAATACCCCGACTCCCACCTATCGCGTAGATGTGACCGGCGACGGCCGCTTCCTTACTGCCGGCGGAACGCCGCAACTGACGCTCGAAACCAGCACGGGGGAACTGGCGCAATTGGTGTTGAAAAATTCCAGCACGGTCAGTTGGAATGTCAATTCGAAGAGCGGCGGAGCCGATGCGGACTTTAATATCGACCTGATTAAAACTCCGGCCGCCGTTCGGTTTTTGAATATTAAAAACACGGGTTTGATCACACTGGGCAATACCCTAGCGGGGTCTTCCACGAAAATACTGCATGGTACACGCGGTTTGATCCTACAAAATAATGTCAATAACCACAACTGGGAATTTTTTGTCAACAACCCGGCCGGCAACCTGGAACTGTACAATGACCAGTTCAGCACGACTGTAGCGGCCGGTACGTTTGCCACCAACGGTGTATATTTACCTTCGGACAAACGCCTGAAAAAAGACATTGTCGACCTGCCAAAGGGTATCTTAGGAAAAGTAATGCAACTGCGTCCGGTATCTTATCACTACCAGTCGGAAGATGCCGCCAGCCAACGCTCGATGGGCTTCCTCGCGCAGGATGTGCAGGCTTTGTTCCCCGAACTGGTCGGTCAGACTACGGCGCGCAATGCCGAGCATACGCAGTATTTGTCGGTAAACTATACCGGTTTCAGCGTAGTAACGATTCAGGCCATGCAGGAGCAACAGATTGAAATCGAACGGCTTGCCAAAGAAAACGACACGCTGCGCCAACAAGTGGAGTCGCTTGAAACCCGTCTACAACGACTGGAAAGAGCGGGAGCGCCCCACAAGGACTAACCCAAACTGATAATTGCATCTATTTTCAATGGTGCTCTTACCAACTTTTATTGTACAACAAAGTAGATTACCATAAAGCGGCCGCCTACCCTGTTCATCGGGAAGACGGCCGCTTCTTTATGTAGTTGCCAAAAAGGACTGGCATACAATTAGCCGAGCCTGCTCATGGGCCTGAAATGCTCATTTCTGCCGTGCGCTGCGGATAAGCAGCAATGCCAGCACCGCATATACGGCCACGCTCAATACATCAAACCAGCCCGCGCCAAGACTTTCGGCAAGCCCTTTGCCCCAGTTCAGTTTGGGCAGCCAGCCCATCCCCTTACCGTAAGCCGCTTCCTTGGCTTGCCACAGGGCCACGATCAGACCCATCAATGCACCACCGGCCACCAGGCCCGTCGCAAACAAACTGCCTTTCCCCAGTTCCGCATCCTCTTCGGCTTCGCCTTTGCGTTTGCTCATCCAGGTGGTCAAACCTTTCAGCGCGCCACCCGCCGCAATCGGCAAGGTAGTCGACAAGGGAAGGTACAGTCCCACGGCAAAGGACAGCGATTTCACCCCGCACAATTCCATGGTAATGGCGATAAAAAGACCGACTAGTACGAATTGCCAGTCGAGGTTAAAGGATAACAGCCCCTTAATGAGCGTGGCCATCAAGGTCGCCTGCGGTGCGTTAAATGTTTCGCCGATGGCATGGTAAATACCCCGTGCGCGCAATTCCGGCGTCGGCGTATCCAGAAACGCTACCGTATAACCGATCACAATCGAGGATACAATTACACCGATAAACAAAGCCAATTGCTGGTAACGCGGGGTGGCCCCGACCAGATAGCCTGTTTTCAGGTCCTGGGAGGTAGCGCCGGCATTGGCGGCGGCAATGCAGATCATCCCGCCGACGACCAGTGCCATCGGCTCGTAAAATTTTCCGGTCCAGCCTACGCCGATAAATACCAGTGCAGTCCCCATAATGGTAGCGATGGTCATACCCGACACCGGGTTGTTGCTGCTGCCGATAATACCGACAATCCGGCTGGAAACCGTGACAAAAAAGAATCCGAATATAATTACCAGCAGGCCGAGCAACAATTTTCCGCCGATGCCTGCGCCTGGAATACCCGGCAAAACCGCCATTAACAAGACCAACGCCAGGCAGCCGATACCGACTACTTTCAACGACAAATCGTCTTCCGTACGCACCACTGCCGCCGTTTTATCGCGGTTACGCAGGTCGTTCAGGCTATCTTTGAAGGAAGAAACGATGGTTGGCAGCGTTTTTATCAGGGTGATGAAACCCGCACCAGCCACGGCCCCGGCGCCAATCTGACGCACATACGCGCGGTATACGGCATCGGCCAGATCGGTAAACTGATGCGTATCCGGGTTCCAGCCAAACGGGTATTCCGTCAGCCCGGTTTCGCCATTAACTGCCGCGCGCAGCAGGTCCAGTTTGGTGAGCTGCGCCGCAATGACATCGGGTGGCACGAGGGTCGCCAGAAGTGGAATTAATCCAAGCCACGCCAGCACACCGCCCGCCACCAGCACGCCCGAAATGCGCGGTCCGATGATGTAACCGACGCCCAGGTATTCAGGGGTTATCTCTCCACCTACGATGGCAGCCGGCAGGTATTTATTGGCAATGCCTGTCGCAATTTTGGGCGTTTCGGCAATAAAATGAAAGACTTTTTGCAAAGTGGCAAAGACAAAGGCCGCACCGAGCCCATAATAGGCCGTTCGCGCCAGATCGCCGCCTTTTTCTCCGGCAATCAGTACCTGGGCACAGGCGGTCCCTTCCGGGTAGGGCAGGTTGTCGTGCTCTTTCACGATCAGCGACCGGCGCAGCGGGATCATCATCAACACCCCCAGAATACCGCCGAAAATCGCCAGCATCAGGATGGTCCAGTAGTTGAAATAACTGGCACTCATCGTATCACTGAGAAACAGGAAGGCAGGGAGCGTAAAAACCACGCCGGAAGCAACCGACTCTCCGGCCGAACCGGCCGTTTGAATAATGTTATTTTCCAGAATGGTGGTGCCCAGAAAACGACGGCCCAGCGAAATGGCCAATACCGCAATGGGAATGGAGGCCGATACGGTCAGACCGGCTTTCAAGGCCATATAGACCGTAGCCGCGCCGAATAAAATGCCAAATAACGCACCGAGCAAGACGGCCCGCAAGGTAAATTCGCGCACCGTCGTATCATCAGCGGCAATGTAAGGTTTGAAAATCGGCGGTTTAGATTGTTCCATAAATCAGGTTTGGTTGGTGATAGGTAAAGCATGCTGGAGTACGGCGAAAGGTAGCATATTTTCAATTTCCACCAAACTGACTGCTTTTATGTTAAATGTTTCCCATGAAATCCGTTTTCGTCGTTCATGATTCATCTTTCATCCTACTGCAACATCTATCTTTGCATAAATTTCTAGCTGTACAATCCATGCAAAAACTATTTACCGCCATTTTCTTTACCGTGTTCCTATGTGGCAGCCTTGCGGCGCAGGACAAACACCTCACGCAGTTTTATGCGGCCCCACTCACGCTCAATCCGGCCCTCACCGGCGCTTTTGAAGGGCATTACCGAGTCGGAACCATTTATCGCGACCAGTGGCGTCGGGTACTGGACAATCCTTTCAAATCATTTGCGGTGGGCGCTGACTTGCGTTTCCCGATCGGTTCCGGCAAAGTGCGCGAGGACGCGATGGGGCTCGGGCTACAATTTGTGAATGATAAAACTGGCGTGATCGATTTCAGCACCACCCAGATCGCGCTCTCGATGGCCTACCACAAATCTTTGGGCAACGCTAACCGGCAATTTCTGTCAGTTGGTCTGCAAGGCGGCCTCACCCAGCGCAATATCAACTATTCCTCCCTGCAATTCCACGATGCGTTTGACGGTTCGACCGGATACACGCTCGGCACGGGCGAACAATTGCCGGAAAATAATTTTGCGTTTACAGACCTGAATATTGGTATTAACTACACCAGCCAGATCGGCCGCTACGGACGGATATTCCTGGGTGCCGGGATGCACCATATTCTGGAGCCTAAAGTTTCGTTTTTCCCCAATAGCGCACAGGGCGACAAACTGTACCGCAAGATTTCCGCGCAAGTAGCGGCTACGTTGCCGATTTCCAAAGACAATCGCGTGTCGTTTTTGCCACGCGTGCTGATTGCCACCCAAGGGCCGCACCTGGAGATCAATGCCGGCGGTAACTTCCGCGTAGCCATGGGCCAGGGCAATTCTACCGCAGTTCACCTGGGTAGTTGGGTTCGTCCCGTACGCAATACCGACGGGATCGGCCTGGATGCAGTGGTAGCGCTGCTGGGCCTGGAATTCAGCAACGTACTGGTCGGCATGAGTTACGATCTCAACCTGCAAGCCTTGGGTGCTAAACAACGCCAGGGATCTTTCGAACTTTCCGTAGCCTACCTCGGCGATTACGAAAACGACGGCATTATTTGCCCTAAATTTTGATAAAACGGTTTACCACATAGAACACACAGCAGGTTCACATAAGAAACATAGCCTTAAAATAATTGTGCTGTTTAAACCTTGGCCTATGTAGTAAATTGATACCACCTAAACAAAACGCCTCCGCTGAGCAGTTGCTCGCGGAGGCGTTTTTTATGTGTTTGCTAAACTGCCGATACGGCCGCCTGGCAAATTATTTTACTACGACAAATTTCTTGGTCAACGTACCTGCTGCGGTAGCAATACGGGCCAGGTAAGTACCGGCGGCCAATTGATTTACCGGATACGTTACCGTTTCATTGGTCAGATTATCGCGATCCTGGAACGTGATAACGCGGCCATTCAGATCAGCGATCGTAATGGTTGCATTGGTTGGAACCTCAAAATTCATTCCGAGGTTCAGCACGTCCTTAACCGGGTTCGGGAATACCGACATGGTATTGTCCGCCAATGGCTGTTCGTCCGTCGAACTTACCAGACCCAGTACCATGCGCAATACAGCATTTACGTCATCGCCAAATCCACCCAGAAACCAGTTGTCATTATCGATGTCGATAACCATCGTATTCACAAAAGTCGGCGCAACAATATCGCTCAAGCCGTGCAGAACCGTGTTATTAACGCCTGTGTACTCGATCAACAGGAAGTAACGCGCACCTTTATCCAAAGGCACACCATTGGTTCCGCCAGTACCAACGAGATCTTCCAGTGCAATAGATTGCAGCGCGAAATTTACCATTGTGTCTGGTGCAGTGTACGATGCTGTACCGACCCAAGTGGTACTGTCGCTTGGATACACGTTTCCGTTAAAATTGCTGTAATCCGGCAATACGCCGTCATTCACGCGGTACAAATTGATCGCTGCAGAAACTGTTTCAATCGCCGGGCCAGCGGTACCTACAGCATAGGTGAAATCAGCCGCCACCGCCTGGTAGTTTTCCAGACTATTTTTGCTCATCGTGTACAAGTTACCGATCGCCCAGTCACCTGTACTGGCCGGACGATTTGCATTTACTACGCCGTTTTCCTTGGAAAAGATGGCATTGGTGACTATGAATGGATCAAAAACAACGTTATTGGACGGGCGCTGATCGGTAGAGTCGGCAGTAAGGGTATAGGTAATAAAGTATTCTCCAATACCTACTTCCGGAGCAAATTGCGAGTCGATCACCAGGGTACTGTCCAACACACCAGATGCCAAAGAGGCAATGATTGTGCTGTCGCTGTACAGCACGGTACCGGTACTGGCTTCAACAGTTACTTTCAGTTTCACCTTGGTCTGTGTCAGCGAGCCTGTATTCGAAACGGTGGCGAAAAAGCCAAACGTATCGGTGGCGATTTGTGAAACTGGCGTAGCGAAGCTGGAAACCGGATAAAAGTGGCTCGTGATCGAAAGATCATGGCGTGGGGTAGGATTCTCGCTGAAAAGCTTGACATCGTCCAGGCTCCACAGGTACTCCCAGTTACCAGTCCATTGCCATTGCAAGTACACGGTGGCTTGGTTGGCAGCGGTAGCCGAAATGTCGATCGTTGGAATTGCTGGATTGTCAGACCACTGCGATCCGGCACCGGTCAAACCCGGAAATACCAGGTATTCCGTCCAGGTAGTGCCGTTGGTACTTACGCGCAGTTTTGCACCCGGGTCGGCGTCTACGGCGAAGGTACCAATTTCTGTATTGAAATTGATAAAAACGTTGGCTTTACCAGTGCAGTTGATGGCAGTAGTCGTCAGGCGGGAAATATGGTTAGTTGGCAGGTCCGCACCGGAAGCATCCGAGTTTGCCACGGCAAATCCATTCGCTGCTGTTTCCGAAGCAAATGCGCTTCGACCGGTGAAAACCGGCGCGCAGGTTGGTGCACCATTGCACCAAACCCAGAGAATACTCTGGTTGGAAGCATCGACACTGGTCCAGCCAGTTGGAAGGCTTCCGTCAAAATCTTCTGTCCAGAACGGCGTCTGAGCAGTTACACCAACCGCGCAAAAAAGCGCGATGACAAGCAATGATTGTGTGATTAGTTGTTTCATATTTGAAGAATTAATTTAAAAATCAACATTAAAATTGGCTGCAAGGTATCTCTTTTGCCAAACCGGCGCTTTGTAGGGTCGTATTTTAACCATATTTGGCTATTTCTATACCAAAAACGGCCTTTATTTCTTGGTTTTATCCTGCGCCTTTGCCCAAGTGTCTTTTAAAGTAACGGTGCGATTAAACACCGGGTTGCCTGCCTGCGCGTCCGGATCCGCACAAAAATAACCCAGGCGGGTAAACTGGAATTGCGATCCGGCAGGTACGTCTACCAAGGCCGGCTCCACCAGCGCATGGGTAAGTATCCGCAGCGAATCGGGGTTGATCGATTTTTTAAAATCATCTTCCGCCGCCGGATCTTCCACCTGAAACAAGCGGTCGTACAAGCGCACTTCCGCTGTTTTGGCATGCTCCGCCGACAACCAGTGAATCACGCCCTGCACTTTTAAGCCCGACACATCCTGCCCGGAACGGCTTTCCGGCACGTACGTGCAGTGAACGGCTACTACATTTCCATCTGCATCTTTCTCCACCGATTCGCAGCGGATGATAAAGCCCGATTTTAAACGGACCATTCCGCTAGGCGTAAGCCGGAAGTATTTGGGCGGCGGGTTCTCCATAAAGTCGTCCTGCTCGATAAATAGTTCGCGGGTAAACGCTAATAAACGCGTGCCAGCACGGGCGTCTTCCGGGTTATTTTCGGTTTCCAGCCATTCGGTGCGCCCTTCCGGGAAATTGGTAATCACTACTTTAAGCGGATCCAATACCGCAAAACGGCGCAGTGCCCGCTTATTCAGGTCTTCGCGGATACAAAACTCGAGCAATGACAACTCAATCAGGTTTTCGCGCTTGGCAATGCCGATGCGATGGGCAAACTCCCGGATACTTTCCGCAGTGTAACCGCGCCGGCGAAACGCAGAAATGGTGGGCATCCGCGGATCGTCCCAGCCGCTAACGTGTCCTTCTTCCACTAATTGTTTCAGTTTGCGCTTGCTCATAACCGTGTAGGTCAGGTTGAAACGGGCAAATTCATACTGTTTGGAAGGGAAAATGCCCAGGGTTTCAATGCACCAGTCGTACAGGGCACGATGGGGAATAAATTCCAAGGTGCAAATGCTGTGGGTAATTTTTTCCATACTATCACTCTGGCCGTGCGCCCAGTCGTACATCGGGTAGATGCACCAGGTATCGCCCGTACGGTGGTGGTGTGCGTGTTTGATGCGGTACAAATACGGATCGCGCAAGTGCATATTGGGGGCAGCCAAGTCGATCTTGGCGCGCAAGGTGCAGTGCCCGTCGGGATAGTCACCGGCGCGCATGCGTTCAAACTCCGCCAGATTTTCCTCCGGCATGGTGTCGCGGTAACGACTCGGCTTGCCCGGTGCGGTGGGCGTGCCTTTCAACGTAGCCACTTCCTCCGGACTGGAAAAATCAACGTACGCTTTACCGGCCTGGATCAGTTGTTTGGCCCATTCGTATAGTTGTTCGAAATAATCCGAAGCATAGAAGATATTGACCGGTTCGAAACCCAGCCAGCGCACGTCGGCCAGGATGCTGTCTACGTACTCCGTATCCTCTGTAACCGGATTGGTATCGTCGTAGCGCAGATTAGTTGCGCCGCCGTATTTCTGGGCCAGTCCAAAATTCAGGCAAATGGCTTTGGCATGGCCAATATGCAGGTATCCGTTCGGTTCCGGCGGGAAACGCGTCAATATATGCTCATAACGACCTGCGGCGAGATCGGCTTCCACAATTTCTTCGAGGAAATTAAGGGACGTATTTTCTGTAGTCATACTTTGTATCTTTGTAGTTTTGAGTTTCGAGTTTTGGGTTTTGAGTTGATTCAACAACTCACTTTACTCGAAATACTCGTTAAATTTGTAACAAATTCGTTATGTACGCGGACAATGGATCGCAGCAGGACGAAATTGCTTAAATAACCGAAAAAAATCATCAGTTCAC
>JBBRDQ010000143.1:0-12993 GCA_038203695.1 Chitinophagales bacterium
TGCATTTCAACAACCGCGTGAGTGAAGGCCCCAAAGCGGAGAAAATACGTTTCAACTCGTTTGGCCTGAAATGGGGGCACCGGCAGGCGGCCAAAGCGCATCCGACGCGTACGTTCGGCGGTTCCATCAATATTGAAACCAATCGCGACCAGAATCGCAACCGCAATGATTACCAAAGCGTGTATCAAAATACGCTGAGTTCGAATATGACCTATTCGAAGCGTTTTCCCGGTAGACCATACCAGTTTTCGGCTGCGCTGAATCACTCGCAGAATACGCAAACCCGTTTGATGACGATTTCGCTGCCGAACCTGAATTTTACGATGCAGCGTATTTTTCCATTTAAACGAAAACTCCAGGAGGGCGCGGAACGCTGGTATGAAAAAATTTCGCTCACGTATAACTCGCAGCTGCAGAACACGTTCAACGCCGTGGATACGACCCTGTTTTCCCGCAAGACCCTGGAAACTTCGCGCGCGGGCGTACGGCACCAGGCCAATACGGATTACAATTTTAAACTGTTCAAATACCTCAATATAGCCCCCAGTATTTCTTATGAAGAAAACTGGTATCCGTACACGGTCGAGAAAAAACTCCTGCCGACGCGGCTCGCCTACGACAGTGTTTTTCAACGCGAAGGGACGAGCGAAACTTTTGTGGGTCTGGCTGTTGATTCGCTGCGTTCCAGATTCAACCAGGATACCACCATTCGCAATTGGGGCTTCAGTGCTTACCGCACCTTTCGCGCCGGACTGTCGGTTAATACGGCGTTATTTCTGACCAAGCAATATAGACACGGCTGGTTTCGCGGTATCCGCCACACCATGAAACCGTCGGCAAGCATCGGTTTTGCGCCCGATTTTACCAATGCGCGCTGGTCGCGGTACTTTGGTACCTATTACTCGGATAACCGGCCGGGGCGTGGCGTCGATCGCACCTACAGCATTTACGACGACGGCATTTATGGGAGACCGACCTATTCCCCGCAGAGTATGATTCTCGGTTATTCGATTTCCAATGTACTGGAATTCAAACATTACTCGGCCCGCAAGGACACGGTGTTGCGCAAGCGGATCTTCGACGGGTTGACCTTTTCCGGCTCGTACAACCTCTCGGCCGACACGCTGAAATGGAGTGATATTAGCACCGGCGGCGTGTTCCGTTTTTTCAAAGGCGTGACCAACCTGAACTGGGACGTCGCTTTCAGCCCATACATCAATGACGCCCAAGGCCGTGCGATCAATAAGTTTGCGATCAACGAGGAAGGCCGTTTGTTGCGCACCACACGTTTCGGTATTCGGATTACTTCCAACCTGACCCTCGGGCAGTTGCGCACTATTTTCAGCAAAAAAGACGATGGGGGCACGAAAACTAAAAACACCGCCAAGCCCGACGACCTGCTGAGTTGGTTTGAAACGTTCCGCGTGAGCCACAACATCGCTTTCGTGCGGCAGTTGCTACCGACTGGATATGGCACGGTAAAAGATACCTTTTTTCTTAGCCTGAACAATGTCAGCCTCTCCGGTGATATTCCACTGACGGGCAGTTGGAAACTGGGCTTTGGCAATATCGCCTATGATTTTCAGGTGAAACGCATCGTTTATCCCGATTTGCGCATCATTCGCGACCTGCACTGCTGGGAAATGAGCCTCGGCTGGCAACCTACCCGCGGCACGTATTTGTTTTCGCTCTATGTGAAACCGGGCTCCCTGGATTTCCTGAAAATCCCGTATCGAAAGAATAATCTGGACGCGCAGGTGCAGTTTTGAGGGCTAAAAAGGAAAAAGCCGCCTCGGTCTGAAGCGGCTCTTTGTAGCCCGTACGGGAGTCGAACCCGTCTTACAGGAATGAAAAACCTGCGTCCTAACCGATAGACGAACGGGCCATCTGTCGAAAGAGCCGCAAAGATACAGCCACTTAGATTTTATTTCCAAGCCAGCACTAAAGTTTTTTCAAAAAAAGTTTTTTCAACCAAACTTATAGCCTTCTAGCAAGGTGCGCACGCGTTGTTGCACAGTAGGGTCGGGGACCAGTTCCGGTGCATGGTGTGGCTTCTTGCGCGCGTCGATGACGAGCGGTCCGCGGCAGCCCCAATGTTTGTGCTCGGTGGCCGATTGTACACCGTAGATATCGTGACTGGGATTGGCGCGGGTAAAAGTCACCCAGACGAAATTGTTGAGCGTAGCGGCCGTGAACGCACTGTCGTCTACCAGCAGAATGAGCGGAATATGCGCCAGGTCGAAACGCTCCAGCCATTGACAGAGGTTTTCGGCTTGCTGACTGGCCGTTTGCATATATTCAAACTTCGGCGCTTTGATTGCCAGTACCCCCGGCAGGCAAAAAACTGGCGCGCTGAAATCGGGCGGCAAACTAAAGTTTTCGGGTAGGGTAGTGGTGAGGGTGCGCCGGACATCGCCGCGACAAGCGACGACGACTTTAGATCCTTCGTTCCAGCCGGAGCCGGAATAATCCAGCGTGTCAATGGTGGTGCGGGTATGAAAATGCAGGTCGCGGGTCCAGTCCACCCGGCTGAGCAGGTGTTTGAAAAATTGCGCCATGTCGTGCGTATCCAGCGCAGGGTCGTCATCGCTGGCCGCAATGAATAAAAACTTGGCTAAGGATGTTTGCCCGGAACCCAGAATGCGGTTGGCAATGGCCAGAATTTCTTCCGGTACGCGCTCCCGGAACGGCATATAGCGCTCGTGCCCGATGGCCAACAGCAACGGATGCACGCCGGCTGCATCGACGGCGTGAATTTCTTGCAAACCCGGAAATTCCTGGGCGGCCAGCGGGGCCACCAGTTCATGGATCAGCCAGCCAAAACTACTGTCTTCCATCGGCGGACGGCCCACGACGCTAAAATGCCAGAGCGGATTTTTGCGGTGGTACACTTTGTGCACTTTCATCACCGGAAAATCGTGGGTCAAGGAGTAGTAACCCAAATGATCGCCAAACGGTCCTTCCGGTTTTTTGACATTTTTCAGAATTTCACCGGTAATTACAAAATCGGCATCGCTGCTCAGCATGTGTCCATCGCGACGGGTATACCGAAAACGCCGACCGGCCAGCATACCGGCAAAGGTGAGTTCGCTGAGTCCCTCCGGCAGCGGCATGATGGCTGAAAACGCATGACTTGGCAGTCCACCCACGAAAATACTGCACCGGAACGGTTCGTTGCGCTGGTTGTATTTGGTGTGGTGTACGCCGATACCCCGGTGCAATTGGTAGTGCAAACCTATTTCTTCATTGGGAATATACTGATTGCCAGATAGTTGGATGCGATACATGCCCAGGTTGGACTGCATCACCCGGTTGAGCGTATCAGGGTCCTCCGTGTATACCTGCGGCATGGTGATAAACGCGCCGCCATCCATCTGCCAACTTTTTATCTGCGGCAATTGATCGATGGTCGTCGTTCCATACGTAACGGGTGCTCCAAAGACACTCTGCATGGGCAAAGCCGACAGGGCGGTAAAAGGAGCGCCCAGGTACCGCGAAGGTTTGCGCAACAGGCGCGTGGGATCCTGTTTGAGTTCGATGACGCGTTTGACGGCGTCCAGGGTATGGCGAAACAGCCAGGCGGTTTGTTTGAAAGTACCGTAGATATTACTGACCGCCTGAAACGGGCTGCCTTTCACCCGTTCGAATAAAATGGCCGGCCCCTGCTGTTCGAAGACCTGGCGGTGAATTTCAGCGATTTCAAGATTCGGGTCGACTTCTTCTTTGATACGCAGCAACATGCCGTTTCGCTCCAAATCGGTTACGGCATCGCGTAGACTGTGGTAGGCCATCGTTTTTAGTAGTTTAGGCGTAAAAACACGGTTGCCACAACATTGTTCGGAATTCACGCATCACCCTTCACTTTCCATTCTTCCCTTCCTAATGCATCCGGTCTCCCCTCGGTTGCAGCGCCTGCATGATGCCGGCTTCGTACTGCAAATATTCCAGCCAGCGCCCCCGGCTGACTTCCTTGCCAAAATACAACTCCGCCAGATCGAGAAATAAGCGGTAATGTTCGGCTTCGGCGACCATAAACTTATGGTACCAAACGCGCAGCGCTTCGTCGGAGCAGTAGAGCGAAAGCAAGCGGAACCGCTCACAACTGCGCGCCTCGATCAGCGCAAAATGCAACAGGCGTTCGAACAGCATTTCGTCGCGATTAAGGCCCTTCGGGCGAAACACCAGTAACTGGTTGACGTATTCGTCCTTGCGCTGGCGACCCAGCGGCAGGTCGCGTTTTTTTAATTCGGCCAGCACCATGCGAAAATGGCCCCATTCCTCGGTCACGATGGGCGCGAGTGCTTCCACCATATCTGGGCGATCGGGGTACGCCTGGATCAGGGAGATGCAGGCGGAGGCGGCTTTTTGTTCGCAATAAGCGTGGTCGGTGAGGATTTCGGCGAGTTCCATTTCGGCCAGATTGACCCAGCGCGGGTCGGTTGGCAACTTGAGGCCGAGTTTTGTATTTTGTTGTAGCGATTCCATGGCGCAAAATTACGATTTTTGCGCCATGGAAAAACTAAGCATGTCGGCTTTGAATCGGCTGACCGTCGAAAATTTTAAGGCACGGGAGAAATTCCCCCTTGTATTGATATTAGATAACATCCGCTCCGGGCTGAATATCGGCTCGGTTTTCCGCACCGCCGATGCCTTTGCCATCGAAAAAGTAGTGTTGTGCGGCATTACGGCGCAGCCGCCCCACCGTGAAATATTAAAAACGGCGCTGGGCAGTACGGAATCGGTGCAGTGGGAATATTTCCAGGAAACGACCGAAGCCGTCCGCCTTTTACGGCAGACGGGGTATCAGGTCTTGGCGATCGAACAAACCACGCCCAAAACCTGGCTGCAAGATTTTGCCATCGCCAAAGCGCAAAAATATGCCTTTGTGCTAGGCAATGAAGTGGACGGTGTGGACGCCGCCGTATTGGCCTTGTGCGATGGAACGCTGGAAATCCCGCAGTTCGGGACCAAACATTCGCTCAATGTGGCGGTGGCAGCGGGCATCGTAGTATGGGAAATGGTGCGTCGAATAGCGGTTGATTGAGCTGTTTAATGGACAAACACACGGGTATAATAAGATAAATTTCAATCACTGCGCGCAAAATATAACCAGATATTTACAAAAATATCTTCCGCTGTTCTACATTTACGCTATCCTATTCTGGACTATTTTTGATAATCAAAATTTCTTTGATTATAATTTTCAATCACCCAAATCTTTATTCGTATGAAGCAATTTATTACCATTTTACTTGCCCTGAGTGTCTGGGCCGGTACCGTACACGCACAAACAATGCTTAATGGAAAAGTCAGCGACGAGGCTGGGCTGGCCCTGACCGGCGTAAGTATTTCTGAAAAAGGAACTACGCTCGGCACTGTTTCCGGCGTCGATGGTACATTCACGTTGCGTATATCCAGTGCAAATGCGACGGTTGTTTTATCCTATACGGGATATAAAACGCTGACTGTGGCAGTGGCAGGACAAACGGCACTCAATGTGGTGCTGGAAGAAAGTGTGTCCACGCTTGATCAGGTGGTAATCGTCGGTTCGCGTCGCGGCAGCCGCGTAAAATCCGAAACTCCGGTGCCGGTGGATATTATTACCCCCGACCAGATCCTGGCGCCAAGCGCGAAGATGGATATCACGTCTGCGCTCAATTATGCAGCACCCTCTTTCAATTACAATAAACAAACCGGCTCCGACGGTGCCGATCATATCGACCTGGCCACCTTACGCGGACTCGGGCCCGATCAGACCTTGGTGCTGATCAATGGCAAGCGGCGCCACCAGACCGCTTATGTTTCGGTCTTTGGGACGCGCGGTCGCGGCAATTCCGGCACCGACCTGAATGCTATTTCCGGTGCCTCTATCGACCGGGTGGAAATACTGCGCGATGGCGCTTCCGCCCAGTATGGCTCGGATGCCATTGCGGGCGTAATCAATATCATTACTAAAAAAACAGTGCATAAACTGACGGGTAATGTTGGCTTTTCGGGTTATAATGATCCGACGTACAATGCTGCCAATGCCGAGGATATCTCGCAATATTATACGGGTAAAAAATTTGACGGGCAAACTGCGTCAGTCGGCCTGAACTACGGTTTTGCGCTGGGTAAACAAGGTGGTTTTATAAACCTCTCGGCCGATTACGCAACGGTCGGCAAAACCTACCGCCAGTCACTGGATATTAATGATATACCCTATCCCAATTATGTGCGTCGGGGTTTTGGCGATGCCTCGGTGCAGGGCGGCGGCGGATTTCTGAATGCGGAACTGCCAGTGGGCAATGTTACGCTTTACGCATTTGGCGGTGCCAATGCCAAGTCTTCCGATGCATTTGCGTATTCGCGTAATTTTTCCGCCCGTTCCGAACGTTTCGTTACGAGTGCCAACGGTGATTTACTCGACCCCAATGACATCGTGCAGGAAACGGCCGATGGCAGCGAGCGTTTTTATAACCCACATATTCAGACCCAGATTCAGGATTACTCTGGTGCATTCGGCGTGCGCGGTGGACAAGCAGAAGGCTGGCAGTGGGATTTGAGCAACACCACCGGTTACAATAATTTCCACTTTTATGGTGATAAAACCTTCAATGCGTCCACGGGTGATGCCACGAAAAATCGCTTCGACGATGGCGGTTTCTCCTTTTTACAAAACACCACCAACCTGAATTTTTCCAAAGAAATAAGCGGTATCGCTTCCGGTTTCAACCTGGCATTCGGTGCCGAATACCGCTTTGAGAATTACCGGCTCTACGCCGGAGAAGATGCTTCCTGGAAAACCGTGCGGCAAATCGTCGATCGTGTGAACGTAGATTCTACCTTCGACGCTACTGGTATTTTTACCGGACTCGATACTTCTTTTGTCTTGAAAGCGCCTGGCTCGCAGGGTTTTCCCGGTTATCAACCTGGCGACGAAGCCGACGCTACCCGCAATGTGGTGGGCGCATACGTCGATGCTGAGATCGATGTGACCGATAAATGGCTGATTGGCGGAGCAGTTCGGGTCGAAAATTACAGCGATTTTGGCGTGACGGCCAATGTCAAACTGGCAACGCGGTATAAAGTTGCCCAATTTTTCAACTTGCGCGGTTCGGTGAGCACGGGTTTTCGGGCGCCTTCTCTGCAGCAATTGAACTTCTCATCGACTTTTACGACTGTACAGGGTGCCCAAATTTTCGAGGTGAAAATTGCCCCGAATGAGAATGCCATCACCAAAGCCGCCGGGATCGAACCGCTTAAACAGGAAAAATCGGTCAATGCGAGTCTGGGCTTTACCACCCGGTTGGCCGAGGGGCTGAACCTGACGCTGGATGGGTACATGGTAAAAGTAAAAGACCGCGTAGTGTTGTCCGGGCAGTTCAGTGCGGATGATACCTCCCTGAATGCTGATTTCACGGCGAAACTGCAGGAATTGAACGTCGCATCTGCCCAGTTTTTTGCCAATGCGGTAAATACCACCAATATGGGGGTGGATATCGTATTGGAATACAACAAGAAAATTGCTGCACACCAGAATTTAAAAATCCTGCTCGCCGGTAATGTGCAGAAAATGACCATCGACAAGGTGAATATTCCGGCACGCCTGAACAACAGCCCGTATTTTCTGAGCGACCGGGAAGAGAAGTTTATTCTGGCTTCGGCTCCGAACCAAAAAGGCGCGCTGAACCTGGAATACAGCTTCGGTAAGTTTGCCGTCGGTACACGCCTTTTGCTGTTCGGGAAAATTGTGCTGTTGGGCTACGGTGAAGACGGGCTCGGTGAGAATCCAATGGTGCCAACCGATGCCAATGAAACGGTCTACGTGAAAGACGAATACACTTACAATGCCAAAGTAGTCAACGACTGGTATGTATCGTACAAACTTTCCAAAGGCGTACATATCTACGTGGGTGCGGATAATCTCTTCAATATCCATCCCGACCTGGCAGTCGTTCCTTCTGCCAAAAACTGGGCATTTAACTGCGAAACAGGCGGCCCCTGGGATTCCGTGCAAATGGGCGGCAATGGCCGGCGGTTATTCGCGCGGGCGGTGCTTAATTTCTAATGCGCATAGTAGGGTTTTTATTGATTGATGAATGCTGATTACATGATTGTTGATTTTTGAAGTGGCGCGGTTGCTTGGCATTTTCAAACTTGCCTGGTAACCATCAGGTGCTTAGATGTGGTGACAAATAAGATAGCCGTGTGTACATCTTTGCATCCGTGCGCAATCTCAAGCGCTTCCAGCCACCTCAAAAATCGACAATCATCAATCAGCATTCATCAATCAATAAAAACCTATTCCTCGCCTTTTTAAGGCAAACATTTCTCCTTTCTAGCGCAACAGCGTCACATCTCCTTTATGAAATACCTCGCCGCCTTCCTTATTCAGATACCGGCAAGTGAAAACATAGACATCGGACGGCGCAGGCGATCCATCAATATTGCCATCCCAGCCGCCGGACTTTCCTTCCCACACTTTTTTGCCCCAGCGATTATAGACCTGTACGTTAATGATCTCGGTACCGATCGCTACCGGCAGGAACGTATCGTTCAACTGATCGCTGTTGGGTGTAAAGGCATTCGGGAAGTCGATGCGCGGTTCGATGATGGTAATAATGATCGAATCGGTAAATACACATCCATCCGCTGTTGTGCCTTGTGCGAGATAAAACGTTGATTCTGTTGGTGATATAATTTGAATGGACGGGCCGGCCAAGGTATCTGTGCCATTAATAAACACAATCGTACCATCTGGCGGCGTCAACGTGCCGGTCAGCGTGAGCGGCAAACCCGGCAAAATACTAGTATCTGCCGAAGCCGTAAATGCTCCGCCATACAGCGCCGTCGTTACCGTGAAATTTATCGTATCTGCACACCCTGCGGCATCTTTGGCGATCAGATTGTAATCGCCGGTTTGCAATCCGTTGCGAATGGGGCCATTGCTGCCGCCATTGCTCCAGGTATAGGTAATGGGGGGTGTCGCATTTTCCACGGTCGCCTCGGCTGTAGCGCCGGCATCACCCGGACAGCCCGGATTTACTACGACATCGGCGACTAACGTACAACATGGCACCACATTAATCGTCCGGGTAGTGGTCACCGAACAACCGGTGGAAGATTTGATGGTCAGGGTAACGATTTTCGGACCCGCCGTAGCGAAGGCATACGTCAGCGGACCTTGCGTGGTAGCCGTATCGACTGTAGTGCCGTCGCTGATTAGCCAGTTCCAGCCTGCGATCGTGCCATTTACAACAGTAGAACTATCGATCAGGGTCACCGTTTGATTAACGCATACGGTGCTGTCGCCGGGGGTGATGCCGATATTGGCAACCGGACCCTGAAATGTGCTCGAACCGCCAAAATCAATCTGAAAACCGTTGCTGGTCGAGGTGAAATTGTTGATTACCAACGCATACGTTCGGCCGGCGATCATATTCAATTCCTGTAAGAAAGCGTCGTCACCCGGATCTGTACAGCCCGGATCTTCCTCCACATCCGGATCACCAACGACTAACCCAGTCGGCCCCATACACGGACTTGGAATAAAGAAGTCGCCGGATGCCATGCAGCGTTCGATGATTTTATTGCTGCAATTGCCCACGCCATTCGGTAGGCGGTAGACCACAAAGTCGAGATCGTCGGCAGGGTTGTTCGGCGTGAGGGTAAAGGTGAGCGGTCCGCTGGTTTCAGCAGTCCATACATACCAGGTGGAAGTGGTTTCGATCCCGTTTATGAAAGGCGCGAAACAGGGCGCATTATCCATTTCGGTCGGATCATTTCCGGCGCCCACCACGGCTACAACGTTGAAGGATGATTTATCACATAAGACGATTGCCGTCGGGCAGTCGCCGGAAGTAACGCCTTCGGAGAAGAAATTGCGGATACAATATTGAAAACTACCTGGGCTCTCCCCATCGATGCGAACATAATAGGTCTGTCCGGGGGTCAGATTCTGCACCAGCAATTCGCCAATCGGGTTAAAAGAGACCGAACAGGCCAGTTCCGTCAGCAGGTTCGGGCAGGTGCCGCTATACACCGCGATGCGCGGGGCCTGCATGGTGCCGCCGGGCAAATTGAAAGAGGCACCGTTGACAGTGACTACAGCAGAGCCGGCCACCGCGGTAAATTGCAGCCACACATCCTGATTGGCAGTCGGCCAGCACGAAGGGAGCGGAACATTGCTCGGAGTGGCGAACGTGTTATCGATGGCGGCGATTTGCGAACAAAAATTGGTGGGGTCAGTGATCACAATGGCATCGACGCATTCATCGCCCGGGACTGCCTGGTCGGTGTTTAGCACACAATACTGAAAGGTGCCAAAAGCATCGGCATCGGCACGGATGAAATACGTCTGACCGGGTACCAGGTTGTTTAAAACCACGGAAGCGGAGCCATTCCCGAAAAATACATCACATCCCAATTCGGTAAGATTGCCACAAGCGCCGCTATAAACCGCTACCTGGGGCGTTTGCGCGCCCGTAAAGGTGGGACTGTTGATACTGATCAGGGCTTTTGCAGCGACTGCCGTGAAAGAATACCAGATATCACCCGTCGTGTTGAACCAGCAACTTGGCAGCGGAACATCGCTGTTGTAAGCCAGCGTATTATCGGAGCCATCTATCGCGGAACAAAAATTGCTGGGGTCTGGAATTGGAATGGCGTTGGCGCAATCATCGCCCGGGATGGATACGCCGTCGTTGGTGATACACAATTGGAAGGTGCCTGCATTGATGCCGGTTACCCGGATAAAATAAGTCTGGCCTGTCACTAGCCCGCTGAATGATAATTTAGCGGAGGAGGAGAAATTGTTGTTCGGGAAACAGTTTAATTCCACCAAACCGTTGCAGGTACCGCCGTAGAGCGCCGCTTGCGGACCCAGCATAGTGCCGCCAATGGTGGTCCCGTTGCCGTTGCCATTTACATTGATGATTACTTTTTCGTCCGTGGCGGTAAAGGAAAACCACACGTCATTATTCGGGAAAAACCAGCAGGACGGCAGTGCATCTACACTCGGCGTGGCATCTGAATTGTCGAATTCGCCGATATTGGAGCAATAATTGGTCGGATTGGGTATATTGATGGCCGATGTGCAGTTGTCCGGGATGGGGATAACCGGTGTCGGGTCGGGACATACGTCGGGCGAGCAGGCCCAGGTAATCTCAAACCCATCCAGCGGGAAGAAAAAATCCGAAACAAAACTGATACTGGCGCAATCGGTCGGAATTTGTAATTCGATGTTTTGACCCATCCCGGACACTTTTTGGACCAGGCCCAGCGGGTTGAGCGCTGTGCCTTGAAAAACCCGGATCAGGTCGAAATCAGCATTGGTCGTATAATTTTCGATGGTGACATAGATACACTGGTGCGGATCGGTCGGGCAAATATCGAAGGTAAGATTTTCGCCAAAATCATACGGCTGCAGCGGTCCGCCGGAATCGTACAGCGTTCCCTGGCAAAAACTACTGCCGGGCTCTACACCCATATTGATCGCCGGGATGAATTTTTCCGCACAGAGTTTAAAAGTCCCGGCATTGGAGGCTGCCGTGGCTGAATAATCATTGATGCGCAAATAATAGGTCACGCCGGGGGTAAGACCGAAAACGTCCAGAAAAACTTCATTGACATTGACGGCGGCCGAGGCGCAATCCAGTTCCTGTACACCATCGACGCAATCGCCCCGGTAAAGAGCCACCTGCGGCATTTGCATGGTGCCGTTGCCCATCGTATTGCCCAATACACTGATGTGTACATCGAGAATACTGCCATCTGCCGGCACGACAAACGTAAACCAGACGTCGCGGGTAGGATCCTGCGTAAAACAGGAAGGTGTATTGATATTGGGATCGGGGTCGATGACCGTAGCGGTAGCACCCACGTTGGTGTATTGGGCAGGCTGCGAGCAGTAGGGGAGCAGCCCAAGTTCGATGGCGGTGGCGCAATCGTCATTGACTGGCTGTGCGTACGCGAGTAGCGGCGTAAGCAGGCCCAATAGTATAATCTTAAAAAGTAGTTTAACGGTACGGAGGTGTGTCGTAGAGTGGAGCATAAACTGGAAGTATTGCGTTATTTGAATCGGATGTGTAAGCGCAGCAATATTACTATATTTGATCGAATAAGTATGAGGACAGTATAAATATCAATTTACACTGTCCGCATACTGCTGAATACCTTACCAAATATTTACCCGCAGGCTTTCTACCCTGTACATCTTGTCGCCGGGTTGGATGTGAAATGCTTCGTAAAACTCGGGCACATTGACAAACGGTCCGTTCACGCGCTCTTTGGCAGGTGCATGTACGTCGGTTTTTATCTGGGAAGCCAGTGCTTCCTTGCGTTCGTGGTACATCCAGCCGTAGGCATACCCTAGAAAATAGCGCTGAACCGGCGTTAAACCACCGATTAATTTTCCGCTTTTATAAGCGGCTGTCTTTTTGAACGCATCCAGTCCGAGCAAGACACCCCCCAGATCGGCGATATTTTCGCCTTGCGAAGCGTCGCCGTTTA
The DNA here is from genome assembly GCA_038203695.1 of Chitinophagales bacterium. Taxonomy (GTDB): domain Bacteria; phylum Bacteroidota; class Bacteroidia; order Chitinophagales; family Saprospiraceae; genus M3007. The sequence goes on from JBBRDQ010000143.1 coordinate 12,493, forward strand.
CGTGTAAGGTATCTACCGGCATGAACTCATTGTACTGTCGGATAATAAAACCGGCACGCTGCTTAAAGGCTTCCTCATCTTTGGCGTTCCACCAGTTTTTTAAGTTGCCTTCGGCGTCGTATTGCCGGCCCTGGTCGTCGAAACCGTGGGTTAATTCGTGTCCGATCGTGGAAGCACCGGCGTAGCCGTACACGAAAGCATCGTCCAGTTCTTCATCTTTGAAACCGGGCACGGCAAAAATACCGGCTGGCAACACGATTTCATTGTTACTGGGATCGTAGTAGGCATTGTAAGTCTGCGGCGTCATGCTCCATTCGTTGCGATCGACTGGCTTGCCCAGTTTGCTGTTCTGGTAATTGTTCCACCATTGCCGGGCATTTTGCACGTTCAAAACGTACGCCTGTTTTTGGATGTCCATTTTCGAAAAATCCTTCCATTGATCGGGATAACCGACCTTTTTGTTGATTTTCGCCAGTTTGTCATACGCCCGTAGTTTGGTGC